>CAZLXD010000120.1:8115-9466 GCA_964563185.1 uncultured Chitinophaga sp.
GGAGCAGATTAACATAGCCGTATCGAAACCCGCTGCCGGTGTGTTACAGGGTGCTTATGTGGTTTACAACGAACAAAAGCCTGAACTGTTGGTGTCACTTCTTCAGGGAAAGAACATTGCCAGCATTATCATTTTCGCTTCTACAAAAGATAAAGTAAAGCAACTGGAGCGCGACCTGTTGCGCAAAGGAATAAACGTAGCCGCCATTCATTCCGATTTGGAACAGGAAGTGCGCAACGAAACCCTGCGCAGGTTTAAGAATAAAACGCTGCAAGTGGTAGTGGCCACCGATGTCCTTTCGCGCGGTATTGATATTGACTCTATTGGTTTGGTGATTAACTACGATGTGCCCGGTGATGCTGAAGATTACATTCACCGTGTAGGGAGGACCGCCCGTGCCGAATCAACCGGTGTGGCGCTTACCTTTATCAATACCGAAGACCAGCGCAAGTTCCAACGCATAGAGGAATTGATTGGCGATGAAGTAAAGAAACTTCCTGTTCCACCTTCGTTGGGCAGTGCTCCGGAATATAACCCTAAGGCACACGCTGAAAAGAAGCGGGGCGGTAACTTTAAGGGCAGAAGCGGAGGCGGGCCACGCAGAAGGTAAACAGAAATACATGTTATCGTACTTGGGAAAAATAATCGCTGCATAAGCGATTAGTCTATTGGCTATGACGTCAGCGGCAGCTACGAGTTAATAAGCGCGGAAGAAGAACCTTGCAATCACTTCTGCAACGAATGCCCAGTGCCGATACCTTTAGCTTGTTTTATGGAAAGCTATCTGCTTTCTTATTTACAGACCGTTTTTAACCTGCGTAGTCCCTTTTATTGGTGTTATCACCGCTTACCGCCTAATCATTTTTAACAACAAGGTGTTTACACCTCAATCATTTTTCTTTACCTTCCGTGTGGAATTTTTAAAGAATACTATCTTACTATAGATTTCAAAAACAAAAAATTAAACACTATGAAAAGTATTACGCTCTCTCTGCTAGCTCTGTTGTTGGTTTTTGCCTCTGCTGCCTACTCGCAGGATAACCGCACCAATGTGCTCGATGCAAAACAGGTTTCTAAACTGGACCTTACCGGAAAATGGGTAGGCAAGCGCCACCAGTATTCCTGGGATAAAACACACTACATTGAAACCTTTGATTATGAATTTGATTTAAAACAGGAAGGCGACATTGTAACAGGCACCACTACTATTATTAGTGCGAACGGAGAGTATGCCGATATGAAACTGGAAGGAGTGGTAATTGGCAACAAGTTCCACTTCCGCGAGTATGAAGTAGCCGGAGCCATTCGCCCCGATGGAAAAGTATGGTGCTTCAAAAGCGGGGAACTTTCC
>CAZLXD010000121.1:0-9464 GCA_964563185.1 uncultured Chitinophaga sp.
GAGTATAAAAGCTGCTGTATTTCTGGAGGCGGAGCAAAACAGAATAATGGAAGATGCTGAGTTTTTGGCAGGTAAACTTTTGCAGAAAGTAATAGTGCTTTATGCCGAAGATAAATATGAAAGCACCGCACTGCGCTTAAAGCAACAGATAAACGAAAACTCTAAGATGCACTGCTGGTACAACGTAGTGCCCGAAATGAACCACAATGAACTGGTTGGATGGAAAGAACCTATCGGCAACCTGGCGGTTATTATCTTTCGCAGTGAGGATGAATTCCATAGGAATACCCACCGCATTGTTTACAAAAAGGATGTTATTGTAAAACTTTCCGATAATGTGTATGAGCTTTATGCCAAGGGTTCTAATCTGCTGGAGAAGCATTTCTATCTGATTCATATTGGCGATTGGTTGTCCTACCATTTAGCAATGCTGCAGGGCATTGACCCCGTAGAGGTAAATGTGATTACTAACCTCAAAAAGAAGTTAGATTCACTGCACAACTAATAGCTTTTAAAATTCACCTGTAACCATAAACGTATGTCGGACGAGGAAGATGATATTCCTTTAGAAACAAAGGAAGCAAGTGATGAGTTTGTGGAAGAAGTGGAACTGGTGGTTGATAAAGGTCAATCGCAGCTTCGCATTGATAAGTTTATACACAACTTTCTTGGCAACAATATAAGCCGCACCAAAATTCAGAATGCCGCTGAGGCGGGAAGCATTTCGGTAAATGGGTTGCCGGTTAAGTCCAGTTACAAAATTCGCCCGAATGATGTCATCAAACTACTCATTCCGCGAAGCACAGAGAATTATGATTTAACTGCTGAGAATATTCCCTTGGATATTGTTTATGAAGATGACGCGCTCATTATAGTAAACAAAGACCCCAAGATGGTGGTGCACCCCGGCTTAGGCAATCCCCGCGGCACACTTATTAATGCGCTGCTTTGGCATTTTAAAGATTTGCCTGCTTCCACCGATGCACAACGCCCTGGCTTAGTACACCGTATTGATAAAGGCACCAGTGGATTGTTGGTAATTGCCAAAACAGAGTTTGCGCTGGCGCATTTGGCAAAGCAGTTTTTCAACAAAACCACCCATCGTAAATACATTGCTCTTGTTTGGGGAGATGTAAAGGATAATGAAGGCACCATTGAAGGGAACATAGGGCGCCATTCCAAGGAGCGCAGGCAGTTTGAAGTGTTCCCTGATGGTGATTTTGGAAAGCCGGCTGTTACGCACTATAAAGTAGTTGAGCGCTTAAACTATGTAACACTGGTGGAGTGCCAGCTTGAAACAGGGCGCACACATCAGATACGCGTTCACATGAAATACATAGGGCACACCCTGTTTAACGATGAACGCTATGGCGGCAACCGAATTCTTAAAGGAACAGTTTACACCAAGTACAAGCAGTTTATTGAAAACTGTTTTGATATACTTCCGCGCCAGGCTTTACATGCAGCAACGCTCGGCTTTGTGCATCCGGTTACTAAAAAGGAAATGTTCTTTCAATCGCCCTTACCAAAAGACTTTGAAGCGGTTTTAGAAAAATGGCGTAAGTATTGGATGAACCCTAATGCATTGAATGAAGAGGGATAGCACAGTTTATAAAGCCTGCTATCGTTTTCTTAACATCCCGCCAAAACCTAAAGGCACCTGTTTTGTTACATTTGCCGCCCCATAAAACTGTGGTATGCAAAAATTACTGGTAGTTGTTGTAGCTGTATTTATAAGTCTGTTTACCCAAGCACAGGAAAAACAGTTTAAGCCCGATATTGTAGCTTTCTATAATCTGGAGAACCTTTTCGATACAATTGATGATACGAATAAGAACGATGAGGATTTTCTGCCCACGGGCATGAACCGTAATAACACTTACGTATATACCGATAAATTAGGTAAGCTGAGTTCGGTATTATCTGAAATAGGTGTGGATGTAAACCCTGATGGTTTTGCATTTTTAGGTGTGGCTGAAGTAGAGAACCGTAAAGTACTGGAAGACCTGATAGCACAGCCTAAACTCAGTAACAGAAAGTTACGCATAGTTCACTATGAATCGCCCGATGAAAGAGGTATAGATGTAGGCCTGTTGTATAATCCCAAGTATTTTAAAGTAAAGAGCAGCCGCTCGTTGTTTGTTTACTTACCCGGTACGAACGGTAAGCCTTACTATACCCGCGATATATTATGGGTAAGCGGTGAACTGGATGGCGAAACGGTACATGTTTTTGTAAACCACTGGCCTTCGCGCAGGGGAGGCGAAGAAGCCAGCGCTCCCTCCCGGGCCGCAGCTGCCGGTGTATGTAAGCAAGTAATTGATTCGTTAGTAGCCATTAACCCATCAACTAAAATTATACTGATGGGCGATTTGAATGATGACCCTACCAGCCCAAGTGTAGCGGAGGTGATAGGGGCAGTAGGCAAGGCGGATAATGTAAAGCCCGGAGGCATGTTTAACCCCTGGGTAAATTTCCTTGATAAAGGGATAGGAACCCTGGCCTATAACGACAGTTGGAATTTGTTTGATCAAATTCTTGTTTCATACGGATTTTTGGATAAAACTCAGCAAGGGTATTTCTACAAACAGGCGCACATTTTTAACCGGCAATACATGGTTACTAAAACCGGCAAGTACAAAGGTTACCCTATGCGCACCTACAGCGATGGCCGTTATATAGGCGGCTATAGCGACCACTTCCCCACCTATTGTATTTTATTGAAACCCGTTAGCAAGTAAACGCATGCGTTATTCTTTGGTATTCCTTTGCCTTTTGTATTCGGCAAGTTTAATGGCACAAGAACCTTCTGCCAACCCTACCAACATGCAGTTTAGCAACGTAAAGGCTTATGGTTTTACACTGGCGTTTACGCCTGCCGTGGCAGATGGTTTTTTGGTTATTAAAAGCGACAAACCGATTAATGGCGTTCCTGCTGACGGAGTGGTTTACGAAAAAGGACAAAGCCTGGGAAATGGAAAGATTGTAAGTTACGGAGCATGGTCTGCCATTAGTGTTCGCGAAGTGTTGGAAGGCACTAAATACTACTTTGCGGTGTTTGCTTACAACGGAACAGGAAATTCTGTTGACTACAAACAAACAATGCCATTGATTGATTCAGTGGTTTCTTCCGGCTTTAACCAGGATGCCTATTTTGCGGCTATAGACTCTTCGTCCGGTACGTTTATTAACGACCTGCATAATCTCATTTCCCCCCACACTATGGCAACCTACTCCCCCGGTTATAAAACACTAATACTACCGGTTATTTATGAGCGCGATACAGTGGGAGGGAGTATGGTTGTAGATTGCGAATACAGTGGAGTAACCACTACTTATCAGCCTTCCTTTGATTTTACCGCACAGGCTTATAATCGCGAGCATGCTCTCCCCAAAAGCTGGATGCTTACAGGTGGGAACACCAATAATCCTGACGGAGCAGATTTCCACAATTTGCTGCTAACACGCGATGTGCCTAATCAAAAGCGCTCCAACCACCCGTTGGGCATTGTGGTAAATCAAACATTTTCATTTGGTGCTAGTAAGTTAGGAACTGACAGCAATGGCAATCTGGTGTTTGAACCTCAGGATGAGCGCAAAGGCGATGCCGCCCGAAATATGTTTTACCAAATGATATGCTACAATGGTAATGGCGGAACATGGGGGCTTGACTATCTGCTTACCGAGGCACCCAATCAGGATCAGAACATACTAAAGTTATGGAACGCACAGGACCCGCCCGATAAGTTTGAGCGTACCAAGGATGAGTATATCTATTCCGTGCAGAATAACCGTAATCCCTTTATAGCGTTTCCGGGTTGGGTTAACTGCATTAACTGGGATAGCTTGGTTAAAACCACTTTA
The DNA here is from genome assembly GCA_964563185.1 of uncultured Chitinophaga sp. Lineage (GTDB taxonomy): Bacteria > Bacteroidota > Bacteroidia > Chitinophagales > LD1 > Bog-950. The sequence goes on from CAZLXD010000121.1 coordinate 3,865, forward strand.
TGCGGGGCTATCAGTTCTACAAATGACCAGTGGTTAGGTACCGACCTTACAATGTTTCCGAATCCGATAGAGAATACTCTTACTGTAAATTTTACAGCCGATGAGCCGGGCCAAGCAACCCTAGTTGTTTCCGACATGTACGGTCGAATAGCATTAGAGCAAACGGCATTTTCTGCAAGTGGCAATAATCAGGTAGATATACCTGTCGATATACTTGAAGCCGGACATTACCTGTTTCGCATCACACTTCACGGAAAATCAGGTTACCGGCATATCGTTAAACTTTAGCGTAAAGGGTTTACAAAATATTAGTTGATCTATATAGTCGAAGACCAACAAAAATAGAATAGCTCTTCTCTCGCATACAAAGTGTTAGTTTTTTCTCTGCACACTTGTTACACATACAAAAGAAAAGCCGCCAACAAATGTTGGTGGCTTTTCTTTTACAGGTGCATTTGTTATGGAAAAATCCCCATAGCGTAGTAGCTGTCGCGTATCTTATTGATAGAAACGGCAAAGGCAGCTGTGCGTAAATCCTGTACTTTCTTGTGGCGCTTTTTAAACTCACGAATATCGCGGTAGGCCTCAATCATGGTATCCTCCAAACCGGAGTTTACAAGGTCAATTTCCTCTGCTCCGTGTATTAAATCGTTAATGCGCTTTTTAGATACTTTCTGACCCGTGAGGTCTTCAACCAGTTTGATGAAGTTGGTCTGGTGCTTTTCTTCCCAGCGTTTTTGCATACGCCCGAACTTTACATGCGAAAGGTTCTTCAACCATTCAAAGTAAGAAACTGTTACGCCTCCGGCATTTATATAGATGTCGGGGATAATTAACACACCTTTCTTCAGCAGTATTTGTTCGGCAGCAGGGGTTACAGGGCCGTTGGCGGCTTCGGCTATAATTTTTGCCTTTATACGCGCAGCATTTTTATCGGTAATTTGTTTCTCCAACGCAGCCGGTATCAGAATGTCGCAATCCAATTCCAGTGCCGAGGCTGAATCGGCAATAACCCGGCCTTTCGGATATCCCTTTACCGTTTTCTTTTCGTGGCGGTATCTGTAAAGTGCATCAATATCAATTCCATCTTCGTCATATACCGCACCATCGGCTTCGGCTATGGCAATAACCTTAGCTCCGTAGGTAGCAATAATACGTGCGGTGTGGTAGCCCACGTTACCAAGTCCCTGCACAATAACGCGCTTACCTTCTAATCCTGTTGTAAGCCCAAGGCCTTTCATATCATCGGCATAAGAGCAAACTTCGTTAAGGGCATACACTACTCCGCGACCGGTAGCTTCCGTCCGTCCGTGTATTCCGTTCTGCGAAATAGGCTTTCCTGTTACACAGCCGTAGCCATCAATCTCACCCGGGCGCATAGCCATGTAAGTGTCCAGTATCCATGCCATTTCTCTTTCCCCTGTACCGAAATCAGGAGCAGGAACATCAATGCCGGGGCCAATAAAGTTTTTCTTAATCAGCTCAACGGTGTATCTCCGCGTTACAGTTTCCAGAATTTCAACGGGAGTTTGACGGGGTGAAATATTAATACCACCCTTTGCTCCTCCAAATGGTACGTCCACAATGGCGCACTTGTAAGTCATAAGCGCGGCAAGGGCCATTACTTCATCCTGGTCAACATGAGTGCTGTAACGGATACCTCCTTTAGTGGGCATACGGTGGTGGGAGTGTTGTACGCGGTAGGCTTCAACAACACGAACTTCGTTTCCCCACTTAACCGGGAAGTTCATTTTGTAAATACTGTTGCACGCCTTTATCTGGTCGAGCAATCCTTTAGGAGCATTGGTAAATGGCGCTGCCTTATCAAAGTAGTAAGAAACGCTGTTCGAAAAACTAAGGTTTTTCAAATCAATCTTTTTGCCGTCTTTATCAGCCATGGGGTAGTTTTAGTAAACAATAAAGTGAGGCAAAGTGAAAGCCTTTTTTCCTGAATTTCAAAATGCCATATTGAACATGGCAGCAAATACGCAAAGTGTATTCCTGAGAATCTCTTAAACCTGTTTGTGCTTTTGTGGATAAAGATAGATGCACTGCATGTATAGGTATTGATATTTTGATAGTTTTATGGCGAAGGATGCAAAGGAAATCTCAGCAACAATCAACGCTACTGGTTTTTCTTAGAAAAAATGGCGTTGTCATATTAATGACATTAATGGCTACGATAGCGGTGGCTGTTTTTTATGACTTTTTTGTTTTTGATAAATTATACCTTTTTAAAGGTCTTGCCAGCGATTCGGTAGTAGATACTTACCCGAATTACATGCATATCCGAGATTATCTTCGTACGGAGGGATTTCCCAAATGGTCTTTTAGCCAAGGCTTAGGACAAAATATTTTACCATTTAGTTTCCCAGACCCTTTCGTCTCTATACTTTACTTGTTGGATAGGGAAAATTTAGCCTATGGAATTTTCTATATGGAGTTGGCTAAAATTTTCCTGTCAGGGTTGCTTTTTTATCGCTTTCTCCTAAAACTGCGGATGGATGAATACTCGGCTATTTTCGGAGGTGTCTTTTATGCTTTTTCCGGGTTTATAGTAGTTGGCAGTTGTTGGAATTTATTTACCACAGAGGCACTTTACTTAATCATGCTGCTTTATGCGTATGAATTGCTGGTGCAAAATGGTAAATGGTTTTGGTTCCCATTGGTTGTGGCTTTGATTGCAGTATTACAACCATTTGATTTATGGCTAATAGGCAGTGTTACTGTTGGATATGCTGTTTGCCGCCATTTTTCCGGTAGCAATGCAAGCATAAAAGAGTTGTCGCGCCAGTTTATGATAATTGCGGCACTTACATTATTAGGTATAGGGATTAGTTCTTTATTCTTTCTGAGCGAAGTAAGGGCTATGCTGAATAGCCCTCGTGGCGATGGGCCAGCCGGCTACTATAACCAGTTATTCACCCAATCTCCGTTTGCTATGGAGAGTGAACTTTATTATATAACCTTGCTTACTCGTTTTTTTTCCCTGGAACTTTTAGGTCAATCTAACAGTTACCAAGGCTGGTATAATTTTATGGAGGCACCAATGTTTTATTGTGGCCTATTCAGTCTTTTAGTTTTTCCACAGTTCTTTGTAACGGCATCTTTACGGAAGAGAATTGTAGTGACGGTTCTTCTGGGGGTGATAGCGGTGTTATTGATATTCCCTTTTTTTAGATATGCATACTGGTTGTTTACCGGCAACTACTTCAGGCTTTTAGGTTTTTACATTTCTGTATTCATACTCTTTTTTAGTGCAATGGCCATACACAGGTTAATCACCAATAAATCGGAGTTGAACGTTTCGTTATTGTTATGTACACTACTACTACTACTTGTCACATTGTTCTATCCATACGCATACCTGAAGGAGCATCCTGTTTTAAATACAGATTTAAGAAATCAGATAGCTATTTACCTTTTAGTTTACACCGTATTGTTATTACTGTTTAGAGATAAGAAGAATAGGAGTGTAGTTATATGGCTATTGCCCGTTGTTTTTGTTGTTGAACTGGTTCATTTTCATTCGCGCAATGTAGCCGAACGAATGGCTGTAACGGGCGAGGAACACTCGCAAAGGGTAGGTTATTTTGATTATACTAACGAAGCAATAGGTTATTTGAATTCTATAGATAAAAGTTTCTTTAGAGTTAGTAAAGATTATTGGTCTGGGCCATCTAATCATGCAAGTTTTAATGATGCAAAAGTGCAAAGATATAGGGGGACCGGATCGTACCATTCATTTAACCACCCATATTACGTTCATTTTTTAGCCGGGTTAAATCTTATTGATGAGAAGAGTGAAGAGCAAACCCGTTGGATAACTGGATTGCGTTATTATCCAATGTTGCACAGTCACCTGAGTATTAAATACTTTCTGAGCAAGAATGCTGACACCCTACGCCACATAAATTATGATTTGCTAGGCAATATCGCTGATGTTAAGATATATAAGAATAAGCATTATTTGCCTTTAGGTTTTGCTTATGAAAGCATTATTCGCTCAAAAAGATTTACTACTCTCTCTCAGGATCAGAAAATTTTCACACTTTACCGTGCGTTTGTATTGAATGATAGCATATATCCTGAAGTGGCTGCGCAATTCCCTCGATTTGACCTGTCAGACACTGCCGTAGCATATACACCGACAGAATATATTAGCGATATACAGAATCTTAGAATTGATACGCTTAAACTGATTAAACACAACAGCAATTATGTGCAGGGCAGTATTTCGCTTAGCAGGAAAAAGATACTATTTCTATCTATTCCATACAGTACAGGATGGTCTGCTAAGGTTGATGGTAAAAGTGTCAAGCTAATAAGAGTTAATCTTGGTTTTTTAGGGGTAGTATTAGATAAGGGAGATCACATTGTTGAGTTATCATTTACCCCGCCTATGTTAAACATCGGGCTTTTGATTTCATGTATTTCTTTGCTTGTTTACTGTTTGGGGTGCATTTTACATATATACGGACTTAAAAAAATCAATCATGCTTCCGGTAGGCAAAAAACTAGTTTAGGGGTTTCCATACTGTCAGGAAAACAGAAGACCCAAAGTTTACTAGAGTAGGAAGGCGAGTTTCAATTGCCATCAGCCCCTTTAAAATATGGTTTGTAGCACTTCCCGGTATTTCTACGTCAGATATCAAACTATATGTACCCTTCTTAATTTTCCTTCTCTGAAAAAAACGATTTACAAGTATGGCAGGAGAAAGTAACACCGGCCAATATCTGTAGCTATAGTTACAATTATTTATTGTTTCATCAGGCAACAACTTCAGAATATCCGCTAACTGATGCCGTTTCTTTATACCAACACTTAAGTCATGTATTCCTTGAAAGATATCCATTACAGGGAAGTTGAATAATAAAACTCCGCCTGGCTTGAGAATAGTATAGAAGCTGTAAATTGTCTTACGCTGTTGCCCTTCCTCCAAGAAATACAATACATCGTTGCATACTATCACATCGAAACTGGAAGGAGGGCAAATACTTCCAATATCAATTATGTTAGCGCAAGTTACATTCAGGCTGCGTTTATGACAATATTCAAGTGCTTTTTTTGAGATATCCATTCCATATACATTCCTATAGCCATGCTTTGCAAGGTAAAGCATCAGGCCACCTGTTCCACATCCGGCATCCAGTAACTTGATATCCTTATTGTTTTTAAAGTTTAACCGGATACTGCGAAGGACAAGCAAGTGCAGAGTGGCATACCACCAATGTTTAACATCAGCCTGCGCCATACGGTCATACTCTACCCTAGAGTTTAGCATTGTTTGTGTAGCTCTTTATATACTTAACTGTCCACTGTGGGGTGGAGTTTTGATCAAGGTATTGCTTTCCAAGATATTCGCCTAATAATCCTAGGAAAACAATCTGGAATCCGGAAAATGTAACAATCATAGTTGCTATAGCAGTCCAACCAATGGGGATAGAAGGATCTGATATTTTTTCCATTGTAAAAATTATCAGCAATACTAAGCCAGAGAGGGAGAAAAGCATACCCGAAAAAATCATTAGGCGCATGGGCTTAATAGAAAAGTTTACGAACATGTTCATATAAAGAGCTACCAGTTTTGTAAGGTTAT
>CAZLXD010000122.1:0-6119 GCA_964563185.1 uncultured Chitinophaga sp.
GCCTAATCCTTATAAGGAATTAGGAAAGCAGTTACACCCTTCCGTAGTTTTTAAAACTACGGAAGGTGCACTGCCCGCCTGCCTGTTGTGGTAAAACCTATAGCGGTTAAAAGCGCATTCTTTCTTTCTTATTGGTTTTGGGTTCAAACCGAAGGTCGCCCCGCTTGCATATTTTACCATGGGGGATGGTCACTTTTAAAGCGGCATGTATATCGGCATTGTAAACAAACTTTTTGGCAAACAGCCCCAGCAAATCCTGTGTGCCTATGGTAAGCGGCCCTAAGCGCAGGGTGGTTCCTAAACTTACATTGCCGTTTACATCGTACGAAAGCGGCACATACACTCCCAGCCATTTGTTGTCGTACTTACCGGTAACCGAAAAGGTGGTAACATGGTGTATCATCCTTCTTTGTGGCGACATATCGGGCGAAATCATGGCATTGAACGTAACCCCGAAGTCTTTTACAATGTTGTAGTCAACAAACACATTAAAGCGGGTAGGCAGCCATATCGTAAAGTACTCGCTGCCTTCGCGCACCACAAACCGGGTGTTAATGGTATCGTCTAAACTTTGCAGCCCATCAGGAAACTGCGCATTGCCTACATCCCAGTTGCGTATGTCGGCATAAAAGTCGCGGCTGTACTCGCCCCGCTTAAAGCGCAGCGCTCCCAAATCAATCATCGAAAAACCTGCGGCTAATTTGTAGCGGCTCTTTTCGCTAAAGTCGTTGCAGTGGCAATCCATCACCGCTTCTCCTTTTTTATCGGGCCACCATTCATATATTACTCCCATATCTACCGCAGCGCTTGGCTTTCCGGCTTTAAAGGCCATGGCATCTTTCATGTAACTGCTCAATGCCTGTTTGGCATCATTAGCCGCGTTTCCCGATGAGGTAATTAATCCTTCGGAGTAAGCATACCTGGCTTCGGTGTTGTAAATATTCAGTTGTTCGTACTCGGTCCATTGGTAGCTCAGGTCGCGCACATAACCGTAAGCACCGGCAACGGGCATCAGTAACTTAAACGTTCCGCCCGCTTTTATCAGGTTGCCTGCTTTGTTGTAAACCACGCGCGAGTAAGTAATGCCGAAGTCGTTCCACACGGCCCCTTTTAACGAGAAGTTGCCGTTGTATAATTCGCGCCCTAAGTAATTAGTAATGGCATTTGCCTGATACCCCAAACCATGATAAGCGGTGCGGGCAAATACCTCGGTAATGTTATCGGCATTAAACACCGCATTGGCATGGTAGCTGAAGCCAATAGCGTTCAGGTTTTTGTTTTTCTTGGGCCCGAAGGAAAACATAAACGACAGCGGCCCCTGTACTTGTGCGCCAAAGTAACCGCGCTTATCGCGGCCGTTCACGCGCTCGTGCAAATACAAACTCTGAAAATCAGCATTGCTAAAGTAAGAAGGATGCAGCAGCGCTTGGCGGTGTACCCCCACATAGTTGTTGTTAATAGTGGCAGCAACACCAATCAGATTAATATCTGCCAGATAAGGGCTGTTGGCAATGGCGGGGTTGTAGTGAACGTTGGTAATGCCGCCATAAGCACTACCGCGCAGGCCAATAAAAAACTGGGCGTTTGTTTTCAGTGCGAAACAACAAACCATAAGAATGACTGACAAAATTTTGCTCATAATAGGTTGGTTTAAGTGAACAAAAAGTGAAAGTCAAGTTCATAAGGGTGCGTTGTAGTAATGTAACGCACACCGCTTGGTTTTTAGTATGTGCCGTATGTTACTACTATTAAAATACGAAGCAGAGAATGCTAAAGGGTGCGCTTTACATGCAACCAATGGCAGTTTACTTTGTTCATACAACTGTAATACAGGGTGCAGCAGCAAAGCGGTTGTTTTTGTTTTTCATTGTAAAGGTTTTATTTGCGCACCAATAGAGGGAACAGATATGTCGAAGAACTTAATTATAGTGGAGTCGCCAGCGAAAGCAAAAACCATCAATAAATTTTTGGGAAAGGATTACGTGGTAACATCCTGCTATGGCCACATCCGCGATTTACCCGATAGTGGTTTGGCCATTGATGTGGCCAATAATTACGAACCCGAGTATGTGATTAATGACGATAAGAAGGATGTTATAAAAGAACTGAAGAAGTTAGCAAAGAGTGCCGAAGAGATTTATCTGGCAACGGATGAAGACCGCGAAGGCGAAGCCATATCGTGGCACCTTTGCGATGTATTAAAACTGAATCCGGAAACTGCCAAGCGCATTACTTACACCGAAGTAACCGAGAAAGCTATTAAGGCCGCAGTTAACAGTCCGCGCACTATTAATATGGATTTGGTAAACGCCCAGCAGGCGCGCAGAGTGCTCGATAGGTTGGTGGGATACGAAATATCGCCTGTGCTTTGGCGCAAAGTAAAACCTTCGCTTTCGGCAGGGCGTGTGCAATCGGTAGCCGTTCGTTTAATTGTGGAACGCGAAAGAGAAATTCGCGGTTTTACAGCGGTGGCTTCATACAAAGTGACCGCTTTCTTTTTTGTAACGGACGAGAACGGAAAGAAGTCGGTATTTAAAGCGGAGAAACCAACCAACTTTAAAACCGAAGCAGAAGCCGCTAAGTTTTTAAAAGAAGTTTCCGATGCGGAGTTTAAGGTAAATGCCATTGAAAAGAAGCCGGGCAAAAGAACACCGGCTGCTCCTTTTACCACTTCCACTTTACAGCAGGAAGCTGCGCGTAAGCTCAGTTTTCCGGTAGCCATTACCATGCGCGTAGCACAAAAGTTGTACGAAGCGGGGCATATTACCTATATGCGTACCGACTCTACCAATCTTTCTGAAACAGCATTGGAAGCTCTGGAGAAAGAAGTAGGAAAACGTTACGGTAAGAACTACTTCAAGAAAAGAAAGTATGCCACTAAAAACGAATCGGCACAGGAAGCGCACGAAGCTATTCGTCCTTCTTATATCGAGCATCAAACTATTGAAGCCGATTCCGATGAGCAGCGCTTGTACGAATTGATTTGGAAGCGCACCATTGCCAGCCAAATGGCCGATGCGGAAATTGAGAAGACTATCATTGATATTATTAATGATAAAAACAAGGAAACACTGAAGGCCACTGCCGAAGTGGTGTTGTTTGAAGGATTTCTGAAAGTTTATAATGAAGGAACCGATGATGAAGCAGAGGGCGAAGAGGAAAGTGCTTCTTTAATCCCTCCGGTAAAAGAAGGGCAGGTGTTAGAGTTGAAAGAAATGACAGCTACCGAACGCTTTACTAAGCCATCGCCAAGATACACCGAAGCAAGTTTGGTGAAGAAACTGGAGGAACTGGGCATAGGCCGCCCTTCTACGTATGCGCCAACTATTTCTACCGTGCAGAAGCGTAACTATGTGGTAAAAGAAACCCGCGAAGGGGTAGAGCGTAAATACAAAATGTATACGCTGAAAGGCGGTAAGGTAACCGATGAAGTAAAAACAGAAATTACCGGAGCCGAAAAGAGCAAGCTGTTCCCTACGGACATTGGTGCTTTGGTTACCGATTTTCTGATGGAGAATTTTACCACCGTGGTGGACTACAACTTTACTGCCGATGTAGAGCAGCAGTTCGACCGTATTGCCGATGGTAAAAAGGAATGGCACAAAATGATAGATGATTTCTACAAGCCTTTTCATGAAACGGTAGAAACCACAACTAAAGATGCCGCCCGTGCTACCGGTGAACGTGAACTGGGCACTGACCCTGCCAGCGGTGAACCGGTTATTGCCCGCATGGGACGCTACGGCCCTATGGTGCAAATTGGCAAACCCGATGAGAATGATGAGAAAAAGAAGCCGCGCTATGCCAAGCTGCGTCCTACTCAGTCCATTGAAACTATTACGCTGGAGGAGGCAATGGAGTTGTTTAAACTGCCACGCGTGTTAGGCAAAAGTGCCGAAGGAAAAGAGATTAAAGCGAGCATTGGCCGCTTTGGGCCTTATGTGCAGTTAGACAAACTCTTTGTTTCTATCCCTAAGGATAAGGACCCTTATACGATTACTTTAGAGGACGCACTAACGCTTATTCGTGAGAAAGCGGAGAAGGACGCTAACCGAATCATCCATAACTTCGAAAAAGAAGGTATTCAGGTGCTGAACGGACGGTATGGCCCTTACATTAAAAAGGGGAAGGATAATTACAAGATACCGAAGGATAAAGAAGCGGAATATCTTACGTTGGAAGAGGTGCAGATGATAATAGGAGAGCAGGGGCCAACGAAGAAATCTTTCAGACGGAAAAAGTAAATGGCGGAAAACAAAGAGGTACACGCACTTATTCAACTCCTCGATGATGAAGACAACGAGGTCTTCAAGCATGTTTACAATAAGCTTATAAGTCTGGGCAGCGAAATTATTCCTGATTTAGAGCAGGCCTGGGCATCGGAACTCAATCCGCTGGCACACGAACGCTTAGAAGACATTATCCATAAAATACAGTTTGATGCTCTGGAAGCGGAGTGGGAAGAATGGCTGTTTTTAGACCAGCCTGATTTGCTCACCGGAGCCTTCTTAATAGCCAAGTATCATTATCCCGATATTCAGTTGGATGATATACTGAAGAAGCTGCAAAAGATAAAGCAGAGCATTTGGTTGGAGTTGAATTACAACCAAACTCCTTTGGAGCAAATTCAAATCTTTAATCAGGTATTTTATAACTACCACAACTTTAAAGGCTCTCAAACCTCGGAGGACTATCAGGATTTCTGTATCAATAATGTGCTGGATACCAAGAAAGGGAATTCCATTATTGTGGGAATCATCTATCAGGTATTGGCGCAGGAACTCAACCTGCCGGTATACGGGGTGAATCTGGTGCGGCATTACATTCTGGCATTCTGTAAAAAGAACATCATTGATTTTTACAGCGAGCAAAGTTTAGAGCGTGAAGTGATGTTTTACATCAATCCTATCAACCGGGGCTCTATTTTCTCGCGCAATGAAATAAAGGACTACTTAGAAAAGATGAGGGTAGACCAGGATGCGAAGAACTTTATGCCTGCCAATAACAACAGCATTATAAAGGAACTGATTACTTATTTGATTGATATCTACAATCATCAGAACCGCGAAGACAGGGTGAAGGAACTAAAGCGGTTGTATCAGTTGTTGTAGCTTTGAAAGCAGCTCTGCTTAAAACGAAAACTTAGCGCCTACCATTCCGTTAATGCCATACGAAGGATAGTTGTACCAGCGCTGGTAACGGAAGTTGGCTATGTTATTCAGGTTGCCGAAGAAGGACACATGCTTACTCATAATGTACTCCAAACTCAGGTTTATATCAGCTGTGCCTTTAATTTTTGCCTCGCTGTTACCCGCCAGTTTGGCGTAGCTGTTGGTAATGCCAAACAAATCCATTCCCACCTTTACTTTGTTTTGCCAAATGTATTGCGCCCGGAAAGTAAGATTCAGAGCAGGTAAATGCCAGGGGCGTAACTCTTTGGTCATTTGATAGAAATTGTAATCGCCAATAACCGAGAAGCGCAACCACTCCTTTACATTATAACCGGCTTCGAGATGCACGTTGAATATTTTTACGGCACTGTCATATACCACCACAAACCTGCGCATATCGTTGGTGTCGCTTACAAACAGCGGCATGCGGTCAATATGGTTAAGGTGGAACGAGGCGTTGTATGAAAAGCCGCCTGTGGTTCCTTTCACCCCTGCACCAAAGTCGCCCACGTGCGAGTTTTGAATAGCTGCCCAATTGTGAATGAACTGGTTGTTTTGCGCAAAACTGTTCAGTGAGTTTTTATCGTAGCGCAGATGGTAGCCTAAGTAAGCAATCAGTGTGTGCTGGTAAAGGCGCTTTTCTATATGGGCATCGGCAAGTAGGTATACTTTGCTTCCGTTAACAGCTAAGCCTATTTTACCTAAGGCTTCCCAGTCGTCATTATCAAAAGAGTAGCCGGCATTAAAACGGAAAATGTTTCGTTGCAGAATCAATGAATCATTCTTAAGTCTTGATATGTCAAAATTGAAATCGGCTACAATAGCATGGTGCTGTTTGAATGTTTTACCGAAAGCGGTGGTTCCGCCAATAAACCATTCGTTGGCTTTGCCGTAGGTTTCCTGCAGGTAATTGAAGTTAACCGACTGTCGGAAATCAATCAGCGATTT
>CAZLXD010000122.1:6129-9458 GCA_964563185.1 uncultured Chitinophaga sp.
GGTTCGATCGGGCCTGAGGAAAAACCGGTTGCAGAAATACACGGTGGCATCGTAATTGCGGAATACCTGGCGCACATCTTTTGCTTTGAAAGCCGTATCGCTGAACATGGTGTCAATGCTGTAAAAATGGGTGCGGTAGTTGCGAAAGGTAAAGCCGGTACCCACCTCAAATGTTTTAGGATAGTAGCGCAGGTAAAATCCCGCTTCATCGTCTGAAAAGCGCTGGTTGCGCACTTTAAATTCTCTTGCTGAAAGGTGATTATAAAAGATACCGAACTGAAGGTTCTTTGTTTTATTGTCGTTATAGGCCAGTTGTGCCAGCGGCATTATCTGGCTGCCAAAACCAACCTTTACAAACGAAGTATTGTATTTCTCTACTTTCTCTTTGCTCAGCGAAATGGGCTTAAGCGGGTTAGGTTCAAAAGCAAAACTCTTGTAATCCTTCGAAGGTATACTGTAATCAAAACTCTGTTTCTTTTCTTCAGTTTCGGGTATGTTGGGTTGTATGCTTACTTTTTGTGCATCCTGAATTTTTGCTTCGTATTCCTTTACTACAATTACCTCCTCGTTGCCCACACCGCTGCCGGTTTGGGCAATAACTGCGTAACGGGTTCCCGCTATCATTAGTAAAACAAAAAGCAACCTTTTACTGAGCATCCTAAACATCTACTTGTTGTTATTGATTAACGAATCGCTTTCCATTATCAGGGTGTCCTGCGGCAATGCCTCCATAGGCATTAACTTACTTTTGTTCAGTTCTTCGGTTCTGATCTTCTGTAGCTTCTCTTTGGCTTCATTCAATAATGTTTGGTCGCCTTCGTAGTTGTTTACAATGCTTTCGAGGGTGGCTTTTGCCTGAAACGTGTTGCCGAGTGCCGAGTAATTATCGGCAATCAGTATAAAGGTTTTTACTACCCAGAATTCGTAACTGGCGTAGCGGTTCTTTAGCTTAAAGCAGGTATCCTGCGAGGCTTTGTAGCTCTGTTGTTCAAACAGAATTTTTGCCACCATGTATTTGGCTTCAACACAACGTTCGTTTACCGGATGTTCCGCTACACGGTTAAAGGCACCTTTTGCCGATTCTTTATTTCCTAATGTGTACCAGGCTTTTCCTTTCTCAGAATAAGCTTCCTGTATATCGCCCTCTTTGGCAAGGCCGGAGTTAATCAACTGGTCGGAGTACTCAATAATAGTTTCGTTGTTCTTTAACTGCACTGCCGCGCGGAACATTCCGGTAATAGCTGTGTAAGTATTGGCCTGCGAGGTAGATGCCACATATAGCATACGGTAGAAAGTGAGCGCTTTGTTGTAGTTCTTTACTTCGTAGAAAGCAATGCCCGATGCTTTCAGAAGTGCTTTTTCGTAATACTTGCCGTATTTGTTTTCTATGAGTATTTCCAAATCAGTCAGGGCCGGAGTAAAGTCTTTTACCTTTAAGTGACATTCGGCCTTTTTCCAGCGGGCTTCGTTGGTAAAGAAGCCATTGGGGAACTTAGTAATGTAATTGCCAAAGAGCGTAATGGCGCGCGGGCAATCGTTAGCGCTGTATGCATTCTCGGCACTCTGGTAAGTGAGTGAATCCTGCTCGGTGGTGCTAATGTTGATGTTGGTAGTGTTTTTTACGAAGGTGAAATACTCATCGGCACGGCCCAGTTCCACATATATTTCTTTTAGGGCATCCAATGCTTCCTTCTCTTCCGGGGTTTTAGGGAATTTGCGCACTACTTCCTTGTAGTCTTCCAGTGCCAGTTCTTTTTTGTTGCTGTTGTAATCAATTACAGCAGTTTTTAAATAGCACTTTGGCAGAAAAGAACTGTTAGGGAATTTTGTAATCACATTCTGGTAAGCGGTACGGGCGGCTGAAAGATTGTTATTGTACAGCTGTGTTTCACCTATTTCGTAGTAGGCCCTGTCGGCATAATTACTGCCGGGAAATTTGCTGATAAGTTGGTTCATGGCAGCAATCTTCTCTTCATCTTTATTCTGCAAACCGAGAATGATTCCTTTTTGTAGCTGTGCGTAATCGGCACCGCTCCATTTGTTGTCAACCACCTGTGTGTAGGCGGGAAGTGCCTTCGCATAATTTTTGGTCACAAAAGCACAATCGCCCCAGCGCATGTAAAGGTCGGGCAGAAGAGTTTGCTTCCCTTTCACATCCATGGTATTATTGGCTTCATCGGCTGCATAACCCAAGTATATTTCGGCATTGTTATAATTCTTCTGTTTGAAGTAACAGTAAGCAAGATTGTAGGAAGAGCGAAGTTTGCTGGCTTCGCCTTTCTTTTCCAACGAAGGGGTGCTTAGCTGGTTAAACTTCATGTACAACTCGGCTGCCTGACTAAACTGATTGTTGCCGTATAACAGTTCTGCCTTTAGGTAAGTGGCAAGGGCTTGTATTTCGAGGTTAAGCGGATAGTTTAAGCTTTTGTTGGCCAGGTCAAGTGCTTCACCCGTTTTGCCATCGTTGAACAACTCAATAGCGCGGAAATAAGTTACCTTTTGGTAAGCTTCTTTAATGAGCGCACTGTTCAGCTTTATCTTTTCCATTATGCGCCAGGCACGGTCGTAGTTGCGGGTTTGCACCAGCACAGCCGCCAGCATTTCATTTACATCATCGGTGTATGTGCCTTTGGGATATTTCTCTAAATAAGTTTCAAAGCTTTGAATGGCTTCGGTGCTGTAACCCAATTCAAAAGAAAGTTTACCGTAATTATAAAGGGCATTTTGCTGTATGGTTTCGTCATACTTCATTTCTGCAGCACTCTGAAAGGCAGAACGGGCTTTGTCCTTTTGGTTGGTTTTTAAATAGCAGTCGGCTAAAGCATACGTGGCATTTTGACCAAGGGCTTCGTCCAGCAAATTGAGTTGTTTGAAGTTTTCAATGGCTTTATTGTAAGCCCCTGTTTTGTATTGGCAATAGGCTAACTGGTAAATGTTCTCCTTCTGTACCTTGGCATTTTTGCTGATATATTCCTCCAGCAGCGGCAGCGCCTTCTCGTAGTTGCTCTGTTGAAAATACACCTGCCCCAGCAGGAATTTCATTTCGGGCTGATAAAGCACATCGCTGCGGCCAATATTCTTTTGCAGGTAAGGAGTAAGCTTGTCGTAATCTTTTTTAATGTAGTAAATCTGTGCGATGTAATAGGGGATAACCGAAGAATACAATTTGGAATCTTCAATTGCCTGAAAGGCTTTGAGGGCTTCGTTGTAGTCTTTGTTGTAAAAGCAAATAAAGGCGTAGTAGTAGTTAGCCGGATAGTAGTATTTGTCTTTCACCTCCTTAATAGCGGCAAAGTAGGGCTTGGCTTCGGTAAACTTCTTTTTGGTAA
>CAZLXD010000123.1:0-9289 GCA_964563185.1 uncultured Chitinophaga sp.
GCAGGCATGTGTCTGTTTAGTTTGTTGGTTGTTATTGAAGTTTAGCGAGAGCTTCTTTCATTCTATGGCACGCTTCGGTTAGTTTATCTTCCGAAGTGGCATAGCTCATACGCAGGCAGTATTTATCGCCAAAGGCTTCACCGCTTACTAAGCCTATATTTCCTTCAGCCAAAAGAAACAGGGAAATATCTTCGGGAGTGTTCATTGTTTTTCCGTTGAATGATTTGCCGAAGTAGGCACTTACATCAAAGAAGAAATAGAATGCACCATCGGGCAGGTTTATTTTCAGCCCCGGAATTTCTTTCAGCTGGCCATACACTAAATCTCTACGCTTTCTGAATTCTTCTACCATTTTAAGCGAAGGCTCAATGCTGCTCAACAAAGCAGCCTCACCAGCCTTTTGTGCAATAGAGCAAGTCCCTGAAGTGAATTGTCCTTGCATTTTATCACAGGCCCCGGCAATCCACTTTGGAGCGCCAATGTAACCTAGTCTCCAACCGGTCATGGCAAATCCTTTACTAAAACCGTTTACGGTAATTACCTGTTCTTTTATCTCGTTGAATTCAGCAAGGCTCGTATGGCGCTGGCCGGTAAAGTTGATGTATTCATAAATTTCATCGCACAGCACAAACACATTCGGATGCTTCTTCAACACTTCGGCAATACCCGCCAGCTCTTCACTTGAATACACTGAGCCGGTAGGATTACAAGGTGAAGAAAAAATAATCAGTTTGGTATTAGCCGTAATGTGTTCTTCTAACTGAGCAGCAGTTACTTTAAAGTTCGAGTCAATAGTGGTAGGAATCTCAACACACTTACCTTCGGCCAACTCTGCAATAGCCGCATAACTTACCCAGTAAGGAGCAGGAAGCAGCACTTCATCTCCGGGGTTAATAAGCGTAAGTACAACGTTGGCAATACTTTGCTTAGCTCCTGTAGAGACTACAATCTGGTCAATGGTATAATCAAGGTTATTATCGCGCTTAAACTTTTTGGCAATGGCTTTGCGCAGTTCAGGGTAGCCGGGAACCGGAGTATACTTAGTGTAACCCTTGTCAATAGCCACTTTAGCAGCATCCTTTATGTGTTGCGGGGTGTCAAAATCAGGTTCGCCAAGACTAAGGTCAATAATGTCTTTGCCCTGTGCATTCAGTTCGCGGCTCATTTTGGCCATTTTGATAGTGGCCGATTCCTGCATATTGTTAATACGGTCGGAGAGTAGATTCATGGCAACAGTTGCTTGGTTTATGTAGTTGAAAATTTACGCGCGCGAAAATAGGCAAGTGCAGTTATATGAAGAGAGAAAGTTTGGGGAAGAAATTAACCTGTTATGCACCTGTTTGCCATGCATGAGCATGTTTAGCACCCGGTTCAAACAAATGCGGGTAATGTATTTTCAATTCCTGAACAAAAAGGTCAAACGGAAAGTCGTCAAACTGTCCGTATTCATGCAGGTATTCCATATACTTTTGCCCGTGTGCAAATTCATGGAAAATAGAATCGTGCTCACCATCAAAGTCCAATACTCCTACTCCGAATTTTTCGCATAAGGATTTATTGAAAGCAGGTGTACACTTTACCCACTTGTTATCTAACCAAAACTCATTGTAGCCGTGAAATACAAACTTGTCGGTGCGGAGCATTTCTACAAACTTTTTAGTAGAAAGGTGGTTGCGCACTATAGAGAAACCAAGGCGGCAGGGAATGCCCAATGCCCGGGCGGCAGCCGCAAGCAGCAATGATTTTTCGATGCAGTATCCGCTTCCTCTTTTCAGGGTTTGGGAGGCTGAAATTACTTTAGGATCCAGAATAAGATGGTAGGGGTCGTACAAAATATCATCGCGCACGACATTGTAAAGTGCCACGGCTCTTTCTTTATTTGTTGTGCAACCTTCGGTGTGTTTAAGGGCGTAATCCTTTATGGAAGGATGATCACTGTCAATAAATGCCGTGGGGCGCAGGTATAGTTCAAGATTCACTTAAAGGAGGAGTTACAAGTTGCCTATTTTTTGCAGCACGATTTCTTTTCAGCGGTGCAGGCGCTTTTGCAATTGCCACTGCACTTGCCACCGCAATCGCCTTTGCAGCCGGCAGTTGAGTGCGGGCAGGCAGCCGCATCTTTTTTGGCGCAACATTCTTTCTTCTCACCGTTGCAGGTTCCTTTGTTGCCGCATTTTGCAGCACATTCTTCTTTGCTCATAATGCAGCGTCCACGTTCCTTCACCATTGCCTCACAGGCTTCTTTGCCCAACATGGCTTCGCATGCACTCTGCTCCATTACACAACTGTCGCCTTCCATTTGGCAGCTTTTGGCGCTACAGTTTTCGGCAGTACCACCATGGCAACTGCCCTCCTTCTTAACTACCACTTCTTTTTCAACGGTGCATTTGCTGCCTCCGCATTTGTTACCGAAATGGTTAAAGGCTTTAAAGCCGGTGTAACCTAACGAGATTAATGAAGTAAGAATAACCAGCCAGGAAAGAGCTTCGAAAATGCCGCCAAGGTATTCGCGCTTAACTTTTACTAAAAGGTAAACTCCGGCAGCCAAAGCTAATACAGATAAGGGTAGTGCAATCATGTTGTTTTGTTTTTCGTAAATATAAAAGGAATGTACTTAGGCGTATTACTTCAATAAATTATGGGCAATTAACTCCTTCATTATTTCATTGGTACCCGCATAAATACGCTGCACGCGGGCATCGGCCCAACTGCGGGCTACCTGATATTCCCAAATGTAACCGTAGCCGCCATGTAGTTGCAGGCACTCATCGGCTACTTTGCTTTGAAGGTCGGTAAGCCAATATTTAGCCATGGAGGCAGTAGCCTGGTCTAACTTCCTGTCGGCATGTAGTTCTATACAACGGTCAACAAAAGTTCTTCCAATAGTAACTTCAGTAGCTACTTCTGCTAACTTAAAACGGGTGTTTTGTAATTCTGAAATTGGTTTGCCGAAAGCGTTTCTGTCTTTGGTATACTGAACGGTAGCCGCTAAGGTTCCTTCGGCAGCGGCAATAGCTCCAAGAGCTACTACTAATCTTTCCTGCGAAAGCTCAGTCATCATGTAATTAAAACCTTCGCCTTCTTTACCCAACAGGTTTTCTTTAGGCACTTCCACATTTTCAAAAAAAAGTTCGCAGGTATCCTGTGCATGTAAACCTATTTTTTCGAAAGGTTTTCCTTTGGTAAAGCCTTTCATGCCGGTGTCAACTACCAGCAGTGAAGTTCCTTTGGCTCCTTTGCTTGGGTCGGTTTTAACTGCTACTACAGCCAGGTCGCACAGGTAACCATTGGTAATAAATGTTTTGGAACCGTTTACTACGTAGTAGCCGCCTTTATCCACAGCAGTGGTGCGTATGTTTTGCAGGTCGCTGCCGGCACCGGGTTCCGTCATGGCAATAGCGGCAATGTATTCTCCGCTTACCATTTTGGGGAGGTATTTCTGCCTGGTGGCTTCTTTGCCGTAGTGTTCAATGTAGGGGCAAACAATGTCGGAGTGTAAAGGGTAACCCACCGCAGGGCCCGCACAACCGGCACGTGCCAGTTCTTCGCTAATAATGGCATTGTAGCGGAAGTCTTTTATTCCCAGTCCGCCATATTGTTCCTCAACCTGCATACACAGGTAACCGGCCTCGCCAAACTTCAGCCAGCTTTCGCGGCTAACCATGTGCTGTTTTTCCCAAGCGGCATTGTTAGGGGTAATTTCTTTGGCTACAAATTCCTTTACCGATTGGGCGAACATTAATTGTTCTTCGTTGTAAATACTGCGAACTGACATGGTTTTATTTTTTTGCGCTGCAATGATAAACGAATAGCAGAACAGTTAATAGGATAATTGTGAATGCTTATACAAACAAGGGAGGGCTAATGTTTTTTTTGTAGCAGTGCTGCAACAACTACAATTCCGCGCAGTTTTAACTTCGGTACGAAACTCTATTTTTGCCGCCCTATTCTTATTATCATGCTCGGATTAAAACTACCTACCGACCCCCGCTGGGCCAATTTGGCCGGAAAGAGTATTCAGGAAATACTTACCGACCATGCTTACTGCGAGCAAAAGGCGGCTTCCACTTCCATTTCCTTAATTCAAAACTATCCCGACTTTGAAAATGTAATAGAGTCGCTTTCGCCCATAGTAAAGGAAGAATGGGGGCACTTTGAACTGGTGCTACAGCATTTAAAAAAGCGCGGCTTAAAACTGGGGCTGCAACGAAAGGATAAGTATGTTAGCGAGTTGCTGAAGTATTTGCGCAAAGGTGGCTCGCGCAGAGAGTCGCTTATTGAAAGGCTGTTGTTTGCCGCCTTAATAGAAGCCCGCAGCTGCGAGCGATTTAAAATGCTTTCGAAAAGTATTGAAGATGATGAACTGAAAAGTTTTTACCGCAACCTGATGGTAAGCGAGGCAGGGCATTACCGCCTGTTTTTAGATATGGCCTGCGACCTTGGCGAGAAGGAAAACGTGATGAAACGCTGGGAAGAATGGCTGCAATACGAAGCCAGGATAATAAAGCAACTGGAAGTAAGGGGCGACAGAATACACTAAGATCCGGCAGGTACCTCGGCTATTTGCATTTGTTCGGGCGAGGCAATAAGCCGGAAGGTCCGCTCTACTCCATCCTGCTGGGTGAATATAATATCGCAGTGTGTATCGTCAGCCCAGGTAAACGCTACGGTTTCATTGTTCAGGTCATCAGCATAAATTTCAAATATCAGGCTGCCTTCTTTAAAGTTATAAGCCTTTACGCTCAGATTTACCTTCCATGGCTCTACCGAAGTTAGGCGCTCGCCTTTTACGGCCACTTTTACCTTGCCATCGGCATGGGTGTGTTCCAAAAGGGCATCGGTTTTGCCGTTGCAGGCAGCTAAAACAAGGAACAGAAGAATAGCGGGGAAGGACTGGAGCGTTTTCATGCAGTAGTTTATTTACAAACCGAAAGGTAGCAGAAAGATTATGTACAAGGCTTTTTTTGTAGCGGATTAAACCTTATGGGTTTCAAAAAAAGTCAGATTCACCCCCCCACTCTTAAAGATTCTTACTCAGCTACATATTGTAAAGACTTATAACGGGGGGGGAAACCTTTCTACTTGCCAAACATTCAACCCCCGCAAAGTATTTTTATGCACTTCAGGCGGGTTAGTTGCTTTTAAAGCCGGCTTGATGGTAATCTATTGTTTTAATTACTTAGCACTGATTTCAAATACTATACTTATGCATTGGATGTATGTACTGCTGCTGATTATAATCTTTTGCCGCCATTCGTTTTTAAACGCGCAGCAACTTACCGCCTACCGCGATGAATCATCGCGGCTGTGGGGATACAAAAATGAAAGCGAGAAAACAGTTATACCCCCTGCTTTTTCCGAAGCACGGGCTTTTGCCGGTGGAGTGGCACAGGTAGCTGTTATTAAAAAGGAACGCTACTGGGGGCTTATTAACGAAGCCGGAGAATACATACTGAAACCCACTTACAATGGCATGGAACCTTTTTGTGGCGGCTATGCACAGGTAAGGCATGGCGACCCGGGCTTTGATAACAACATACGCAGAGGATTTATTGATATGCAAGGGAACGAGGTCGTTAAGCCCCGTTTTTATCATGCAGAAAATTGTATATCGGAAGATAAGTGGTTTAAAGTGCAATACCGCGGTGGCGATTGGATTTACGTAAACCTGCAGGACAAGGAAAGCAAAACACCCGTTATTACCGAATATTTAGGGCGACCGAACAAAGACTTTATACTCACCTTATCTATTTCGGAAAATGCAGTGGTAATAACCGACCGGGTAACTAAGAAGGAAAAAAAAGTAGAGTTGCCCGATAAGGGAGAAATGACCGGGGCTACGTACGTGCTGAACGATTTCGTAACCGCCATTCCCTGCAAAGGGCAGACTAATGCCGGCAGCATAACCCACTACTATCTGTTGATACCTGATAAGACAGGGGCGACATTTCTTAAACCAACTAACGGAAACAGTTTTTACACATCACTTAACTACAACAACCAAACAAAAGCCTGTTTTACTGCCGGCACCGATTTGTATAACCACAAAGGCGAGTTAACAGGCACCGATGCCAATATTGATTTCAAATCAAGTTATTACTTCCTGAATTATAAGCCGCTTAACAGCTCCGAAAAAGTCGCTTACTATTACAGTAATGGCGGCACACAGTTAAACTTGCCTCCTGTAAAAGACCTGATGTTTTTTCAGGATGGCGATTATTTTTCGTTTATACACGAGGGAAAGGTGCAACTGCTTAAAATAAAGACCAACAGCATTACTCAAAGTTACGACACCTATAACGATGCTTTTTTTCAAAAGCTGTTGAAGTATTTCGGCTATCAGAAGGTGTATGATGCCATTAAAAAATCGAATGCAATACCCATACTTACCGATAACCGCGTTTGGAGTTATATGGGCTTAAGCGGAGGCGCATACAACATAAAAGTAACGGCAGATTATGTACTTCCTTTTTTCAATAATAAACATGCACCGGTAAGCGACCGCGACAAATGGGGGCTCATTAACAAAAAGGGAATACCGGTGGCGGCTTGCGAGTTCGATTCGCTCGATATAGGCAACTATCATCTGTTTAAAAACAACGAAGCATATTGTATAAACGCAAAGGACAGTGTGGTGCCCTATAAACCTGCTGCTGCATCATCGCCCAAACCTGCAACTACTACCAACAACAATATAAATGACCCCGAAAGGTCAACCAGTTTTTGCTTAGAAGCCATTTACTATACTCCGAAGCGAAGCGATGGTATTACCCGCATAGTGATTATAGCAATTGTAACCACCCGGCAAAAAAACTTAAGTAAGCCCGAACTTATGGAAACCGTTAAAAACAAGGTGCGCGAAAAAGCGCGAACAAAATATGGAGCATACTTTTATACCTACGGCAATAAAAGTGAATGGATTGAACCTGTAGCGAACATTTACCAGGACCCTGATAAATGTATGAAGATGCGCGAAAGCATAAAGAACGGCTACGAAAAAGGCGAAGTCATGTTTATTATCTATTAATTTGCCGGTTTAAAGGGCTCCATCCTAAGTTCAAAAATATCGGGCGAACAGTGACCGCTGCTTATGCTTTTATGCACCCAACTGAATTGGCTGCCCGGCTTTACCTGCAGCGAGTCCACCTGTTTCTGCGGAAGGTATGTGGGGAAATGCGAACTGTAATAAATAGTATCGGGCTCGCCAAATTGTTCAATGGCAAATGTTACTTCAAACTGTGTACTGTCGTTTTGAGTCGGGTAAACCTCTACTACTGTTGCAGGCAAAATTTCCTCGGTATAACTGCATGGACCACCGTCAACATTTTGTGGTTGGTTTTTGCAGGCATTCTCCAAAACCAAAACAGATAACAAAAAAGCAGGTATAAATTTCATAATTTGATTATTTAAAACTTTCGCGCCAAACAGCCCGGTTGGTTTTGGCAGTACCGTCAGCCAAACGCTTCTTTATTATTTCCCGCAACTCTTCAGTGGTGGAGTATTTGGCATCTTTAAATGTAACCGGACTTAACTCATAAGTTACTACACTATCGCTTCCAAAAGTTTGCAGGTTATCCAGTACATAAATAGGATAAGTTGTTTTGCTATCTGATGACTTGTTTACAATATAAAAAAGTTCGGTGCCGCTTACTTTGGTATAATAGCCCGTGTAGGTTTCGGTGCCCATGGGTACCCATACTTTTACTTTGTATGAGTAGTCGCCAACCGGTTCTATCAATACACTGTCGATATCATACCCTTTTTGTTTGCAGATATACTTTCCGCCAAACCAAAAATGTTTTGTTTCCTCTTTTCCCGGATAGCCGGGTGGCACGCTGCTTTCATATGGGCAGCCACACAGTATCAGCAAACTACTTAAACAAGCGGTTAGTTGAAGTGTTCTTTTCATTGCTTTTGTATTTATTATGAGTGCAACATTCTTTACTAAAAAAGAAAGCAGGGCGAAACCATATCAGCCGCTTTGTGGCAGAGGTAATATCTTTCTACTCTATCGTCTTTCAGTTTTAATACCAAACATCCGTAATCGGTTTTGTAAAATACAAACAAATTATCTTGTGATGTTTCAGTTTTTATTTCCTCTCTGTTAATTACCTTATCTGCTTCAGCCATCGATTTACCTAGTAGAGGAATGGATTCGGTTCCGGTAAAGTCTTTTGTTATTTCAATGTACCCGGCTTGAGTATAAAACCGGAAGCCGTGTTTATCGTAGAACACGCCTATCATACATTCGTTTGGCGCTTGTTCGCTGATTACAGTTTCAGCAGCGTAACGGGGAAACTTCTTTTTTATTACAGCATGCTCATCAGCAGGGGTTAGGTGATTGACTGTACCGGCACGTATATCCGCCACTGCATTCTTGCCTTGCCCGTAAGAAAGTACTGAAGCGGTTAAAACAACAAGTGCAGAAAAAAGCATCTTCATTTTCACCTACGTTTTGCTAACAAACATACGGGTTATCTGGCGTTAGTTAATGATTTTTATCAGCGAACCGGCCTTCAAATAGTCAACCTTTAAGGATAATACCCCGTATCTTTAGTTTTGCTCATAGGGGAGCAACCTTTCTGCCTAAGTTGTATGGCGTACCTCTCTCCATGAAAACAAAACGCCCCCGCATTGCGGGGCGTTTTTGTTTTCATCAGCCTTCAGAATTTTCACTTTCCTGTTTCGCCTTTTTGTGCTGCTTATACTTGTAATAAGCGGCCACACCTGCGGGTATTAGCCAGCTGGCAGGGTCAATAGGGGCACCGGCTACACCACCGCCACCGGGGCCTCCGCCCGGCAGTGGCTGTGCCGATAATACATCGGGTAATATGATGGCTGCTATCAGTATGGCAGCGGTTATCAGTAACTCTCTTTTCATTGCTTGTTCGTTTCTTTATCTCCGTTAATTATTCTCCGCTCAGGAACACCTTCTTACGGCTCTCCACACCGTTGTTGTTCACCCGCACTACCACATAAGCAGCGCCAAGGTCGGCAATATTCTTTGCGTAAATGTTATTAGTGGTTTTGTCGCTGGTTATTTTTTGCCCCAGCAGGTTGTAAATATCTACTGTGGCATCCACATTCTTTGCTTTGCCAAAGTCTACCACTACAGTGCTGCTGAAGCTGAAGATGTTTACCCCGCTGTTAGTTACATTCACAATACCTGTGGCAGCCGCTTCGGTAACAGTAATGAGTTGAGTAGTGGCAGACACACAGCCATCGGCATTGGTTACCGTAAGCGTAACCGTGTAAACACCCGGCTCGGTATACTGGTAGTTAATGTCGT
>CAZLXD010000124.1:0-9227 GCA_964563185.1 uncultured Chitinophaga sp.
TCAACTACGCCTACTCTTTCGCGTTCTGCTTTAGGAATAGACGCGTGGGTCATGGTTACCGGGTGGTTGATTAAGGATTCCACCCCGCCTAACGATTCGGCCAGGGAGAAAACATGGAAGGAAGACGCCACACGGAAAGTTTCTTCCAGCGAAGCGCCCTTCAGCACTATGGAAATCATTCCTCCAAAATCGCGCATTTGCTTTTTGGCAATGTGGTAGTTGGGGTGGTCTTCAAAACCGGGCCAGTAAATCTTTTCTATTCGCGGATGCGTTTTTAAAAACTCCGCCACTTTGCGCCCGTTGTAGCAGTGGCGCTCCATGCGCAGGTGCAGGGTTTTAATTCCGCGCAGCACCAAAAACGAATCCATAGGGCCGGGGTTGGCACCGCAGGAGTTGAGTATAAAATACAACTGCTCGTGCAGTTTATCATCGTTCATTATCAGGGCACCCATTACCACATCGCTGTGGCCGCCTAAGTATTTGGTTACCGAGTGCATTACTATATCAGCACCCAGGTCGAGCGGGTTTTGCAGGTAAGGCGAGGCAAAGGTGTTGTCCACCGCCAGCAGCAGGTTATGTTCCTTCGCAATTTTCGAACAGGCTTCAATATCCACTATTTGCATGGTGGGGTTGGTGGGGGTTTCGGTCCAAATAAGTTTGGTGTTGGGGGTAATGTATTTACGGATGTTCTCCGCATCGGTCATATTAATAAAGTGGAACTTAATGCCGTACGGCTCAAATATTTTGGTAAACATGCGGTAGCTGCCGCCATACAAATCATCACCGGTTATTACCTCATCACCGGGGCGCAGCATTTTTATTACCGCATCGGTGGCGCCCATGCCGCTGCTAAAGCAAATGGCGTGTTTACCGTTTTCGAGTGCCGCTATATTTTTTTCCAACGCTACACGCGTAGGGTTTTTGCCGCGGGCATAGCCGTAGCCTTTGTTTTTACCCGGGCTTTCCTGTACATAAGTACTGGTTTGAAAAATGGGAGTCATAATGGCCCCGGTGCTTGGGTCGGGCTCTAAGCCCGCATGTATTGCTTTGGTTCCGAATTTCATTTGTGAATGTTTGCGGCAAACCTAAAAAGCCGCCCGAACTTTATGGCTGAATTTATACCCTAACTCCTAAAAGAGGAAACCGGTGAACCATTCGCTTACCTATACCTTAGTATTTGGCAGTTCAAGTTCCCTTTAGGAGATTTAGGGGTAAAAAAATGGTGTGTTTAGCGCAAACTCAAAACGATACACTACCGGATAAAACGATGTCAAAGACTGAACAGTAATTTCCTTGATGCAAGCGGACTGTAGGAAGTCGGTGTCTGCATCCTTCTTTTCTTTTAACAAACAGATTTATGGGTTAATCTAAACCACACTCCATGCATCATAATTTTTAATTGTAAAAAACAGCCATGATCCCAATGTCGAATAGCCAGAATCATAACAAAATGTGCATGCATTGATTGGGTTTTAACAAAACATGGTAAAAGCCATATTGCTGTTTTAAAAAGTTGCCTGAATAGCGTAAAGCTATGTTGTTATTAACCCTTTGGTAGATTTTTAAAACATCTCCCCGGTCAAAGTAGTATGGATGTTTTTAGTTATTTCGTTTTGCGGTGAGTAATCAGAAATTTTTCGGTATTCTTTTTTGCGCGTTAGTGGTGTACGTAGTTGGTATGCGCCTCGATGTAATGGAGGTAGATGCTGCCCAGTATGCCGAAATGAGTTGGGAAATGTTTACCTCCGGCAACTTCTTTCAGGTGTTTAACCTGGGGCAACCATATTTAGATAAGCCCCCGTTGCTGTTTTGGCTTAACTCGCTCAGTTTCTTTTTGTTTGGCATCAGCAACTTCAGCTACAAGCTGCCTTCGGGGCTGTTTGTTGTCCTTGCCGTTTTCTCCACTTATCGGCTTGCCCGGCTTTATTACAGTGTTGATACCGCCCGCCTTTCGGCCATAGTATTGGCTACTACACAAGCTGCTTTTTTAATCACCAACGATGTGCGGACCGATACCCTGCTGATGGGAGCCGTGGCCTTTTCCATTTGGCAGTGGGCTTCGTTTTTCGAACAGGGGAAAACAAAACACCTGCTAGCGGGAAGCGTAGGGTTGGGTTTAGCCCTGCTGGCAAAAGGTCCTATTGGGGTAATTGCTACCGGGGCGGCTATTGTTCCGCACCTTATTTTGAAAAAACAATGGCGCAAACTGTTCGACTTTCGGTTGCTGATAACCCTGGCGATTGTGGCCGTTATGTTGTTGCCCATGTGTATGGGTTTGTATCAGCAATGGGGTGTAAAAGGCCTTCGCTTTTTCTTTTGGACGCAGAGCTTTGGCCGCATAACAGGTGAAAGCGAGTGGAATAACCACCCCGACCCTTTGTTTTTGGTCCATTCTTCTGCCTGGGCCATAGCTCCATGGACCTTCTTATTTTTTACAGCATGGATAACATCGTTGTACGGCTTGTTTAAAATGCGCTTTGTTTCGTGGAGCAGCCGCGAGTTTGTATCCATAAGTGGATTCACGCTGGTTTTAATTGCCTTGTCGCAATCGAAATACCAACTGCCGCATTACATCTTTGTAGTGTTTCCGTTAGCTGCCATTATTGTTGGTTCGTACATTAGCAAGCTGTCCAAGAACCAAAAAAACCTAAAGGTTTTCACGGCCGTGCAAGCGCTGGTATGCCTGGTGCTAATGGTTTTGGGCGGCTTTTTACAATATGCTTTTATGGATGGAAATGTTTGGGCGGCTATAGCGCTGGTGTTGGTTGCGGTGGGCTTAGTTGTTATTTCATTACGGTGGAAGGATATGGTTTTGATGTCGGCAGCCGGCATTATTGGCTTCAACCTGTTGTTGAACACTTTTTACTTTCCTGCCATACTGTATTATCAACCTGCGGGCGATTTCGGGCGGTATGTGAAACAGCATAAAAATTCGGAGACGGGCTTTGCCATGTACCACTCTGTGCTGGATTTTTCAACAGCCTTTTATTCGCAGGAAAAGGATATAGCTATGATTTGGAACTTTAAAGACCTGCAGGTTTTTATTAAAGACTATAACTCTTTGCTTTTGGTGAGCGATGCCTACGGGTTGGAGGAATTGCAGCAAAACGGGCAGCCTTATGGTGTAATTGAAGAGCGCCTGTTTTTCCGTGTAGCCCGAATGAACCTTTCATTTTTACTCCCTGCCGAAAGAGGTCAGGTATGCTCCAAAGTCTATCTTATCAGCCTCTCAAAAAATCAATAGTATATCTGCGCCTTTTCGCTGAAAAAACATACTGTTAATCCTTCATTAAGAATATATTCGCACAAAAATTTAAAGTATGAATATCAAACTTAAACACTACTCAGCTTTGCTGCTGTTTATGCTGTTTCTTCAAACAGCCTGGACACAGTGTATTCCGGCAAACACCCGACCTGTTTTCGGAACAACCAGCGCTGCCAGTGGAACTGTAACCTTTACCAACGTGCCAACGGGTAACGTTATACAGGTTAACGTACCTGCAGCCAACACCCAGTATTATATTGATATGTGCGGTACCAACCCCGGCTCAAACGTGCCCGATGGTACCAATGACGGCCACCTGACCGTGCTGGACGCGAACTCAGCTACAGCCAATGTGATCACGTTTTTTGAAGACGGTTGTACTAACGTGGTTCCCAATGGCTGGGGTCCACCGGTAGGAACATGGACAGCTCCGGCTGCCGGAACATACTTTCTGTACCTTACAGAATGGAATGCCGGAGGAACTGCTTTTTGCGTAGCCGATGGTGCAAACAGTGCTTACGACTTTGCTATTACGGTTACTCCTCCACCATCTAACGACCTTGCTATAGACTCTGCTTACATGCCTACCATTTATACTTCTATTGCACTTCAGCAATTAACCTCGCCTTTCAGTGTAGGTGCAAGAGTTAGAAATTTGGGTTCTTCAGCAGCTACCAACGTTAGCGTTGCAGTAAGAATTCGCCAGATAAGCGGCACTCCTGCTGTGGTTAATACACAAACACTGGCAGGCCCTGCTTCACTGGCAGGCGGAGCCTCAGCTAATGTTACCGGAACAGCCTACAACCCACCTGCAGTGCAGGGAGTTTACGAGTTCCGCTACATCTGTAGTATGACTCAAACTGATGGAAACCTTACAAACGATACAGCTTTCCGTTATGTAATAGTGGATACTTCTTTACTGGCTTTAGACGAAGCTATTCTGTTTGGAAATATTGACAACGTTCTTGGGGTTAACAACACTCCGGCAATTCTCGGACAGAAGTACACATTTAACGTGGCTACTTCTATTGATACTATCTTCGGCTACTTTGTTATTCCTTTAGCCAATGTTGGCGACTCGGTACAGGCTGTTATTTACAGCACTACTGCCGGAACTCCTACAACACAGGTAGCCGCCAGCCCTATACATGTGTTTACTACTGCCGATACCGGTGGTGCATTAATCCCTTTTGCTTTTACACCCAACTTTGCTGTAAGCCCCGGAACCTACTATGTAGGCATGAAACAAATCAGCGATGCAAACTTTGGTTTAGCTCACACCAATCAAAATTTTATTGGCGGCAACAGCATGTTCTCGGTAGCGCCATTTACTCAATGGAATAACATTGAAGTTGCCGGCTTCCCCGGTTCATTCTTAATTTGGGTAAATACCAAGTTAAACTGTACGATAGCTGCCAGTGCAACACCTACTTCTTCTACCTGCGGTGCCAGCAACGGCTCTGTAGCATTGAACGTAACCGGAGCCAACGGAACCCCTTCTTACTCTTGGAGTAACGGTGCGTCTTCCGCTAACCTTACCAATGTGGCAGCCGGAAACTATACGGTAACAGTAAGTGCCGGTGGTTGTACTACTACTACATCGGTTACTTTAAGTAATAACGGAACACAACCTACATTAACTACCACTCCAACCAGCGCAGCCTGCGGAACAGCCAACGGTTCGGTAGCTACTACCGTGCAAGGTGGTGGAGGCCCTTACACTTATACCTGGAGCAACAATGCCGGTAACGTAAACTCTATCAGCAACGCAGCGTCCGGTAGTTACTCTGTAACTGTAACAGACGGAACCTGCTCAGCCAGTGCTACGGCATTTGTTGGAAACACCGGTGGCCCTACCGCCAACGCTACACCAACCAACGTAAGTTGTAATGGTGGTGCTAACGGAGGTGCTTCGGCCAGTGCAACAGGCGGAACACCGGGCTACAGCTACAACTGGAGCAATGGTGGAAGCACTGCGGTTATCAGCGGACTTGTAGCCGGAACATATACCGTTACTGTAAGCGACCAGAACAGCTGTCAGGTTACTGCGTCAGTTACCGTTTCTCAACCTTCGGCTATTGTTCCTTCAGTAAATACTACTGCGGTAAGCTGCTTTAACGGAACCAACGGTTCTGCAACTGCCAGCGCCAACGGAGGAACCGGAACCCTTTCTTATGCCTGGAGCAATAACGCCACAGGTACCAACATTACAAGCTTAGGAGCAGGCAACTACTGTGTAACCGTTACTGATGCCAACCAGTGTACTGTATCGGCTTGCCAAACTATTGCCAACCCTACACAGGTTACCGGAAGCGTAACTAAACTGGATGTAAGCTGCAACGGTGGAAACAACGGAACCGCTACTCTTTCTGCTTCAGGTGGAACAGGTGCATTTACCTATTCATGGAGCAACAGCGCAACCACTGCCAACATCAGCAGTTTAACAGCCGGCAACTACACAGTTACTATTACCGATGGCAACAACTGTACTGCTACGGCTTCTACCAGCATTACCGAACCTACAGCATTAGCACTTACCCCTACCTGCAACGAAACTATCTTAGGCCAGTCAACAGGTAGTGCCAGCGTAAACGTAACAGGCGGAACAACCCCATACTCTTACAACTGGAGCAGCGGTTCAACAGCCGCTACGGCTTCTAACTTATCAGCTGGTATTGTAAACGTAACTGTTACCGATGCTAACAACTGTACTTCTACTACTAACTGCGAGGTTCAGTTTACTGTAGGTGTTGAAGAAACGGTTGCGGGAATTACAGCTATCAGTGTTTATCCTAACCCATCGAACGGACAATTCAACGTTATGTTAAACCTGAAAGATGCTTCGAATGTGGAGATTAGCCTGTTTGATGTAAGAGGTGCTTTAGTTTCAACTGAAAAGTTTGCCGCTTTAAGTGCCATTACTAAAACATTCAACTTAACCGATGCTGCTAAAGGAATCTACAATCTGAAGATTACTACTTCAACCGGAGTAGTGAGCAAGAAGATTGCAGTGAACTAGTTTCAGTTATTGAAATAGAAAAAAAGCCCTTCCGGTTTCGGAAGGGCTTTTTTGTTTAGGGCTTTTTGGAATATTCCTTTTGGTAAATCTTTAGCAACAAAAGAAAGTACGAGATAAGTAAAGGCCCGAAAACTAAACCCACAAAGCCAAACACACTCAGCCCTACAATTACTCCGAAGAAAGTAATGAGCGGGTGTATGTCGCCAATTTGCTTTTGCACTACAAAGCGGAAAACATTGTCAATGTTAGTGATGATAGCGGCCCCGAAAGCAAACAGCGCAATGCCCTGCCAGTGATGCCCACCGGCATATAAAAATATGGCTAAGGGAATCCATACTACAGTGGTACCTACAACCGGTATTACGCTCATTATACCGGTAACCACCGCCCAAAGGAAAGCCTCCTGCACGCCAAAAATGAGATAACCGATAAATGCGGTAATTGCCTGTAGCACAGCCAGTATCATAATGCCTACTGAGTTGGAGATGGTTTGGCTCTTCAACTCCTGAAGCAACAGTGTATCATTCTCGTCACTAAAGGGCAGGTTATCGCGCACAAATTTTTCAAAGAAGCGCGCATTGGATAACATAAAGTAGAGCAGAAAATACAATACAAATATCTCCACTACGGCACCAAGCGTGGCGCTAACCACGTTTGGAATTACAGTGGCTGCCAGCGAAGTGAGTTTGCCTATTGTTTCACCGGTAAGCAGGTTAAAACCCAAATACGCTTCGGCTTTGGCACTCCACTCTTCGGCTAAGCGAAGGATATCTTCGTAGTGATTAACAACATAGCTTACCTTGCCAGAAAGCATGACCGAAACCAACAGCACCGGCATAACCATTACAACAAACGAGCAGAGCATAAGGCCTGCTACTGCCAGTGTATGATTCCATTTGCGTTTTGCTTTTTCGGTAAGGTAAAAGAGTGGCCTACGCAGCAGCACATAAAATATGAGTGCCCCTAAAAAAGCACTGAGGAAATCTTTCAGCACCCAAAAAAGGAACCCGCCCAGTGCGAACAGGGCAACAATAAAAATGGTTTGCTTCAACTTATCGGAATCTAACTGCATTAGCGCAAGTTAAAATTTTGCAATGATGCCAGCTTAGTACTTGGTGCGCTTAAAATTGCGGTAGTACATGTACTTGTTGTCAATTTTTATTTGAATGGAGTAAATGCCCGTCATAAAAAAATCAACGGTGTTAATGCGCACACTTTCGTGCCCTTCGCACAGTTGAACGATGTTGGAGTATACCAGCTCATTCTGGCTGTTCACTATCTTTATCTCCACTCCGTGTTCCGTGCAATCAAACACCTGAAAGTCCATCTGCACAAAATCGTAGAATGGCTCGGGCCATATCTTACGCAGCAGTGCAGAGGCTGTCTTTTCATGAACTTCAGCCACGGTGTCAACTAATATTATCTCGGTGCTATCGGTAGGAAACACTTCCGTTTTAGCTTCGGTTTGGGCGCTGGCTACCAAAACTGACAAACTGAAAAGCAGGAGGAGTAATGTTTTCATCATGCCTATAAAATTACAACAAACACCCGTTCGCAAAGTTTTTAATTTCATCAATCATGAAACAGCTGCTGTTACCATTTGCTTTAGTGGCATTGCTTGCTTCCTGCAAAACCGATACGCCTTTAATAACCAACACCGAAAAAAGGGACTGCAATACTTCGACTACACTTAACGATACCCTAGTGTTGTTGGTGATGGGGCAAAGCAATGCGGCTAATGCGGGTAACAAACTTTATAGTTCCTATTGCCATAACACCTTCAACTTTTTTGAAGGTGTACTTCACACACTTGCCGACCCCTTAAAAGGAAGCAACGGAACGGGAGGCAGTGTATGGAGCCGCTTAGCCGATAAAATAATGGAGCAGAATTTTGCCGCTACGGTTATTGTAGTGCCTTGTGCTATTGGCGGAACTAAAATTGAACAGTGGATACCCGGTGGCGAGCACCATCATTTAATAAACGAAACGGTTGCTTACCTGAACAACTCAAACTTAAAGGTAACGCATGTGCTGTGGCACCAGGGCGAGAGTAACCATGTGCTGCTTTCGGGAGGTGTAGATGCACAACAGAATGCCGCCACCTACACGGCTAACTTTTATACGCTGGTGAATTACCTGCGCAGTATTGGGGTAACTGCACCAGTATATAATGCTATGGCTACCCGCTGCGTAGGCGAGCCCGATTATGTGTTGCAGCAGGCGCAGCGCAACCTTGCCAGCGATTCGCTGAAAATTTACAACGGCCCTAATACCGATATGCTGGGCAATGAGTTTAGGTATGATAAATGCCACTTTAACGAGCAGGGCATGAACTTACATGCCGAAATGTGGCTGGAGGCAATAAGAAAGTAGCGGTAGTAATACCGCAAAAACTGGGTGTTAAAAAAAACACTGAACACCCTTCCAAAATTTTTTTAAAAACTGCTATCGGGCATTCAACATTTGTAATGCAGAATTTGTGCAACCCGAGCCGGTGAAAAAGGCGGCTAAAAATGCTTTCACAGGATTCTGAATTGCAGGTTAGTAACAGCGAAAGAGTTGCAAACCCTGCACAGCAGAGCAATTTTTGCATGAAAGTGCATAGTTGCCAGGTTTAATGCGTTGGTTGTGAGTTGTAAAGCGCAACCTATGCTTTGTCCATTTTGTTTCAAATTTATGCGCGACCAATACGCCAATGCCGAGCGCTATAAGGACAACGGAAGTGTGGAAGGTGCCCAAATTGTTTACGATGGCCTTAAGGATTGCTTTGCCGGGCAGGGGCCGCAAAACCCTACCCCACCAACACCCTAAGCTGCTTTTACAAAAAGCCACTCACTACTTGTGGGTGGCTTTTTTATGTGCTTTAAGGTAAACTTAGGTTAAACCTTAATAGGATTAGGCGCATAGTTCTTTAAGTGCTATGAATAAAGGGACTGAAGCGAC
>CAZLXD010000125.1:0-9216 GCA_964563185.1 uncultured Chitinophaga sp.
AAGGCCGTCAACCGCATTATCACCGCCATCAGCAACAACCAGAAAATTCTCATTTATGGCGATTATGATGTTGACGGAACCACCGCAGTGGCTACGGTATATTCCTTCTTTAAGGAAATATATCCCAACATAGATTACTACATACCGCACCGCTATACCGAAGGCTATGGTGTTTCCACCAAAGGTATTGACTATGCGGCTGAACATAACTTCGCTTTGATTATTGCACTCGATTGCGGAATAAAGGCAAACGATAAAATTGATTACGCCAACAGCAAAGGCATTGACTTTATTATTTGCGACCACCACCTGCCCGGTACCGGGTTGCCCAAAGCAGTGGCCGTGCTCGACCCGAAAAGGAATGATTGCCCTTATCCTTTTAAAGAACTGAGCGGCTGCGGCATAGGCTTTAAGCTGATACAGGCATTTGCACAGCAAAACGGAATACCTGCCGAAAAGTATTTCCAGTTTCTGGATTTGGTATGCGTAAGCATAGGTGCCGATATTGTTCCTATAGTGGGCGAAAACCGCATACTGGCATGGCATGGTTTGCAAAAGGTAAACACCCAACCCTCGCTCGGATTAAGAAAGCTGATAGAAGTGGCCGGCACAAAAAAGAAACTAACCATTACCGATGTGGTGTTCATACTCGGTCCGCGTATAAACGCAGCCGGAAGAATGGACGATGCCAGACATGCCGTTAAGCTTTTGATTGCCGAAGGCATTGATTACGATGCCGAAGCCAGCGCTTTTCAGTTAAACACCCTGAACAACGAACGCAAAGATTTAGACCGAAGTATTACGGCCCACGCTTTAGAAATGATTGGCAGCGATGAAACGCTGGTAAAAAGAAAATCAACCGTGGTATACCACCCCGAATGGCACAAAGGGGTCATTGGCATTGTGGCCTCTCGCTTAACCGAAACCTATTACCGCCCCACCATTGTGCTTACCGAAAGCGATGGCAAAGTAACCGGCAGCGCCCGCTCGGTTAAGAACTTTGATTTATACGAAGCTATTTACGAATGCCGCGATTTGCTGATACAGTTTGGCGGGCACAAATTTGCCGCAGGGCTTACACTCCACCCCGAAAACGTAGCACCGCTTATGCAGCGCTTTGAAGAAGTGGTAAGCGAACGGGTAACCGAAGAGCACCTTACCCCCGAAATGGATATTGATGCCGTTATCCCTTTAGAGGATATTACACCGAAGTTCTACAGCATTGTGCAGCAAATGGCTCCCTTCGGGCCGGAGAACATGAACCCTGTGTTTGTTACGCGTGGTGTGCAGGATAGCGGCTGGAGCAAAATTCTGAAAGAGGAACACCTTAAGTTTTCGTTGCGCAAAAGCACCGGTGATTTGATAGACGGCATAGGCTTTGGCATGGCAGCAAAAATGAACATCGTTAAGCAGGGGGCTTTTGATATTGCTTACCACATTGAAGAAAACGAGTGGCAGGGCAATGTAAAACTGCAACTGATGGTAAAGGATATAAGGGAATAAAGGCTATTCCAATGCTATACCGTTAGTAGCAGGGTTATCTTCCAGATAATATACAGCCACCGAATCGCCCACAGCCACCACTGTGTTTACCTTTTTACTGATAACTATACTTCTGCCATTGGCGGTAAGCGTTACAAATATTTCGCGCTTGCTGCCTTTCTCAATCAGGCTGTCAACCGGTAGTAAAATGCGTTTGCCTTCGGTGTTCAGTTTTTCCATTCGATTGTATTCAAACAAATTGCCAAAGGTGGAAATAGCAGCAAACCCTATAAGCACCGCAAAAACAATCCAGAAACTCTTATTCGTTTTCTTCTCTTCCATAACTACATATCGAAACCTAAACGCTGACGCAATGCCGGAGAAAGTTGCGGAAGTTTATTGCGCTCTATCATAAACGTGGTTAGCTCGGCAAACTCTTTAAAAATATAGTGACTGTTCAACGCCCCTTGCAGATAATCTTTACCTGTACTGCCTCCCGTTCCGGTTCGCGCGCCAATCATACGGTGTACCATATTAATGTGGCGGAAGCGCCAGGCGGAGAGCGTATTGTCAATTTCTAAAAGATTATTGATGAGTTGAAATGGCAATTGCAGCAAAGGATAATCGCGGTAGAGTATTATGAATAAAGCAGCTCGTCTTGCTTTGGGCGAAAGGCTCCACTCCGCTTTCTTTTCAGCACTTAAGAACAATTCTTCAAAGCGCGAAAGGTTACTCTTTTCGGCATCTACTAAACTATTGCCGTATGCTTCGGCAAATTGTTTCCAGAAAGGATGAACTGAGCCTTCTGTATTTCCATTCCAATACTCCGCCTTATCGAAAAACGGCATTCGTTCTAACCACTCATTTACTAAATCAATCAGCGGCTTTGTGTTTTCTATGTCTTCAATAATCTTTTTGTCCTCAGGCTTTAGCTGGCTGGTGTAGTATTCTTTACCGTGGCGGTTTTGCATACGCAAACCCAGGTTTGCTTCCAACACTTTAAACTGAATGCTCTGAAAGCCCGAGGCCGGACGAAGCCTGTTGCGGAAATCGAGAAAATCCAACGAAGTCATGGTTTCCAGAATGTCAATTTTCTGCACCAACACTTTTAGGATAGTAACCACGCGGTTAAGGCGGTGGTTAATGGTAAACAAATCGGGCGAGTTATCGCTGATGTTCGGCTGCGAAAGGATTTCCATTACCGAACCTACTTCATACAACACCTGCTTAAACCACAACTCATAGCTCTGGTGAATAACTATAAACAACATCTCATCGTGCGCATGGTCGTTTGCTTTATCACTTTCTAATGTTTGCGCGTTCAGTATTTTATCTAACTGCAAATATTCACTGTAGTAAACTCCGTCTTTCATAATTTACGTTTAAGGTACGTAAAGATGAAAACTTTGATAAGAATGCAGGCCAGCCAAACTAAAAATGAATAATGAAGGCAAAGCCGGTATAAGTTTGTGTGCTATTTTAGCGCCAAACATTACTACATGGACATTAACGGAAAACTGATAATTGTTTTACCCGCACAAACCGGCACCGGCAAAAACGGAGCCTGGAAAAAGTGCGACTTTGTAATTGAAACCAGCGATAAGTTCCCCAAGAAGGTTTGCATTAGCGCCTGGAACGAACTGAGCGACCAGATAGAGAACACCGCCATAGGCAGCGATTTGCAGGTAAGCTTTGACATTAGCAGCCGCGAATACAACAGCCGCTGGTACACCGATGTAAAAGCATGGAAAATTTCAGGCGGAAGTAAAGCGGCAAAGAGTAATGATGCCCCTGCTTCATCCGAAAGCGCTCCTCCTGATTTTCCGGGTATTGAATCGGCCGATGATTTGCCGTTTTAGGTTTTCACCTCTTTTGCCGGTAGTAATTGCGCATGGCATAACCCTGCGGGCTTAGCGCAGTACTGCCCAACGCCATTCTGTTACCATTACCGTGCCCCTGCCAATGAGTGCACAACTGGCGATGGCGAGCCGGATACTTTAGACCAAATGTTATAACCACCATTAAGGTTAACGGTGTTAAAGCCGTGGTTCTGCAAAATGCGTGTTGCCAAATATCCGCGAAGCCCCACCTGGCAGTAAACCGCGTACGTTCTGTTTTTATCTAACTGCTGCATATTGGCTCTAAGGTCATCTACATTAATATTAACCGCGCCCGGTATATGCCCGTTTACAAACTCTTCGGGGGTGCGTACATCCATAATTACTGCCTGGTTTTCTTTTACAAAAGGCATAAAATCATCATAGTTAATCATGGTTATGTTGCCGTTCAATATATTTTCGGCAGTGTAACCGGCAATGTTTACTGCATCTTTTGCCGAGTTAAATGGCGGGGCATACGTAATTTCAATTTCCTGCAAATCGTAAACCGTAAGCCCGCCTTTAATGGCTGTAGCAATTACATCAATACGTTTATCAATACCTTTTTCGCCAACTGCCTGCGCTCCGTATATTTTCCCGCCATCGTCAAAAATCAATTTCAGTACCATGGTTTTGGCTCCCGGGTAATAGCCCGCATGGTGGCCGCGGGTTACTATGGCTGTTTTGTGCGGAATATTATTGCGCTTCAAAAATTTTTCACTCAACCCGGTGGCAGCTACCGTAAGTTCAAAAAACTTAAGAATAGAAGAACCAAGGCTGCCCGAATATTTATGGCGGTTGCCCAAAGCCATATTGTCGGCCACAATTCTGCCCTGCCGGTTAGCCGGCCAAGCCAACGGAATAAGTACCTTTTTGCGATGAATGTAATGTTCTACTTCTATGGCATCGCCAACTGCATAAATATCCTTATCGGAGGTTTGCAGATATTCGTTTACTAAAATTCCACCGGTTTCGCCAATGGCCAGCCCGGCATCTTTTGCCAGTTTGGTATCGGGTTTTACACCAATTGCTAAAATTACCGCATCGGTTTCAATGGAGGTTCCGTCCGTTAGAAAAACTTCTAGTTTATTGCCCTTGTCGTAAAATTTTTGCACCCCGGTGTTAAGCAACAACTCTAATCCTTTTTCAGCGGCTTTCTGGTGCAAAAACCCTGCTATTTCAAAATCAACCGGAGCCATTACCTGGTTGCCCAATTCAATTAAGCGCACCTTTTTACCGGCTTCCAGCAGGTTTTCGGCCACTTCAATACCAATAAAACCACCGCCAACCACCACAAAATCGGCTGCATTTTTGGTTTTGGAAACTATTTTATCCATGTCGGGAATGTTGCGCAGGGTATAAATTTTTTCAGAATTTATGCCTTCAAACGCAGGGCGGATAGGCTCGGCACCGGGCGAAAGCAACAGTTTGTCGTAACTCTCGGTGTAAGTTTTACCGGTTTGCAAATCTTTTACCGTAATGTTTTTGGCAGCGGTGTTAACCGATAACACTTCAGAAAATATACGGGTATCGAGGTTGTACCGCTCTTTTAGTTTTTCGGGGGTTTGTAACAAAAGCGAATCTCTGTTGGCAATAGTTCCGCTAATATGGTAAGGCAGGCCGCAATTGGCAAAACTCACATATTGCCCTTTTTCAAAAATAATAACCTCGTTTTTTTCCGATAAGCGCCTTAGGCGGGTTGCGGCTGTAGCCCCACCGGCTACCCCTCCAATAATTATAATTTTCATTACCTCATTTTAAAATGCAATGTTAACCTGTGCAGGGCTCTTTTTAAGGAACAAATGTTACACAACATTATTTGCTTTTACAATAAAAAAGCCCGCTGCTTTTTACACAGCGGGCTTGCTACAGGAAGCCAGCCTATTTCTTATCCCCCGATTTCAATTTGCCAACTGCCATTCATAGGGCTGTTGTTGTATATGTTCAGGTTACTGTACTGCTCAAAACGAAAATCGGCCATAGGCACATCAAGGGTTTCACCGGCATTTACCGTAAACTGCGGGCCCGGCCCGGGCATTTCGCTGGGCGTACCTGCCGAATAAAACGTAAGGCCGATGGCCGCTGCCGAAGTGTTTTTAAGGCGCAATACCGTTGCCGGAGTTGTTTCCACCTCCTGCACCAGGCTGTTAATGTTTACCACCTGCCCGGCTGCTATGTTACCGCTTATGGTTACCGGGCCTTCGTCATCATCGCCCGTATCGCGCAGTAAACTCATATCAAAGTAGCGCTCCACCTGGCTTAAGTTGTGGCGGTGCAGAAACATCAGCTGGCCGAGCACCCCCATCAGTTCGTTTGCCAGTAGCACGCGCTGGTTATCGCGCAGGTCGGCTATTTCG
Source organism: uncultured Chitinophaga sp. (assembly GCA_964563185.1). Lineage (GTDB taxonomy): Bacteria > Bacteroidota > Bacteroidia > Chitinophagales > LD1 > Bog-950. The sequence continues at coordinate 5,717 of CAZLXD010000125.1, forward strand.
CCCACGCTGCCCTCATCGGTTTGCTGGGCAAGGCGGGCTGCCAAAGCCGTGTTGTAAAAACTGGTTATCAGCGCTGCCACCCCTGCCAGTGCCGGGTCGGCAGTGGTTTTCTGCGAAAGTGTTCCTAAGGCGCTCAGGCGGTTTTCGTAAGTGCCGCTTATAAACGGAGTGCGCTTGTTGGGGAAAATAGCAACCTCCTGCGGGCTATCCTCAATATACACCGCCCGTATGGGGCTTTCCCATTCGCGCAGCTTTTGCGGCAGTTGCTCCAGCAGCTCTTCAAAGCCATCGGTGGCACCGCGGTAATCGCCCACGCGGTAGTCGTATTGCTCGTAAATGCTGCGGTAGGCCAAAAACACCGGCTCGTAAACACTAATAATAGAGGCTATAACAGGGTTGCTTTCTTCGGCTTTCAGCTTGGCGTGGGTATCGGTGCTTAGGGTAAGCATTTTGGTGTGGCTGTTGTTCGTATTTGCCAGAAAGGTATTCGATGCATACAGCCATGATCTTTGAGTACTCATAACAATAGTTGTTTGGTTAAGTAGGGCTTTGCTGCATGGGCTTTTGTTTTTAGTTATCAGACAATGGCATAACGCAACGGGCTTAGTGTATAGTATGCCGTTTTAAGGTTTTTAAGAAAAATGACATTTCTGTGACAATTGTCTTTTTGTAACTGATTGAAAATCAAAATAACGAGTACTCGTTATGGCTCCGCATTCCATGCGGAGGGGCTTCGGCACTCTGCTTTGCCTTCGCATAAAATGCGGAAGCACTTTAGAATTCTGCTTCAACTCCGCATAAAATATAGAGGCACTTTGAAACTCTGCGTTGGCTCTGTATAAAACACGAAGATGCTGTGGAACACTGTGTTGGCTCCGTGTTAAGTGCGGAGGCGGTATGGAAGTATGAGCCGATGCCGCATAATATACGAAAGCGATTCGGAGCGCGGTGTAAACTCCGTGTAAACTGCGAAGGCAGTCAGGTGGCAGGTTTTAGCGCTGTATGAAATACGGAAACAACACGAAAGGCGGTGGTGGCTTTGTAAGGAATGCGGAGGGGAGAAGGAGGGGGAAGTTTGTGTGGCAGGGAGTAGGACGAGAACCTTTTGCCTGCAATTGCTCACAAACTGCAAGGTATGTTTAGTTGGTTTGTTGGGAGAGGATGACTATCAAGTGAACAGCTTGATTTTAGATATTCTTCTGCAATAGAATCTCTCTCAAATGTAGGCTCGGGCCTGCTCCAATAATACTGCGGGCAATTTTCTTGTAGTTCTCTTTTGTTCCTTCATGTAGTTCTTTTGGCCATGCACCTTCAATAGCAAGCAACTCTGTTCTTCTCAATAACCTATTAACCCTTTCCTCCTCTACCGAACCCGGAATAATAACATGGTAGACATATGTTTTTCCAAACTCCCCACTACTGCTTCTTCGGGTCAGCCGTCCTACTCTCTGAAGTAGTCTTAATGGCGACCAGGGCAATTCATAATGAATCACCACTTCACATGCTTCATGCAGATCTATACTTTCCGACATTTTATCTGTCGCTATTAAAATAAATGGTTTGCTATCTTTTTTATTAAATAAAACCTCATCCTGCTCACTTAATTCATCCACCGAACACATTATTGTATTTGAGGAACTTTTATTGTGGGTTATCTGTTTCGATTTTACAATTTGCGACAGTGCATAGTTTAGACCTTTAGCCACACCCTGATGAATACAAAAAATTAAAGCTTTCTTTTTTTGGGTGAATTGATTTTTTTTATCCAACACACCCTCGGCTACCAAAATTTCTAGCAAGCGTTTAATTCGGGGGTGCTTGTCATTTAGCCATCTACCGGCATCTTTAACATTACCTACACTTTCAGGTATGTGCACAGTTGAATACGGAAATCCAAAAGATTTAGTTGGCTTTCCCAGCCGGTTGGTTTGTATTTTGTATTTCTCCTTTTTGCCGGTGCTGGTTCTAACTAAACCTACCGCCCACGCATATTCTTCACTCTTCCAGTTACTTTCATCTTCATTAACAGCTTTTAGTCGGGTCAAAATATCTGTCATTGAATGATATTCGCTTTCTTGCTTAATTCTCCCTCCAGGCGGTTTCCATTTAGTATTCTTATGCAGCACCTTAACCCCCATTTTTGTTATTGCCTTTGCATAAATCAATTTTTCATTACTTAACTCCTCCGTTCGTAAAGTTCTCTTGGCATCTAACAGGTAGGCAATGGTATAAAGAGCCTTTTGGCGACTTTGTGTAATCGCATCATCATAATCTGCATGTTCTTTTTCCTCATCATCTACTTCTCCTTCCAGCACAGGATTAAGAGGTGTAGCTGAAACAAAAAAAGTATGACTTCCATATCGTCCTATGGTTTTTCTTGATAACGGGCGATGTGCTGTGCCATCATTCTCAATATAATTTCTTGCATCATCATACAAATTGAAACGATGCCATTCATCTAAAACCAGAAAAGCTTTATTCTTTCTTTTGTTCAGCTTTCTGTAAGTAGCAAAGTCAAGCGTTATATTGTAATCTATCTTTAATCGCTTCTTTAATTTGTTCGCACTTAATTTTTTTACATCTTCAATTTTTCTCTTGCTTTTTGTATTTTCTAAATACAAGACCGTCTCTCTTAACCATACTTTTCTGACACGCTGGCTTGGGGCGATTATCAATGTGTTGTTTATCGCATTTTCAAATTTACCTTTCGAAAGCTTATGTATTTTTTCCAGGACAAACCTTGATTTTCCGGCACCTGGCGGCATGCTTACTATATACCCTTTTCTCATCACTTTATTTGTTTATTGTGAGCCCTTGCCTCCGCCAGCTTTATACACCATTCAGGCAGATAATCTTCGATGATTTTTGTCTTGTGAAAAAAGTTTATCAAAGATGCATCGTGTTCTACGGTTACGGGATTGTCGAGTGCTAATTTTCTCATTTCTCTAACATCAAATTTTGCAATGGTTACGCCACCTGCATCTCCGTTTTCACTTCGTGTTTTCCCACTCCCACTGTGCTCACTTGCTATAGCATTCAACACAGTTTCTAAGTCCAGCCAATAATGTCCGTAATTCAATTCAGTGCTCCAAACTTTAGTTCCTCTTTTACCGCTCACCTCCACACTACCCTCTTTTAGTATTTTGGCAAATTTTCGTTCTTCTTTTTGTGAAGCAGTAAACCCCAATCCCGTCCGTGCTAGTTTTAATTTGTTTTCTTTCTTCCTGTTGCCTATAACAATAGTTCTGACCGATGAAAATTTAGAAGGAAGGCTTACATACGCTTTCCCACCAGTAATCTTAAGTTCAGCAAAATCCGGTGCGTTTATTTTTTTATTTCTCTCTTCGACCCAATTTTCTATAGGGTCTTCGTTGTCTTCATCCGCAGGTAACCCCAAAATTCCATTTAAATCATCTTCATCAAATTTCTTAAACATCTTAAACTCATCCGCACGGTATTTTTTAAGTAGAATAACTTCATGGTTAATTGTACCCTTAAGT
>CAZLXD010000126.1:0-9190 GCA_964563185.1 uncultured Chitinophaga sp.
CGTGAGTAGAAAGTGTTAATCAGAAATTTCCAGGGTTGTGTTGCCATGTGTTTTTGTTTTTAATGGTGAATAATCAAATGACAACTACAAAACGTTATGGCCGCCTTAAATATTATGTTGTATAAACCCCGGCCTGTTTTTTTTACAATTCCATGACAATTCTCTTTTTGCCGTGCTATACTCCCCCGGTATTGATTTAGAGAACGCTGAATGGCATTTGAGCCAATAGAATGGCATTCAGAGAACGCTAAACGGCATTTTAGCCAATAGAATGGCATTTAGAGAACGCTGAACGGCATTTTAGCGAATAGAATAGTATTCAGAGAACGCTGAATGGCATTTTGGTGGTCAAACTGGTATCGGAAAAATTTCCGAAGGTATTACGCTGCTACATCATTCCACCGCAAAGCGGTTCGGACAATTCTCAAACATGCTTTCGAATACTACAATCACACACCTTTTGAACATTTTTTGTGGCATTCTTAACTTTCAATTTAGAAGACCTGCTCAATGGTGTACTACCTTGCATTGGTAGTGCCGTTATTTACTTCGGCTATATTCGTAGATTACATTCCCTTCCTCATCAATAAAGTAAAGTATCATTTTATCGGCAGTTAATGCCACCATTGCAAAACCTGCAATACTTTGGGCAAACTTAGTATGCTCGTATGAAGCTGACGGCCGCAACTCCGAGCCCGCACCCGATACAAAGTAATCTACCTTGCTTCCTTTGGGCTGTTGATGTTGTAAGTCGTGGTCGTGGCCGGCAAAATAGGCTTGTGCGCTATACTTTTCCAATAGTGGCTTGAGTTTATCAATTAATGCCGGTGTGTTTCCATGCATTGGGTTCGAAGAATAAACAGGATGATGGCCCACGACAAATTTCCATGTGGCATTCGTGGTGTTTAGGCAACTATCAATAAACTTCCATTGAACTTCGGTTTCTGTACTGTTGTAATGCGCCAAAGTTTCTGTGTTGGTAAAAACAATAGATACGCTGGTGTTACCACCATTCAGTTGAGTGTTGAAATATGCTGAAGGCATTTTCCAGTGCGGATTAATTTTCGAATACTCAATCTCCGCTTCTTCATTTCCGTAGTGGTCGTGGTTGCCCAGCACCGGGTACCAGTCAACATCTTTTATGTTGGCTCCGTTGTAAATGTCTTCGTAAGATTTCTTCCACAACTTGTCTTTTGTGCTTTTTACGCCAAAGGTGTAAAAGTTATCTCCGGTTGAAACTATCAACTGTGGCTTGGCTATAGCGGCACATTTATTCATGGCCTCCGCCACTTTTGTCTGGTGGTATTTCCCCTTACGCCCCCAGTCGCCTATTACATAAAATACAAACGAGTTGGCAGGAATTAAAGAACTATTGAATGGCTTTGGGGCGGTGCTGTCTCCGGGAAAAGCAACACTGTTTAACCCAACAATTACAAATGCAAGAAGCAGAAAATGTTTCATGGATATTTACTTTACAATAGGTGAAATGGGCTTGCCGGTGCAGCCGTTGGGCGGCATTATTTTCAGTAGCGATGAAATAGTGGGGGCTATGTCGGTGATGTTAACTGATTCTCCGTGTTCGCCCGGTTTAATTTTCCAACCATACCAAAGTAATGGCACGCGGGTGTCGTATGAATAAGGTGTTCCATGCGTAGTTCCTGTATGCGACCAATCCATCCAGGCTGGTTCCAACAACAAAGCCACATCGCCTGAACGCTTGGGGTAAAACCCATTTTGTATAAGCCCTGCCGATTGGTTCTTCAATGGCACCCCGTTTAACTGTGGAGCCGTATAAGCATTGGCAACACCTTCAAAACCTATGGCAAACTCTGCCACTTCTGTTTGAATTTTTTCAAGCGATAAACTCTTTGCTGTAATCAAAGAACGGTTCAGATATATCTGCTCATTAATAAACTCGGAATAGATAGCTGTATCACCGTAATTTTTTTGAAGAAACTTTTTCAAAGAATCAACAAAGCCGGTTGAGTTGAAATAACCCGCAGGCATTTTTAAATCCATCATTTGCTCTGCCACATAACTGGCGGCATGGTCAGCAGTTAGGAATAGTAAAAATCCGTCTTTACCGTAGCTGGCTTCCAGATAAGTGATAATCTCTGCAATATCTTTATCTAGCCGAATATAAGTGTCCTCCAGTTCAATACTCTGCGGCCCAAACTTATGCCCAACATAATCAGGCGTAGAAAAACTTACAGCCAACACATCGGTATAAACTCCTTTGCCAAGGTTTTCTCCCTTTAGTGCAGCAAGGGCTATGTCCTTTGTGATAGTATTCCCTGAGGGGCAGTAGCGCAGTACTTCATAACTGCTATCGGTATACATAGTTGGAAGATTATGAGGGAAGATCGGCTTGGTCTCCCCCTTAAATAATCCTTCGTAAGGATTATCGTCAGTAGCACTCTCTGTGTATTGGTTTATTGGTAGCAGTGTATTCCATGGCTGTGAAAGGTATTTTTCAGGAAGTTGTTGAGCATTAAAATCACTTACCCATTTAGGTAATTCGGCTTTGTAAAAAGTAGAAGTTACAAAGTTGCCCGAATAGGAATCGAACCAGTAAGAACCATTTGACAAGTGCCCGGCAGGAAGAATAGAACTTCTGTCCTTTAAAGCCACTCCAATTACTTTCGACTTGCCGTTATTATACAACTTCAACTCATCGCCAAAAGTGGAGCTAAGCATATTGCGAGGTGACATCTTTCCAACTTTGGGATTCTTACTACCTACAGTTTTTGCTGTGTCATCATCCGTTACATAAATCACCTTGCCGGTGGTGCGCACAAACCAGTCGTTAGCAATAATGGCGTGTTGCGAAGGAGTGGTGCCGGTGTATATAGAAGCGTGTCCGGGGCCGGTGTAAGTGGGCATATAGTTGTAGCTGGTATTTTTGCAGTTGAAACCTTGGTTGAGCAATTTTTTAAAACCGCCTTCGCCAAACTTGTTATAGTATTTCGATAAGTAATCATACCGCATTTGGTCTATCACCATGCCCACTATTAACTTAGGGGTGGTGGGTGTAGTAGTTGGTTTGGCGGTTGAACTTGTTTGTGCGTTTACAACAATGCTTGCGCTGAAAACAGAAACCAGTAGAAGCAGAATATTTTTCATTGTTTGAATTGAGTAGGTCAAGAGCTGCAAATAAAGCAAATGATAAGGAGAGGAATACTTAGCGAAAGTTAAATTACTCCCACAACACTCTTCCAAACTCTTTTAGTCTTGGTTGCAATTGATGCCAGAGTTGCTTTTCATTTGGAACGTACTCAGTCCATAGCGTAGCTTCGACACCAACAATGTTTTTATTCTTTGTTTTTGAAAGCAGAGAAGTGTAGGGTTTAAAATGGCGAACTTTCTTTACAGTTAATCTCGTCATCCACCAGGCGGCTTTCTTTTCTTTCCATGTTTGCGGATAATCGAAGTAGCAGGAGAATCGCGGAGCCATAATTACCTGATTGCCTTTGCGGGCAGCTCTTGCTCCGGCAACTTTTCCGCGCCAGCTCATCACAATCATACTGTCACTTAGTCCTCCACGCGTTACTTCGCCCCAACCTATGCTACGTTTTCCTTTTGTAAGCAGGTAAGCTTCCATGGTTTTCATAAAATAATGCTGTACCTGCTCGTAATTTTTCAAATGTTCTTTTTGCATGAGTGCTTTAACGGAAGCGCTTTGCTTCCATTGTTCTTTCGGTACTTCATCGCCACCTATGTGTATGTAAGGCGAAGGAAAGAGGGAGCACACTTCATCCAGCACATTGCATAGAAAATGAAACACAGAATCGTTCGGGCAGTAGATGTCTTTGAAAATTCCCCAACGGTTAGGAACACTTATAGCTTGCTGCCCACAACTCAACCACGGATAAGCCGCTACTGCGGCCGATGAATGCCCCGGCATTTCAATTTCAGGAATAACGGTGATATGCCGTTCTGTTGCATAGGCTACTACTTCTTTAATTTCGGCTTGTGTGTAGTAACCGCCATACTTCGTTCCATCAGTTTCGGTTCTCCACGCACCTGTTTCAGTCAACCTAGGATATTTCTTTATCTCTATTCTCCAGCCCTGGTCATCGGTTAAGTGCCAGTGGAAATAGTTGATTCTACTTTTAGCCAACTCATCAATGTATAGCTTCACCACTTCTTTCGAAAAGAAATGGCGGCACACATCTAAGTGCATACCGCGGTAAGCAAACTCAGGATAATCCGTTACATCAACTCCGTGTAGGTAATAAAAGCCGCTTGTTGAATCGTAAAAGGAAAGTTCTTTGGCGGTTTGAATGCCGTAATACATTCCCGTAGGCGTGTTGGCGGTTAGCGTGGCTGAAATAGAATCAACATACAAACGGAAACCTTCGTTGCCTAAAACAGAATCTGGTGTGGCAAGCAGTTGTTGCTTTATTCTTGCGTAAACAAGCTGACGGCCTAAAGCAAAGCGCTGTTGATTGTAAACAACACTCTTAGGTGTAGGCGCAAGAGTTGTTTGTGCAACACCATAAAGCGTAATGGAAAGTAGGAGGGTAAATGTGCTTAATCTCATCTCAACACTTTAACCGCGCGGTTGGGGTAATCGGTAATCAATCCATCTACGCCCATCGCTTTCAACTTCAGCATTTGCTTCTCTTCGTTCACCGTCCACGGAATAATTTGAATGCCTTTGGCGTGGCACTTCTTAATTAGCTTCTTGTTGACCAATAGATACAGCGGGCTGTAAATAGTTGGAGTAAAGTATAGTTGTTCTAAGTTTTTTTCAAAAGTATTCGCATCGCCAGTCAGCAAAGCAAGTTTAACGGTAGCATCTATTTTATGCACTACCTGCAAAGTGCGCGGGTCGAACGATTGAATAATGCTACGCGGCAAAATGTTTTTCTCCTTCAATACATCGTACAACATTTGTGCAAACACATCGGGGGTAGGATGAAACTTATTGTCGCCATCGGGTGTGCTTTTGGTTTCAATGTTGTAATAGACCGGCTTTAGTTTGTTCTCGAAAATGTATTTCTCTACAGCATCAATCACGTCTCTCAGTAGTGGTTTGTGCTCGCTCATTTTCTTTTGCTCGGAGAACTTCGGGTTGCCGTTAATGCCGCAATCAAATTGCTTTACTTCTTCGTATGTAAGTTGGTAGATGTTGTATTTCTCTTTGTTTTCTTCTATGGCTTGACCATCAGCGGTGTAGCAAAACAAAGCGCTCAGCCAGGGTTCGTGGCTAACTACCAGTTGGCCATCTTTGCTCACCACCACATCCATTTCTAAGGTGTTTACACCAATTTTTGTGGCTTCAATAAACGCGGTGATGGTGTTTTCGGGGTAAAGGCCACGGCAACCACGGTGGCCTTCAATATCGAATGTGGTTTGGGCCTGAAGGCTTATTCCTAAAGTCAAAAGCAAGGTGATAAATAGATGCTTCATATTTCAGCGCAAGATAATATTACGCTGCTTTTCTCCTGCGGTAAGGTGTGTGTGGTGCGTTCAGTATGGCGTTAATCATGTTCGGCATATCATCGTCAAATTTTACCTGCACGGTGTTGGGGCGCACCAGCCATTCGGCAATTTCATAGGCCTTTAATCCGGTGGCGGTGGTTACTCCCATTTCCGAAAGCACTTTAGCATTGCTCAATTGCTCCGATTGCTTTTTAATAGGTATCACAAACAACTTCTTACCCAGATACAAAGCTTCGGACACGGTTTGAAAACCCGCAGCCGTAATTACTCCCGAACACTCCGTAATGTGTCGGGTAAAGGTTTCGTTGCTGAGTGGCATCACCGTGCAGTTATCTTTTTGGTAAGGCTCGGTGGCGGTTTTAGAATAGATAAAAAAGTGTTTGTGCTTTAGCTGTTCCGAGGTAAAGCAGCTCAACAGTTCTTCATCGGTAAAAGAGTTGAGGTAAACCAAATAGATGTTTCTATCGGTAGGGAAGGCCTGGCGGATTTCGCTGCGGATAACCGGGTAGTAAATAAAGTCGTCAAACTTTTGAAAGTGCATGCCTATTTTGTTTTTGGCAGGGCACATCATACCCGTAATTAGTTTGGTAAGGGCCGTGCCTTTTGTTTTCGGAAACTTCTTCGAGGTCATCGAATACATATTGCCGATGCCTACGCGCTTAACGCCCGCAATTTTCGCGCCCCAAAGAGTAATCGGTTCAAAGTCGGAAATAACTAAGTCGTATTGCTTAAAGGGAACTTTTAGTAAGGCCATGGCAATGGAAAGGAAGTTCGCTTTGCCAATGCTCTTGAGCACCGATATCTTTCCCTTCTTGCCGTAATAGAAGCTGAGCCCTTTGTATTCGTAGTTTACTTCGAAGGGTAAACCCATTTGTGCTTTGCCTCCGCTTATCAGCACATCCAACTGAGTGACCTCGGGGTGTTGTTTGAGCAGTTTGTAAATTTCGGTAGAGCGCACTAAGTGCCCGTTACCGGTTGCCTGAATTCCGAATAAAATCTTCATACAGTTTTGGTTTAGTGATCAAACGATGAGTAGCAGCCACTACGTGTTTAATAAATGTGAAGAGGTGGTGAAGCGCTGCGGATAGGGAACTTATCCGTGGTAATGGTAGGTTAAAGTGTGGCGTTTGGTTTATCAAGCGGTGGCTTTTGGTTCGATTTATCCGGTCTTGGCAATTTTGCGATGTTGCACAAACACCGTTTGCAGTTCTACTATATCGTTGGAGAGTTCGCGCACTATTATTTCCGGTTCGGGTTCATCGTTAATGCTTAGTTCGCTGTATTTCAGTAAGTGCCATTCCCCATTGTTGTATTCCAGGGCGGTCAGGTTTTCTATCCAGTCGCCACTGTTCAGGTATTGGGTTATCCCTTTTTCGCCCGCGTAGGTTTTTATAACGGGTTCGTGTATGTGGCCGCATACTACATAGTCGTAATGGTTGGCTATGGCTATATCGGCAGCGGTTTGTTCAAAGTCGCTAATGTGCTTAACGGCAGTTTTTATACTGTCCTTTACTTTTTTAGAAAGGGAAATTTTTTCGCGCCCCAGTTTTTGCAGCAGGTGGTTAACTAGACGGTTAAACAGTATTAACAAATCATAACCGGCACCGCCAATTTTCGCCAACCACTTGGAGTGGCGCATGGTTACATCAAATACATCGCCATGAAAAAACCAACATTTCTTTCCGTCCAGTTCTAACACCAATTTATCTTCCAGATGAAAGTTCTCTAACTGTGCTCCGCTGAATTTGCGCAGCATTTCATCGTGGTTGCCCGTTAGGTAATATACCTGCGTGCCGTTCATCATCATTTTTATTACCCGTTTTAGCACGTTCCAATGGGCATCGGGAAAGTAAAAGCGGCTGAGTTGCCAGATATCGATAAAATCGCCATTGATGATGAGGATTTCGGGGTCAATGTTCTTGAGGTAGCGGTTGAGTTCTTCGGCATGGCAACCATAAGTACCCAGGTGCACATCGCTGATAACAGCGACTTTGATCTTGCGTTTTTCCATTTACCGGAAGTTTCACAAACGTAGGTTGCGGGTGTAAACGCATTATTGCTACGGCATTAAACATGCAATAAACTTATGTTGCGGAAGCATTAAGGGTCTTTAGGCTAGTTGGCTTATTGGCATAGCTGATAGTCTGTTACTTTGCCATGATGGAACGGAGGGAAAGCGCTATTAGTTTCTGGCTGTAATGTCTATGATTCAATAAAAAAAGCCTTCCATTTTTGGAAGGCTTTTTTATCTGGGCATATACAGTAGTTATTTATTAATAACAAACTTAAGCGTGTTTACCACCTTAGAACCTTCTTTCACTGCCACAAAGTAAACTCCGTTCTTTAATTCGCTGGTATTGATTGTAGTTCTGTACTCACCCTTAGTTAACTCAGACGGTTTGGTTGTTTGAACATTCTGACCAATGATATTAAATACTTCAAAACTAACTGTAGTAGCATTTTTCAGAGAGTAAGTGATGTTAATAATATCGGTAGCCGGGTTTGGATATAATGAAACAGTTGCAACATTAGTAACAATTTCGTCTACTCCGGTATTGCCGGAGTTAACCGAAGTTGAGTCAGCCTCATTCAAATGTATTTCAAGCGCGTTAAGTATTTGTCTGTCGGTAGCCACGTTTGAGTAGTGCTGCACCAAAACTACAATCTTAACCTGCTCTTCATCCCATGTGGCAGGAAGTGTATAGGAATACTGTTTAGTGTAAAGTCCTCCATCGGTTGTAGGATTAGGAATAACGGAAGCTGTTCCCCATGCCCCGCCTAGCATTTGACGGCAAACATGGCGGTGGGCAAATCCAACAATGGGATTGCCTTTCTGATACCATTCGCTCGAAGCCGTATTGTTGTATGCATTTACCTGATTGTAGCCACTACCTGAACCGGTAACACTATCCTCAATAATGTAGCAGTTAATTCTGAAGTTGTCGTTGATAGGTCCGTAGAATCTGGCAGAAGCATTTACGGTTAACTCTCTGGTGTTCGGATTATAAACGTTATCCGCAATTATAGAAACGGGAGTAACCTTTGAAGACTGTTGAACAGCATAAGTTTCCCACACGTTTGTACTTACACCTATTTCTTCTTCGCCTTCAAACAAAACTCTGTCAATGGCTGCTGATGGCGCACCACTGGTAAATGCATTGGCTACAGTAGAATGATCGGGAATAGTCATAGCATCGGTTCCGAAACCTGCATGAAGTGCCACTCCAATAACATTGTTATGCGTAGCCAGAATCTTATTCATTTCCGTTGTTCCGCGAGGGCAGAATTGGCATGGAGCAGTAGTAAACTCTTCAATAAGTGCATTCTTAGTAGGTAAGCCACTAAGAGAGGTTACAGATTTAGAAGAAGAGTTGTTAGCAGTATTAGTTTCATTTCCGTTGTTGGGTGCAGTGGCTGTAACTACAATATTGTGTAAAGCCGCAACCGGCATGGCAATCGGCTGGTTAAAGCTGAAGTTATAAGTTTGAAATGATTGAATACTTAGACCAGAAAAACTTTGAGATACAGCCGCTCCGCCATTGTCAGTATATGATAAATCGAAAGAGTTAATAGTGTTGGCGCCATTGTTTTTTACTACTCCCGAAACGGTCTTGCTGCCTAATCCTACAAACTGATCCATAGAAATAGATTCTACCGATATATCAAGTGGTGCCGGCTCAAATAGTTTTATAGGATTAGGCGCTTAGTTCTTTAAGGGATATGAATAAAGGGACAGCCGCCA
>CAZLXD010000127.1:0-8980 GCA_964563185.1 uncultured Chitinophaga sp.
AGTGGTAACCGAAGGGCTGGCCACCGGGTTGGGTATGTTTGCATTGCTAAGGCTGGTGGTGGGTGTCCACGAATAAATTAAACCACCCGTAGCATTTAACGGAGTAGATGTTCCGTTGCAAATGGCCGTATTGTTTCCGGCATCTACATTAAACGAAGCAACCGTTAGGTTAGTAGTAACAATACTGTCGCAACTGTTCGAGGCAGGAATAGTGTCGGTGTAGGTTCCCGCAGCGCTTGCTGTTCCGCCATCGGGCAGGGTAAACGAACTGCCCGGGCAAATAGTAATGTTTTGTGAGGTAAACACAGGGCCGATAATATTTACCGGTAAGTAGGAGGTATCTGAAATACAATCGAGGTAGCGGATAAGCTGAACATTGTAATTGCCTGCACCGGCAAAAGTATGCGCGGGCGTTAGTAACGCTGAGGTATTGGCATTACCCGAAGAAGGGTCATCAAAATTCCACCGCACGGAGTCAAGCAAAGTAGTGTTGCTGCTGATGGTAAAGTTTACCGGTTTGCCGGCACAATGCCCTGTTGTATTTATGACAGAAGAAGTATCGAAATAACTTTGAATAAACGGAGGAAGGCCCAGCGTTGAATTCCTGCCCAGTAAATCCACCGCATTAAGTTGCAGGTTGCACCCTGCCCCCAAAACATTCGGGTTATTGATAGTGCTCAGAAAAGGTTGGTTATACTGAGTAATGTATAACTTGCCATCGGGGCCAAGTTGCATAGCCCCTCCGTTGTAGGGCGATGCAGTGCCGGCTGCTGTTCCCACTTGTATCATCGAAGCAATAACTGCTGCCGGGCTGCCTGCCTGCAGGTTCCATTGCCAAATACTTCCCCCGTTAATCTTCAATCCGTATAAAACATTGTTATCGGGCGAAAAGGAAACTCCGTAACACTCGGTGGGGTTACCCAAAAACACGGGGTTAGAAACAACACCGGTGGCATTATTAAAGTCAAGTAACTCAAACCCCACATTACGCATAGCGCTGGCTAACTTTGTGCCATCGGGCGAGGCTACCAGATACCCCCATCCGGGCCAGCCTTCCACCTGGCCCACGTTGCTGGTAACAGCAGTTGCCACTCCGTTACAAGTTACTAAGTAGGCATAATACGTGTTGTTATTAAAACCGTGTGTCAGCACCCATACATACAGTCCGTTGGCGTGCTTCACAGCCGTAATTTTTTCTACCGAAGGGGTAAAAAGCTGCGTGTTTTTATTCGCCACCAGCACATCGCCCAGGCCAGCGTTTAAAGCCATATCCACCTCTGAGTAGCAAAAGCCTCCGGGGTTTCCCTGTGCGGCCACGGTAAAAATATAGTAGCGGGTAGTGCTGCCCGGTTTAGGAACTATAATAGCCGATTGGGCGGAGGAAGGGTCGCCTAACAACCCGTTGCCATTGGGCATTTGCACATGGTTTTTGTTCCATACCCTTATTCCGTCTGTATAAAAAAGTAATGAGCCGTTCTTATCGCAAATGCTGGCGCTACCTTCGCTGGTGCTTAAAGCACCGTTAGTAAGAGCAACGGGTGCTCCACCGTTAAAATCAAGCCCGGCCAATTGCCCGAAATACCAAATGTTGGTTTCGCCCTGTGCAAAGGAAATAAGGGTTAAAAAAGAAAAAGCCAGTAACAGGTAAAATTCTCTCATCAGGGGATGATGTGTTTTTTTTCAAAGATAGCAGAATAGCTAAAGCAGGTTGCAGGGCATTGCTACTTCAGCAGCGTTAAGCTGCCTTTAACTACCTTCTGGCTTCGCCAGTTAACCGACACACTAAAGCAGCTGATTGAAAAGCTAAAGGGCTAAAAAAGGGAGAGTTTCTTCATGTGCGTCCGAAAGTGCCCCAAACATAAAAGAATGAGGCTATGGGTTGAACAGCAAATGGTAGGAAGGCAAAAGTAATCAGGTGAACTTGCGCCCCTTTGATAATGGGTGTGCGTAAGCTTTTCTGTGTATTTTTTTTTACGCAACAAAGGCACGAAGCTCGTAGTTTGCCCTATGCTTTGTTATAAAAATTTTCTCGCTCAAAAGCACTATCGCTTTACCACCAGTTGCTTTTGCAACTTAGTTTGCTCGCTTATCAGTTCAATGGTATAAAAACCATTTGGTAAGTTGGTAACATCTACCGCCTGCTGCACACCAAGGGCCTGCCCGGTAAGCACCAGTTGCCCTACTGCGTTGCGGAAGTGGTAGGTATAGCCATCGGGGTTTTCTTCAAAGTAAAGCACCACCTTATCGGTAGCAGGGTTCGGAAACACACTGAACGTACCCCCCCTATCGTTTTCCTGAATACCGGTAGCGGCTTCCTCGTTAATAACTACGCTGGCAGTTTTACTACAGCCGCTGGCATCGGTTACAGTTACTCCGTAAACCCCTGCCGCCAGGTTCAATAGGTTGCTTTGAGTGGTGCCGTTACTCCACTGAATAGTGTAAGGTGCCACACCACCGGTTATACCTGACAGCGAAATACTGCCGGTGCTTTGCCCGGGCAGGGTATTGGTTAAGGAAGTGGCAAACTGAATTTCATCGGGCTCGGTAATGGTTACCACATCGGCTGCCGTGCAGTTAAGGCTGTCGGTTACCGTTATGGCATAGTTGCCTGCACTTAATCCCGTTACGGTTTCTACTCCCGTACCATTGCTCCATTGGTAAGTATAACCCGAGGTTCCTCCGCTGGCTGTTACAAAAGCGCCACCGTTGGCTCCGCCAAAACAGCTTACGTTGGTGTTAAGCAAACTCAGGTTAAGGGCCGAAGGTTCGGTTAAAAAAACGGACGAAGTGGAAGAGCAGTTGTTGGCATCCTTTACGGTTACCTCGTACGTTCCCGCAGTAAGCTGGCGGATGGTGTCGGTTACTTCCGTAGTACTCCATTGATAGGTGTAAGGGGCAATACCTCCGGCAACAGTTGCAACAGCGCTGCCATTGTTCAGCCCGTTACAAGTTGGGTCAGCAGCAACCAGTGAAGGAAGCATATCAGCCGGTTGGTTGATGGTGAGAGTTGCTGCCGAAGAACAGCCCAGTGCATCGGTTACCGAAACGCTATAGGTTCCTGCCGTAATATTACTGAGGGTGTTAACGTTTTGTCCGTTATTCCAGAGATAAGTATAGGGGGCATGGCCGATGTTAACCGATACAGCCGCGCTGCCGGTGGCACTTCCGTAGCACAACACATTGTTCGCTGCGGTAGAAATACTAATGCTGCCATCGTTAGTTACAGAAGCACTGGCCGATGCCGAGCAGTTGTTTATATCCGTTACAGTAACACTATAGGTGGAAGCCGGAAGCGCACTAATGCCTAAAGTGCCGGCATTGTTGCTCCAGTTATAAGTATAAGGTGCAGTGCCACCGGTTATGTTTAACGAAACATTGCCCACACTCAGGTTACAGGTATCGGGAGCAGGCAAAGCCGTAACAGCAAGCACATCGGGCTGGCTGACAGTGAAAGAATCAACCGAAGCACACCCGTAAGTATCATTTACAGAAACGGAATAGATACCCGTTCCTAAGGATGATATAGCCGGGCCGGTTGTAGCATTACTCCATTGATATGTAAAAGGAGAAGAGCCTGTTACTCCTGCTGTAATGCTGCCATCGCTTAAATTATTACAACTAACATTAGTTACGCTGCCGGTAATTTCCGGTGAAGGGAGAATGGTAAACGTAACAGGAGTACGCTCCGATACACAATCCTGTTCGCGCACTTCCCAATCGTAGAAAAAGTAATAGTAGGTAGAAGAGTTAGGCGCGTTGTTGCCTGTTATACTTACCATGCCGTTAGCATCGTTGTAAGGGTAAACCGCTCCGGTGCTGTTGCGGTACAGGTTCAGCGTATCGCGCAGGCCAAGTTCGTAAGGGCCACCGGGAATTAAATCGAGGTTGAGCGTTACACGGCTGCTTCCGTTGGGAATAAATACGGTTTTCTCTGTAATAACCGCCCCTACTGAATCGCGGTACTGCACCGTGCGGTATCCATCGCCCTGGGCATATACCAACACGCTTACCAGTTTCGAATTTTTGAATACGCGAAAACGCAGGGCACGGGTTTGGTTGCTGGTATAGTTACTTCCGCTGCCAATAGTGTTGCCGGCCGGCCCTGCATTAAACGAAGGTTGTATTACTGTTTCCTCGGCATAATAAGTAGTAGTGGCGGTTAGTGTTCCTGTGTTGAAGGGATTTCCGGCATACAAAAGATTGTTGCTGGCATCGTACCAGCGAATAGAATCGCTGCTGTTGGCAACAGCTGTAAATGAGGCTGCCCCGCACGATGAATCGGCTGCTACGGTTGGCGCTGCCGGACGGTTGATAGTAATGTAGTTGGTTTTAGTGGAAGTGTTGTTGCCAAAACCGTTGGTAGCTGTAAGCGTAACGGTATAAGTGCCGCTGGCTGTGTAGGTATGCGCAGGGTGTTGCTGAACAGAAGTAGTGCCATCGCCAAAATTCCACAGCCACGAGTTAACGCCACCGGTGGTTAAGTCGGTAAACTTTATAACTCCGCTGCAACTGGTAGTGGCATCTGCTTTAAAATTGGCAACCGGTGCTGCTACCGGTTGGTTGCAACTCCACAGTATGGTAAACCCGCTGTCCACCACGCTGCCGTCAGAATACTGCCGAATGGTAATAGCCGGGCCGGTAGAAGTAATAGCGGCAGGAATGGCAGTTCCTGTAAATGCCCCCAACACAGTGCCCGAAGTATTAGGCCCATCGTACACATACAGGTAGTCGTAGTCCTGCTCCATTTTAAACTTGCTGAAATTGAGCGTAACGCTGGCTGCCCCCGGAGGTGCAATAGTGACAATACTGTTGGTGTTATCGCTGTAGTTATCGCCCGGCCCCCCATCGTCATACACGGTTCCGGTGCAGGCGGTTTGTGTTTGGTAAGTGCCTGTATTAGGGAGTATAACTATACACGGATTGCCTGCCTGCAGGCTGACTGCATTGCTAATGGTAACGCTATCTGTTCCGCAGGTGCCGCCATCGGCTATCAGTTTAACAGGGTAGTTGCCCAGCGAGTTGTAAGTGTGTACCGGGTTAATAGCGGTTGAAGTGGTTCCATCGCCAAAGTGCCATACAAAACTATTGGCATTGCTGCTCAGGTTTTGAAAAGTAACCACAGCCGGTGCCGTGCAGCCGGTGTTGGGCGAAAGAGAAAACTGTGCATTGGTACCGAAAACAAAATCGTTGCCCACGCCTACGGCATACCAGGCTTTGGTAGTGCTGATAGCCTCGGGTGAACAAGCCCCGAACAAATCGTTGGCAGATTGAATGGCGTAAAAACGGGCATCGGCATAATCGCTGCTGTTGGTAAGGTAATACACCATATTGCGCCAGGCTATCTGCTGCGCCTTCTGCATTCCAATGCCCGTTACGTTAAAGGCATTGCCAATATCATTTGTTCCGCTGCCGCCTACACATAAGCGGTAAAACCAATGGTTTTGCACCCCGCTGTTGGTATGCACCCCACCGTAATCGCCTGTGCCGGTATACCAATTGGTGCCAAAGTAAGTATCGGGGTCGCCATAAGCATTGGGGTTGCTCATGCTGCGGAAAGGCGTTCCTATATCTTCCCCTATTAACCAGTTAAAGGTGGCACTATCGGCAAAGCGCTCTACACAGGCACCAAAAATATCGCTGAACGATTCGTTGAGTGCGCCCGACTCGTAGCTGTAATCGAGGTTAGCGGTGTGTTCATCTAACCCGTGCGAAATTTCGTGGCCGGTAATATCCAGCGAGGTAAGCGGGCTGTAATTGCTGTTGCCATCGCCAAAGGTCATTCGGGTGCCATCCCAAAAAGCGTTTACATAATTGTTGTTGTAATGCACGTAAAGGTTGAGCGCATAACCGTTGCCGTCAATCGAATTTCTTCCGTTCGATTGGTAGTAATCGTACGTCATTTCGGCACCCCAGTGGGCATCGGTAGCGTATTGGTCTTTGTTAGCGTTTACATTATCCCAGTAGTTGTCGGTATCGGTAAAGTCCACCGCATTGCCGTAGCTGGTGCCTTTTTGCATGTTATAGGTGCGTATGCCCAAGCCGCGGGTGGTTTCGCGCAGGCGGTAAGTGCTGTTATAACTATCGGCCACTATGCTGCGGGCACCGCGGTAAGCAGTTACAGCTGTGCCGGGGGTGTTGGCGGTACATATCCGCGAAGTCTTTTTAAGCACGCGGCCGTCTTCGGCATCAACATAAACATACCAGCGTTCCATGGGTTCGTGGGCATATACATCAAACCGCCAGGTAAGGCGGAAACTATCGGAGGCATTGCCCCCCAGCTGAATAATGATTAACTCGCCTTTAGGGTAAAAAGTAGCCTGCGGGTTTTTGCTTTCCTGTTTCAGAAATTCTTCTTCACCGGGCAGTTGCCATTTGTAGGTAGTGGCTCCTACATCGGCCAGGGCGGCATTTAAGGCAAAGGGTTCATTTACCCCGGGGTTAGTGGCCACGTAAATATTGTTGAACACATAGCCGTTAAACTTCTTTACTTTTTCGTTCCAAAGGTGCAGCACAAAAATGCCGTTAAGCACCGGCACTCCGTTTACCAGCATTTGGTATTTAACGTGGCGCCAGCCTTCGGGATCGTTTTCAACCTGTGTGGGCGAAAAACTGTAAGCCGAAGGCAGCCGGAATTTCTTTTGCATGTATGCCAGAAAGTAAGGCACATCGGGGGCAGCATCATCGCGGTATTGCACAAAGGCGGGAAGTATGTTATAGTTTTTCAGCCAAACCACCTCGGCACCGGGCACTAAGTTGTTGGCCTGGCTGCCGGTAAACTGCCCCAGCGAATTATATTGCCCAAAAGCATTAGCCAGAGCAAAAAACAGCAGCAGTAAGGCGAAAAACTTCCTCATTAAAATTTTACAAAAACCAAAATAGCAAATAACCAACCATAAGATAACCGGTTCCCACTGGTTTGTAAATAGGTTACTTACCTGTTTTTATACGCAAAAACCGGCCGAAAGTTCACATGCAAACTATTGAGGGATAATGTTTTTTGAAAAACTTTTTTACGTTTGCCTACCACCGTTCGGAAAAACAGTAAGGCGGTTTAAAAACCACCTTACTTCTTCCAATAACTTTCGGTTACCCCTAACCGGATTCAAGCGGCCACCCTAAGAGGGTGGCCGCACTTTTTAAAGTGCTGTTACTATAGCCTGGTAAGTGTAAGTTGTAAGGTTTCGGGAAAAGAAATTACCCCGTGGCTTTGAAGGGTGCCGGTAATTTTATCACCGCTTTTTTGCCCGGTAAATTTAAGGTTGATGGGAGCCGTACCCGAAGTGGTAGTAATGTAGCCGGTTAGAATGCCGGTAATGGCCGAGTTATTGCCGGTTAAAGCACCCGACATTACCAATTCGCGCAGCGTGCCGTCATCTTCACAGTCTACGCCTGATAAAAGGTTCACCACTAAATCGGTGGGCATTGTTATACTGCCGGAGCTTCCGTTCCAGTTAGCCGTAACAGATCCAAAATCATAGTTAAACTGAAAAACGCAATCGCCCATTACAGCATTGCCTACCAAAGTGCGTGTGCCGCAGGCAAACTGCTCAGCCCCTGTAACATTCAGCACATTGCCCAATTTTACCTCGCGGTTAGGGGTCATCCACGAAGCGGCCTTAACAGCCTTTAGTGCTTCGGTGGCATTTACCCCTTTTTGTTGCATAACCGATTGTATGTAACCCAAGGCGCATGGAGCGGCAAAGGAGGTTCCTTTTTGGGCAGCAGGGTTATTTAATACCACCACATCGGGGTCGTTTATTGCATGGTTGGCTCTTAATCCGTTGGTTAATACGCTATCGGTAGATACAATAAGAATGTTATTGCTAAGAAGGTCGGAGTAAGCAGGGTTCATGGCTCTCAAATCATCCATCATTTCCTGTATGGGTGTAGCGTAGTTGCCCGATGAAATAGTAATAACTAATTGGTCGCGGTAGCTTTGAGGGGTTTGCTTAATGGCATCGAGTATACTTTTGATATAGTTTTTCCACCCTGTTTTATGCAGTTGCTGTTCCTGGGTGGTCATGGCAGCATAGTCTTTACGCAACCCGCCCTGAAAAGAAAGATTAATAAGTGTGGGGCTGTTGGGTAAGTACCACTGGCTGTTACTGTGTATCCAGCCCTGAATAACTTTATCCTTGTCTGTTCTTTTTACAGTGCCCCCGAAAAAAGGCTCGGGAACCATCATATCCGTACAAACCTCCATAGTTCCTGCACAATCCTGCAAAGCATCGCGCACCTGCTGGCCGTGGTTTTCAGAACAGAAATCAAGAATGTAAGCACCGTTTTGCGGCCATGCCACGGTGTTGGGGTCAATGGCTACTACAGCCGGATTACCGGCCAGGCTGCTGTAAAACGCCTGTGCGGCAAGGGTATCTACCTGAACAAAGTAATAACCAATAGCAGGAATTTTTGATAATACACTGCCTCCGTTGGCAGTTATAATTTGTGTGGCATCGGTTTCGCTTAAGCTTAATTCAAAGAAGGTGACAAACTGCCCCGGGTACGCCAGCACTTCATTGGTTGTTCCGTTGTGGGTATAGCTTACATAGGTAGCTGAAGGGTAATCTCCGGTGTACTCGGTGGAGCCTTCCAGTAAGTTGGTGGCGGTAGTGCTTTCTTTTTTACACCCGGTGGTGGTTAGCATAGCTGCCAACAGCACAAGGGCAAACAGGTTAAAGGCTTTTTTCATGGTAAGGTTTTTATCGCTGATGCGCAAAGGTGAACATAAGCCCCGCTGCTGTAACTGACGAAAGTCAAATGCAGGGCTGATTGTTGTGGGGTAGCGTTGCCTTGCCCGCAAAGTGGCGGTTAACTAACTCTTAGCTTTTTTCTGCTAATCAACAACGCCATTCCTGCGGAATGGCTTTGTTGGTTTAATGCCGCGCTTACACACGGCATGGTTCTGTTTCTGAACTCTGCACTTAATCCTAATAATAAATTTTAACCCTTATGGTGCTGTTGGTTTGCACGGGGCCGTAGG
>CAZLXD010000128.1:0-8972 GCA_964563185.1 uncultured Chitinophaga sp.
CCCGTGGCAGGCTTAGGCTGTAAGAACCAGTATGGTTCCTCCCCCAACTCACCCGCCTCCTTCACAAGTCCCTTATCACCCAAAGCCTGCAACCTACCTACCACTCATTTCTCATTCCTTCCCTGTCGATAAGTATTCCCCTTCGTCCCACCCACCACCTCTATATTTACCACATGAGCAAACCGCGAAAAGAAAAAAAGAACAAACACCCCAAGCGCCCTAAAGAGAAAAAAGCCCCGCGCGAGTCCGGTTCCGAAGTACTAAGCGTTATAAAAGCCCTGGGCGACCAGGCCAGCCTCAAAAACCTTTTCCCGAGGCTTATTAAAAAGTTTTCGCAGGAAGAAATCATACTCGCCCTCAATCAACTCGACCGCACCGGTAAAATACGCATTGAACAGAAAGGGAAAATTACCCTGCTTCAAAGCTATTCGCCCAAAGAAATGGCCTCCAAGCCGCTTGCCAAAAACACCAAATTTGTTTTCGGCACCTGCGATATTACCCGCACCGGCTCCGCCTTTGTAAGTGTTGATGGGTTCGATAAAGACATTTTTATTGCCCCCCGCTCGGTAGGCAACGCCATGCAGGGCGATGAAGTAAAAGTGCGCATTACCGAGCACGGCCGCAGGCCCGAAGGCGAAATAGTAGCCATTACCCGCAGGGCACAGGATAGCTTTACCGGAAGGATAGAAGTGCTGGAAAAGTTCGCCTTTTTTGTGGCCGATGAACGCAAACTCAACACCGATGTTTTTGTCCCTCTTTCCGCACTGAACGGTGCTAAAAACGACCAGCGAGTTATTGTGCGCATTACCGACTGGAACACCGGCACCAAAAACCCCTTAGGCGAAGTAGTAGAAGTGCTCACCAACGAAGGCTCTTCCGACTACGATATGAAACTCATCCTCATTCAAAATGGTTTCAGCATCGATTTCCCGCACGAAGTTTACCGCGAACTGGAAAAATACGGAGAGAAAGTAACGCCCGACCAGGCCAAAGGCCGCATTGATATGCGCGAGGTGCTCACCTTTACTATTGACCCCGAAGATGCCAAAGACTTTGACGATGCCATTTCCATCCGCAGGCTGAAAACCGGAAACCTGGAAGTGGGCGTTCACATTGCCGATGTTTCGTATTTCGTTCGCGAAGGAACAGCATTGGATAAAGAAGCCGAAAAGCGCGCCACCTCGGTTTACCTGCCCGACCGCGTTTGCCCCATGCTCCCCGAAAAACTGTCCAACATCCTTTGCTCCCTCCGCCCCGGGGAAGATAAACTCACCTTCTCCACCATTTTCGAAATGGATGAGAAATTCGAAATCAAAAACTTCCAAATAGCCCGCACCATCATTCACTCCAACAAACGCTTTACCTACGAAGAAGCCCAACAGGTGCTTGAAACAGGCGAAGGTTTGTATGCTGAAGAGTTGCAACTGCTCAATCGCATTGCCAATAAAATACGCGAACAGCGATTTAAGAAAGGAGCCATTGCTTTTGAAAAAGACGAAGTGCGCTTTAAGCTCGATGATAAAGGGAAACCCCTTGGCATTGTATTGAAAGTGCGTAAAGATGCCCACCTGCTGGTGGAAGACTTTATGCTCCTTGCCAACGAAACGGTGGCGCGCTTTGGTTCAAAGCTCAACAAGGGCAAGCAGCCCATGCCTTTTGTTTACCGCATACACGACCAACCCGACCCCGCCAAACTCGAACAGTTCTCGGCCGTAGCCGCCCGCTTTGGTTACAACATAAAGTTCGACAACGAAAAGCACGTAGCCGAAACATTCAACACCATTCTTAAAAAAGTAGAAGGCCGCCCCGAAAAACAGGTCATTGAAACCCTCGCCATCCGCAGCATGGCAAAGGCAGCCTATACCACCAACAACATAGGCCACTATGGTTTGGCTATGGAACATTACACCCACTTTACCTCGCCCATCCGCAGATACCCTGATGTATTGGTACACCGCCTGCTGGAAACCATCATTAGCAACAGCGATACCATTATTGATAAAATGGAACTGGAAGCCCGCTGCAAAAACTCCTCGCTTATGGAACGCAAAGCCATGGATGCCGAGCGCGAAGCCACCAAATACAAGCAAATAGAATTTTTGCAGGATAAAGTGGGAGAGGAGTTCGAAGGAATCATCAGCGGGGTAATTGCCAAAGGAGTGTTCGTAGAAATTATTGAAAACAAATGCGAAGGAATGGTCAGCCTCGAAATGCTGGGCGATGAAGACTTTGTGTACGATGAAAAAATGATTCGCCTTACCGGCAGCCGCAGCAAAAAGCGCTACGAACTGGGCGATAAGATTACCGTAAAAGTCCTCTCAGCCGATATTCTTCTCCGCAGAATTGACCTCGGCATAGCGGGAGAAACAGTTGCTCCTAAAAAGAAACGCCATGCTCGTTAACTCCACCATACAGGTAGTTCCTTTAACCAACATAGAAACAGCCTTTCCGGTGATTGATGCCGCCATTGCCCTCATTCAAAACTCGGGTATCAAATACTCCGTAGGTGCTTTCGAAACTACACTGGAAGGAGAATACGAAGCCGTGCAGACACTCATTCGAAAAGTGGAAGATTTCTGCTACCACCAAAAGGAGTTACAGTTTCTGGTTTACACCAAGTTGCACTTATGCGGTGGAAAGCATATCACCGCCCATGAAAAGACAGCCAAATTCCACCCCGCGGAATGATTTGTAAAACTGTATTCCCTTTTCTTATTTTTGTAATCTAAAATTTATAACCAAAACAGTAACCCGTTTGAATCCCACTCCACGTCCCTTTAACCCAAGGTTCAGCCGAACCCCATTCAAAAAAGAACTCGAACACAACATCAACGAAAAAATCCGCCACCCCGAAGTAAGGGTGGTAGGTGAAAATGTAACTCCAGGAGTTTACACCCTTAAGCAGGCATTGGATATGGCGTTGGAAAAAGCAATGGACTTAGTGGAAATTTCCCCTAATGCCGTGCCGCCTGTTTGCCGCATAGTGGACTACAACAAATTCCTTTACGAAAAGAAGAAGAAGGAAAAAGAAATAAAGGCACACAGCAAAAAGGTGGAAGTAAAGGAAATTCGCTTTACCCCTAACACCGATGACCACGATGTGGACTTTAAGGCCAAGCATGCCGAAGCCTTTTTAAAAGAAGGCAACAAAGTGCGCACTTACGTAATGTTTCGAGGCCGCGCCATTGTGTTTAAAGAAAGAGGAGAACTCCTCCTGCTGCAATTTGCCGACAAACTGAAGGAAGTTGCTACCGTTGAGCAACTCCCTACTTTGGAAGGCAAGCGTATGTTTATGACGCTGGCACCAAAAAGCAAGAAAAAATAAGCCGTTAAAAGCCGAAGATAAAAAGCCATCCTTTGGGGTGGCTTTTGTTTTATAGCGGGTTTGGTTTTGTAGAAAGTATCTCTATATTTGCCGTCCAAATTTTTAAACAGAGTTATGCCAAAACAAAAAACAAATTCCGGAGCTAAGAAGCGATTCAAAGTAACCGGATCAGGTAAAATAAAGCGCGCTAAAGCATTTAAGCGCCACCTGCTGGGCCGCAAGAGCAAGAAAAGAAAAGAAGAACTCGCTAAGTCAACTGTAGTACACAAGAGTGACGAGCCAAGAGTGAAACTGATGCTCCGCATGGCTTAATTATTTATCCCAGTAATTTGTAAACAGAAAAAATCAAGAAGAAATGCCACGTTCAGTCAATGCAGTCGCATCAAGAGCAAGAAGAAAAAAGATTTTAAAGCAAAGTAAGGGTTACTTTCTTAGCCGTAGCAACGTTTACACCGTAGCTAAGAATGCCGTAGAAAAAGCCGGTTTGTATGCCTACGTAGGCCGCAAACTTAAAAAGAGAGATTTCCGCGGACTTTGGATTACCCGTATTAATGCAGCCGTTCGCGAACACGGTTTAACTTATTCCAATTTCATTTCTAAATTAGCTACCGCTAATATCGAATTAAACCGTAAGGTGCTTGCCGATTTAGCGCTGAATAACCCTGCTGCCTTTAAAGCAGTAGTTGACAAAGTAAAGTAGTCACTAACTTTTAGTGTTTTCATAGGTTCAAAGTTGGTCGTCCGCAAGGGCGACCTTCTTTGTTTTTCGGTCAGTAGGATTTCCCTCTCCGCACGCAATATTCCGCTACGTATGGCATTATCCTATCTTGTATTTTATTTACCACATGAAGGTGTATTGCAGGGTTTGGCAGCAGCGTAAAACAGGAAGGAGCATTTCTTTTCTGTTCCTTTTGCTGGTGTTTTCTCTCAGTAACTATGCACAGTCTCTTTCTAATATCCGTTTCCGGTCTTTTTCGCTTAAATCTGACACTCTTTATCTCGATAGCTTAAGCGTGGTGCCGAATACTACGGTAGTGCGCCATGCCAGCGGAGAGTTCATTGACAGTAACAACTATGAAGTAAAGGCCTTTCAGTCGCTTCTTATCTGGAAGCAAAAGCCACAGGACGATTCGGTAAAGGTGTTCTTTAGAGTATATCCCTTCTCGCTTGGCCATGAAAGCTACCATAAAAGCTATGCTGCTTACAAAGAATATTCGAGCATATCGGTAGCCCGCCCGTATGTTTACAGGCCCGATGAACCCGGCTTTAAACTGATTGACTTTGGTAACCTCGATTACAATGGAACCTTCTCTCGGGGCGTTTCGTTTGGCAGCAACCAAAGCGTGGTGCTTAATTCCAATTTCAACTTACAGTTATCGGGTATGCTTACCCGCGATTTGGAGATAACGGCTGCCATTACCGACAACAGCATTCCAATACAGCCCGAAGGCAATACCCAACAGATACAGGAGTTCGATAAGATATTTATTCAACTGCGCAAAGACCGTCATAAGGTAATTGTGGGCGATTTTGATTTGTTTAATCCGCAACGAGAATACTTTATGCGGTTCTCTAAAAAATATCAGGGCGGTTACTACAGTGGCGAGTTTAATATTAAGAAAGCGGGAATCATCCGCACGGCTGTAGCCGGAGGTATTTCACGGGGTAAGTTTTCGCGCAATTTGTTGACTGTTTCGGAAGGTAACCAGGGGCCTTATAAACTTACAGGCGGAAACGGGGAAACATTCATTGTTATACTGGCCAATACCGAAGAGGTATTTGTAAACGGCCAGAAAATGGAACGCGGTGCCGATCGCGATTATGTGATTGATTACAACCTTGGTGAGATAACTTTTATGCCCCGCAGAATTATTACGAAAGACTTGCGCGTATATGTGGAGTTTGAATACACCGAGCGCAATTATTTGCGCTCAACCGTATTCGCCAATACGGAGTTGGAGGGGAAGAAAGGCAGCATTCGTTTTAGCCTTTACAGCGAGCAGGATAGCAAAGGGCAAAACGTGCAGCAGGATTTGAATGCCGATAAGAAACTGTTTTTAAGCACTATAGGTGATAGTATTCAAAAAGCACTTTACAAAGGATGGGATAGCGTAGGTTGGGATGCCAATCGTATTCTTTATCAAATGAAAGACACTACTATTTTCCCTTTCACCTTCGATAGTATTTTTGTTTACTCTACCGATTCTGTCAAAGCAAAATATTCCGTTAGTTTTTCATTGGTAGGGCAGGGGAAAGGAAACTATGTGCCGGCTACAAGCACCGCCAACGGAAGGGTATATCAGTGGGTGGCTCCTTTGTTAGATACGACTAATTTCAGCTTTGTTCCACAAGGAAGTTACGAGCCGGTTATCTTTTTGGTAACACCTAAATATCAGCAGATGTATACGCTGAGCGGAGAGTTTAAGATTAACGACAACAACAAGTTTACGGCCGATGTGGCTATGAGTAATCAGGATATTAATATGTATGCCACTAAAGATAATGGCGATAACCTGGGAGTAGCGACCCGTGCAGCTTACCAAGGCGTTGTAGTTACTAAATCTGATTCACTAAACACGCGTAAAGAGTTTTTAACGCTTGATTTTAATTATGAATTTCTACAGGATAGATTCAATACCATTGAGCGCTACCGCAATATTGAATTCAGCCGCGATTGGAATTTGCTGGTGCAGGAAAAGCGTTACAATGAACATTTGGCCACAGCTCAGGCTTCGTACAACTGGAATGGATTGGGAAGCATTTCATACCGCTTTAAAGCTTACATACAGGATTCCGTTTATCGTGGTTTTGAAAATGGCTTAAGTGGCAGTTTTTCAAAGAAGGGAGCTACGGTGGTTTTTTCCAACAGCTATCTGCATTCTTCTTCCTCATTCAATAAAACAGACTACATCCGTCCTTCGGCTGATGTATCGTATGCTATAAAAAAAATAAAGGGTTGGAAGATTGGTGCTGCCTTTAATCACGAAGTAAACATGATAAAGAACACAGGCAGCGATACCCTGGCCACGAACAGCTTTTTATGGGAAAACTATAAGTTGTATTTCAATAGCCCCGATTCGCTTGTAAACAAGTTTGCCTTTGAGGTTACGGTGCGCAACGAGCGAAAACCTACGGGCAAGCAGTTTGATAAACCGTTTTTTATGGGGCAAACTATTACCGCCACCGGGCAGGTTAACTCCTTAAAAAACCAAACGCTCAACTACAGCCTTACTTATCGCCATGCTTCGCAAAGCGATACATTGAATACCGCCCAGCCTGAGCATTTCTACCTTGGCCGTATTGACTACAATTTTACAGTACTTAAGGGGTTTCTGCGCTCAACACTTTTATACGAAGTGGGAAGTGGCCGCCAGCAGAAAACACAACTCACCTATCAGACATCTCCTACCAATCAGGGCGATTATGTTTGGAAGGATGTAAACGAAGACGGTATTAAGCAGGTAGACGAGTTTGTGGTATCGCAGTTTAAGGAAGATACTTCTTATATAAGAGTATTTATTGTTACTCCCGAATATATTTCGGTAAACACCAATCAGTTTAGTTATGTGTTAAACATTAATCCGGCTGCTGTATGGCGAAATGCAAAAGGGGCAAAGAAAGTGGTGGCTATGTTCAGTGCCTTGGCAAGTGTGCAAATAACCAAGAAAACGTTTGTGGACCCTGCCCGAAACTTTGGAGAATACTTTAATCCTTTTCCCTTAAAAAAGGAAGATGCACAGTTGGTGTCGAATACGGTAAGTAGCCGCAACTCGCTGTATTTTAATCGTCTGGAGGCAAAGTATGGCGGGCAGTTTGATTTTAATTATGCTACATCGCGAACCCTGCTTACAACCGGTTACGAAAACCGCTTTCTGCAGTCGCAGGGGGTAACAGTACGTTGGAATGTGGTAAAGTCCTTCAATACGCAGTTTGGCTATACTAATGGAACCAGAGCCAATGAATCAGATTATTACAAACAATTAAAGTATCGGTTCAGTTACAATGATTTTGTTGCCGACCTCAGCTATCAGTTTAAAACCTTCCTTCGCGTTGGTGTAAAGTATGATCTCTCTTTTAAAGTAAATCCAACCGATACGGTTGGCAAACAAACCGCCCAAACACACAAACTTACCACTGAGCTTCGCTACAATAAAACCGGTAAAAATACAGTGAGTGCAAGTTTGTCTTATGCCAGCATAAAATATGTAGATAAGAATTACCCCAACCAACAGTTAGAATATGCCATGCTGGAAGGACTTCGCAACGGCAACAACTTAGTGTGGACGGTAGGCTACGAACAAAACCTTGGGAACAATATTCAATTATCTCTCTCTTATGATGGAAGAATGACTGGCTTTACCGCAGGCGACAAAAGCACTTTAAAACCGGTGCATACAGGCAGAGCTGAATTACGGGCTTTGTTCTAAATGAAAAAGCCTCTTACATGTAAGAGGCTTTTTCATTTAGAACTGTTTTGTCAAAATATTATTTCAATACTATTTCTCCCTTACCTATCAGGTAGCCACTTTGATAAATTTCTGCCTTATAAGTACCGGCATCTTTAATGTTCTGACTCCAGTAAACCACTACCTTTTTATTGGTTTGGTTCCAGTCTAAATCAGCCTTTTTAGTGAACTGAATTGTTTCACCTCCTTCTGTCATGTTAAAAGAACCTGACCCCTGATCTGCTACGGTAATGGTTTCCCCTTTCGGATTGATGATACGAATGTAAAGGCTTAGCGGACCCGACTCCAGAACTTTGTTTTCACCTGTTTCGAAAGTGATACGCAGGCTTTCTGTAGCTTTTATACGGTTAACAGCTACTTCTTTACCGCTTCCTTTCTTCTTAATAGCTTCTACCATTAAGTTGCGGGGTTGTAACAAAGAGCCCAGTTCTACCTTTTTGTTCTTAATTGCTAAATCCTGAGTGAGGTTAGCTGTCGTTTGCTTTTCAGCACTTAAGTCATTGGAAAGCTGAGTGTTTTCATTAGTTAGCTGCTGGTTTTTAGCAGTAAGCTCCTCTACTCTTTTTTGCAACTCAGCAATAGAAGCTTCATACTGGCTTATTAGCTGCTTAGCCTTGGCTAACTCAGCCTTATTCATTTTACCCGAAGCCAACATTCTTTGAATTTCCTGCTGCTTAGCTTCCAACTCATCTCTTTGTGCAAGAATGGTACTGTCCTTAATGTTGCCGTCAGAAATCAGGGCGTCTATTTCTGCACGCTTCATATCCAGCGTGTCACTCAGGCTTTTAAACTCCTGTTCCAATTGTGTTTTCTGTCCGCTTAAATCAGTTTTAGCCTTATTCTCGCTCCATAGCAAATAAAGGGCCACCCCGTTAATGAGCAATAAAAGCACAATAACAGCAATGTACATTTTCTTGTTTCCACCATTATTGGATTCTTCCATAGTCTTGTTTTTTAGTTTTCGGTTTAAATGTAAGGCAAATGTAGGTTCCTCAAAATTTTTTTAATACACAGTTATGCCTATGTATAGTGTTTGAATACCTTAATTAAGTTCATTTACATGTTTACCCTAAAGCCAATACCCAACGCTGCTGTATTGCCGCCTTGTGTAGGGTTTATAAAAACCGGCCTCCAACTTACGCTCAGGTCGTCACTCATGTTCCATTCAAACAGGTGCGCAT
>CAZLXD010000129.1:0-8810 GCA_964563185.1 uncultured Chitinophaga sp.
AGATGCACGACTTCGCCGAATCACTGCGCTTCTCTCACAGCGCGAGCGATCTTCCAGTTTCGGGCAACACCGGGGGCCAAAGCGGCAATAGCCGATGATCCGCAAATGGTAGTGCCAAAACCAACCAGCCAGCCCGTGCTGCCCGGGCATTTTACTACTGCTGAGAAGTAATAGGTAAACAGCAACATAGCTATTACCATGGCTGCAATTATGCTGAAACTGCCCACCCCCAAAGCTGCAATGTGTGAATAGTTAATACTAAAAGCCAGAAACAAAATAGAGAGTTCCAACAGCTTGCCGGATGTAAAACCAATACCCGACTGAAAGTTTTCGGGTAAACTAATGGTATTACCTGCCAGCATACCCAGTAACAGTGCTACTAAAATGCTGTTAAACGAGGCGGGCAGGTAACCTGAAATAAAATAACCGGATAGGCCGATGGCTGTAGCCAGCAAAATACCTAGAAAATCCTTTTTTAGTTGTTCCATTTAAGGAGTAGTTATTTCTCCCCTCCAGTTGCTAATGCCCCCGTTGAGGTTGTAAACTTTTGTAAAGCCTTTACTTACCATGTAGTTGGCAGCCGAATTGCTGCGTGCTCCACTGCGGCAATATATAATGTATGTTTTCGATTTATCGAGTTTTTCCATCTGTGCCTCAAAATTGTTTCCGTTAATATCGGCAAACACGGTGGTGCCTTTAATAATTCCGGCTGCTACTTCCTGGGGGGTGCGCACATCCACCACCACTGCTTTTTCTGCCTGTGCAATTTTTGCAAACTCTTCCTGGTTAATATTCTGCACCCCGCTTTTTGAACCCTGCGGACTGTTGGCACAACCTGCAATGCTTACCATTAGTAATAAGGTGAGTGCATAAACTGAATTTCTGTTTTTTATGGTATTGTTTTTTTACCATGCAAAAGTGGAGTGTTACAAAGCAGAAATCAGTAACAAAGGTTACGCAACAGGTTCACCGCAAAAAAACACGAGCAAATTATTCAACCCACCCTCAGGGCTTTACCTTAATATAACGTTCGGTGCTGGAGGTTTTGCCCCCTCCCACAACTAGCAAAAAGACTTTCACCTCACCGGTATCGGCAAAAGTTTTGGTAACCGAGAACCCATACTCTGTACTGTCCTCCTTATCGTAAAACTCCCAGAAGTATGAATCGGCCCCCGAACTGCAATTGGCGCGGAAAGTAACCGGCTGATTGACGTGTATATCCTCCTCCTCCGGCTCGGTGCGAAAGCAGGCATAAGGCCTGCGGCTACAGGCTGCAGTGGCCAACAAAGCCACAAAAACAAAAATTAAAAGGAGGTTACGCACCATTAACTATTCAGCCACTATCAGGTAATAATTCTTTTTGCCCTTTTGTACCAGCAGGTATTTGCCATGCAACAGGTCGGCAGAGGTAATCTTTCTGTCAAGGGTAATCTTTTCTTTATTAATGCTTACCCCGTTGCCCTGTATGCTTTTGCGGGCTTCGCCCTTGCTGGCAAACACTGTAGCCTTTTCACCGGTTAAGCCCACCGGGTCCACTTCGGTATCAAACATAGCCCGCTCCACTTTAAAGGTTATATCGGCATCAAACGCATCTTCTATTTCCTCATTGCTCAGGCGCTTAAAATCTTCAAACGATGCACCGAAAAGTATATCGGTGGTTTCCTGCGCGCGGGTAAGTGCCTCATGGGAATGCACTCTGGCGGTTACTTCTTCGGCCATTGCTTTTTGCAACAGGCGCAGGTGCATGGCTTCGCTGTGTTGTTTTTCAATGGCCTCAATTTCTTCACGGTTTTTCAGCGAAAAGTAACGTATCAGTTTGCTTACATCTTCGTCAGAAACATTCAACCAAAACTGGTAAAACTTGTAAACGGAAGTGCGCCTGGCATCTAACCAAACATTTCCATTTTCGGTTTTGCCAAACTTGGTGCCATCGGCTTTGGTTACTAAAGGTACCGTTAGGGCATATGCCTCGCCACGCAGTTTCTTTCTAATCAGTTCGTTTCCGGCTGTAATATTCCCCCATTGGTCGCTGCCGCCCATTTGCAGCTTACAATTCTTATGTTCATACAGCCACAAAAAATCGTAGGCTTGCATTAATATGTAGTTAAACTCGGTAAACGATAACTCTCCTCCGTTTTCTAATCTATCCTTCACAAAACCTTTGCTTAGCAGGTAGTTAGTGGTTAAATACTTTCCCACATCGCGCAAAAACGCAATCATGTTCATAGTGCCAAACCAATCGTTGTTATTTACAATTTCGGCCCTGTTGGCACGGGTAGTATCAAAGTCTAAAAACTTTTCTAGCTGTGCTTTTATGCCTCGCTCGTTATGTTCTATGTCCTCGCGTGTAAGCAGCTTGCGTTCCTCCATTTTTCCCGAAGGGTCGCCAATCATACCGGTGGCACCGCCTACCAGGGCTATGGGCTTATGCCCGTGCTGCTGAAAACGCATAAGCAGGGTTATTTGCAGTAAACTACCAATATGCAGCGAGTCGGCAGTTGGGTCAAACCCTATGTAGCCTGCAGTCGTCTCTGTGTTCAATAACTCCTCCGTTCCCGGCATTATATTATTCAACATTCCCCTCCAACGTAACTCTTCAACAAAACCCATCTTTTCCTGTTATTTTTCTAATTTTCGACTTCGGGCAAATATAACGGAATGCATTTCCTGTCACATTACTACACTGAGCTACCGAATAACAACCCGCTGTTTGTTGTAGCATTGGGCATTCCCGACCTTACACATGGCTTTGCCAAAGCATACAACAGCAAGCTGAAACATGCGGATATTCCTTTACACCATGACATGGCCCTTATACACAAAGGGGTAATGCAACACTTTGCGGGCGATGCCTGGTTTCACACCTCCCCCGTTTTTATGCAACAGGTAAAGGAGGCTACTGCGTCTATGGTAAAAGCGGGTATGGACAGGCAGCACCTCAGGCTTTCGGTAATAGCACATTTAGCAGTAGAAATGCTCATAGACCGGCATATTATTATTCAACAATCGCATGTTTGTAATGATTACTACGCCTTAGTAGGTAAAGCCGATGAAAGCATACTACATTCATACTTTATTCACTTTGGCCTGGAAAAAGAAAAGAAGATATTTTCGGAGCGATTTGCTTTTTTCAGGGAACGCAAATTCCTGTATTTGTTCAATGACCTGGAGAACATGGTTTTTGGATTGAACAGGATTTACAGTTCGGTAACCAAGGTAGAGTTTACCTTAAAAGAGAAGGCGCAGCTAAAGGCGGGCCTTCACAATATTGACAACATAATCCGTTATAGGTGGCAGGAAATTTTATCAGTATGAAAAAACGGCTACAGTTAGCAACTGTATTTTTTGTTTTGTGTCAGGCACTTACAGCGCAAACCGTGCGCAAATACAGCAACGAGTTCCTTCAAATAGGAGTTGGAGGGCGCGGTTTAGCCATGAGCAACGCACAGGTAGCCACCACCAACGACCTTTACGCCAACTACTACAACCCTTCGGGCTTAGTGCACATCAACAACACTTTTCAGGTGGGCATTATGCACTCCGAATATTTTGCCGGCATAGCCAAGTACGATTTTGTGTCGTTTGCCGTACCGGTGCAGCAAAAGAAAAGAGTGGTTGGTTTTTCTTTCTTCCGTTTTGGTATTGACGATATTCCCAATACCCTCTTTCTGGTTCAGCCTGATGGAAGCGTTGATTACACGAAGATTACCTCGTTTAGCGCAGCCGATTATGCCTTTATGCTGCACTATGCACAAGTGTTACCCGTAGAAGGCTTAAGCATTGGCGGAAGCGCCAAAATTATTTACCGCCAAATTGGAAAATTTGCCAAGGCTTTTGGTTTTGGAATTGATGTAGGCTTACAATACCGCAGAAAAGCCTGGCGGGTGGGCTTTATGGCCCGCGACCTCACCGGTACCTTCAACGGTTGGAAAATGAACTTTACCGATGCCGAAAAACAGGTGTTACTGCAAACCAACAACGAACTGCCTAAAAATACGCTCGAGATTACCACTCCTATGTTCATTTTGGGTGCCGGCTATGAAGGCAACATCAAAAACAAATTCTACATAACTCCCGAGGTAAACTTTGCCCTTACTACCGATGGAAAGAGAAACGTACTGATTGCCGCCAAACCGATAAGTATTGACATGACAGCCGGTTTGGAGTTGAAGTATGTTCCGGCTAAGGACATTGATGTTTCTATACGCACAGGGGTAGGTAACCTGCAACGTTCTACCGATGAGTTAGGCAAAAAGCGCTTTACCGTTTCGCCCAACATTGGTGCCGGGGTGCATATCAAAATAGTTTCGCTGGATTACGCACTTACCAACCTTACCACCATTAAAGACCAAAACGGTGGTGCCGGTTTGTATTCGCACGTTATCTCCCTCCGTTTAGACATAACCAAAAAGCAAAAAGAGTAACGGATGAAGAAACTTCTACTACTCATAACATTCTTTACTGCCTTTTCTTTTGCCAAGGCGCAGCCCTACGGCAACGAGTGGATTGATTACGGTGTTAAGCATTATAAAATAAAGGTGGTTAAGGATGGAGTTTATCGCATACCTTATTCCACTCTTTCTGCCGTTATTCCTAATCTCGGTTCAGTCAATGCTTCCAGTTTTGCGTTATACCACAACGGGCAGGCAGTGCCGCTCCTTATTTCCACATCTGGCTCACTGGGTTCCAGCGATTACATTGAGTTTTACGGCAAAAAGAACATAGGCGATGTAGATAGCTTTTTGTATAAAACCGGAGCCGCACAACCGCATCCTTATTACAGCCTTTACTCCGATACTTCTGTTTACTTTCTTGCCATAAAGCCGGGCAGTAACACACCACGCTTCGTGGAGTTCACAAACAATCTGGCGAATGTTCCCGCCAAGGAAGCTTACTTTATGCATACGGTAAGGCAGGTATTAAGCAGCCGCTACTACGAGGGCAAGTATTACAACCTGAGTGGCGATGAGGTTTACAAATCATCGTTTGAAGATGGCGAAGGATTTGTGAATAATGCTTTTTTTGGTTCGGTAAGCAGTAGTTCTCCGCAGCAGGTTACTGCGCTTCAGGTTGGTATTGCTTCGCCTAACATTTATTACAATGGGCCCGATGCCACTTTCCGCACCGTGTTTGCCAACAACTCCAACGAGCCGCACGCAGCAAAAGTAAGTTTCAACAATAACACTAACCTGTTTACTCAAACCCTGCAAAGTGGTTTCCGTTTGGTAAAGCAGAGTTTCACCATTCCTGTAAGCCAACTCAATAACACCTCCAACAACAATGTGGTGTACACCGAAACATTCAGCAATGCTACCAGCAAAAAGCAGAACGCGCTTTATATGCAGGAACTTACTTACCCCAGCGAGTTTAACTTTGGCGGTGCCAACACTTTCTACTTTAAGGTAACAGGAACCTCCAATACAGTAAAGCAATACATAGAGATTACCAACTTTAACGATCAGGGCTCAACACCGGTTCTTTACGACCTTGCCAATAATGTGTTTATCCGCTCCATACAGTCACCGGGCAGCACTCCGCTTAAGTTTGCCCTGCCCCCGTACATTGGTACACGCGAATTGTATTTAATAAGTGGTAACAGCAGTTCTTACAATACAGTTGTTCAGCTAACTCCTGTTCAGTTTAAAAACTACACCCAACTGGCTAATCAGGGTAACTACCTTATCATTTCGCACTCCAAGCTAAACGATGGCACTTCAACCGACCGCGTGGAAGAATACCGTGTTTACCATGATATGGATGCTAACCCCGGCATTGGTAAGTATGTAGCCCGCATTTATGATGTAGAACAACTTTACGATCAGTTTGGCTATGGCGTGGTTAAATCACCTTTAGCTATCCGCAACTTTGTTCAATACGCCTATAACAACTGGGCTATCTCTCCCACCCATGTTTTCCTGATTGGTAAAGGGCGCGAATACAACTTTATGCGCAACGGAGGCAGCGCTTACAATCAATGTCTGGTTCCAACTTTTGGCTTCCCCGGCTCCGACAACCTTTATTCCGGAACCCGCACCAGCGATATTCCTTTAGTTGCCGTGGGCCGCCTTGCTGCCGAAAACGGACAACAAATTAAGGACTACTTAGAAAAGGTAAAGACCTACGAAACGGAGCAACGCATTTACAACGACCCCCAGAAGATAGTTCCAAAGATTTGGCAGAAGCAAGTGTTGCTTTTTAGCGGAGGAACCGATGCCGGAGAGCAGGCAAAATTTAAAGGTTACAATAACTCTTACCGGCAAATAGTGGAAGATACTTCATGGGGTGCCCATGTAACTTCGTATAGCCGCGAAAGCAATGCCCCCATAGAAGAATCGCAATCGCTGGCTATTAAACAACAGATAAACGAAGGAGTATCATTGGTTACCTTCTTCGGGCACTCCGCCACCGGTGCATTTGATTTTAGTGTAGATGAACCGGAGAACTACAACAACACAGGCAAGTATCCGGTGTTTATATCCAATGGTTGCTTTGCAGGACTAGTGCATGATGCCGGCCAGGGTTACAGCGAGCGCTTTGTATTTAAACCCGAAGCAGGCACCATTGCGTTTATTGCTACCACCAGTTTATCGGAAAGCGGTGCTCTTGATAAGTTTACCCGCAACCTTTATAAACGTCTGTCAACCTCTTACTACACAAAAACAGTTGGCGAATGTATTTCGGGGGCACTGACCGATGTTTACAATAACAACCCCAACAACTTCGACCAAATGGTGGCTTATGAGTTTACGCTCCATGGCGACCCGGGCATTTACTTTAATCAGTATCCTAAACCTGATTATGCTATCGAAGAATCCTCGGTGTTTTTTAATCCGGCTACTATCACTCCCGGCTTAGATTCGTTTGAAGTAAAAGTGGTGCTAACCAACCTAGGCAAGGCCATCAAGGATTCCATTGAAGTTTCACTAAAGCGAACCGCCTTCGACTTAAACAACAACAATGCCCCCGTTAGTATTCAATTACAGAAAACGGTAAAAGCTCCTTACTACATTGATACTATCACCTTTAAAGTCCCTACAGTGTTCACTAATGTGGGTTACGGGCAAAACGAGTTTTCGCCTTATGTAGATGCAGGTTTTGAAGTTGATGAGATGTCGGAGTTAAACAACGGGCCGGTAGATGCTTCTAACAATCCAAAGCCAGTGGTTATTAATATTCAGCGCGATGACATAGTACCTATTTACCCTTACGAATTTGCCATAGTGCCCCAGCAGGGAGTTACTTTAAAAGCTTCTACCATAAACCCTTTTGCACCCGCCCGCAATTATCGGTTTGAGATAGACACTACGGAGTTATTCAACTCGCCTTTACTTCAAACACAGGTAATCAACCAAACCGGTGGTGTGGTAAAATGGACACCTACCCTTACCTACATTGACAGCACGGTTTACTACTGGCGTGTAGCTATTGACTCTACTTCTCCGCAATGGCATTACACTTCATTTATTTTCCTGAACGGGGAGTATCCGGGATGGAATCAATCACATTTGTTTCAGTGGCTAAAGGATAGTTATCTGAATGTGAAACTGGATAGTACTGACCGCTTGTTTAAGTTTCCTCCATCAGTAAACGAAATAAAGGTAACAACCGGCAAGGCTGATGCCGTTGGTGGAAACCTGAGTTCAACTTTGTTGGGATGGGACTATAACAACAACAACATGCATCGCTTCCGAATGGGTAGCTGTGGCTTTTTACGCGGACTTACCTTTGCGGTAATAGATAATGTTACGGGAATTCCATGGTCGAGCTGGAATAAAAACAGCGATAACTGGGGAGATATATTCGGTAACTACCACTGCTCCGACAAAGCAGCAGAACAGTTTGGATTTGATTTTGCCACAACGGGTACCCACCCAACCGGAGTTAACCCCAACTGGTCGGGAATTGGTTGGACACAAGCAGTTAAAAACTTCCTCGATTCTATTCCCTGTGGCTTCTATCTGCTTATTTATAACACTAACGATATTTCCTATACTTCATGGGACACAACTCTTGTAAATGCTCTGCAAAATG
Organism: uncultured Chitinophaga sp.; assembly: GCA_964563185.1. Classification (GTDB taxonomy): domain Bacteria; phylum Bacteroidota; class Bacteroidia; order Chitinophagales; family LD1; genus Bog-950. The sequence goes on from CAZLXD010000129.1 coordinate 8,032, forward strand.
CCGGCTTTGCACAGGCCTCGCAGTTTAAAAACGGACAGATAAACGGCCCCTTTGTATTCTTTACTCAAAAGTGTAATAATAGCTATCCCAACTATTTTAATTCGGCAAACAGCTATTCTACTCCGCTGGTTGAAACCATCAACTTCAACGGTGTGTGGTATCAGGGAAATTTTAGCACACCGCTTATAGGCCCGGCATTTGAATGGGGAAGCATGCACTGGCAGAAAGAAGCACTTGAAAACCCAACTACCGATATTGATACCGTAGACATTATTGGTGTAAGCAGCACAGGCACCGAAACTGTTTTGCTAAGCACCACTCAACCCGACAACATCAATCTTAACCAAACGGTAAATGCGCAACAGTATCCGTTTATAAAACTTCGCCTGCGCACTTTCGATGACAGTGTTAGAACGCCTACTCAGTTAAAGTATTGGAGAGTTTTATACAAGAAGGCTCCGGAGGCTGCCATGAATCCAACAGCCCACTTTTTCTTTGTGGACTCTTTACCTATTGGTGGCAACCTGCATATTGAGATTGGCCTGGAAAACGTAACAGAGGTGCCCATGGACAGCATGCTCACTAAGTATTTTATCCGCGATGCGCAAAACAACAACTACATCCAATTCACACGCTATGATTCTTTGAAAGCGTTAAGTGTAATGCACCTTATTTACGACACCGTGTTAAACGGCAACAATTACAGCGGTGCCAATAAAATTATAATTGAAGCTAACCCTGACAATGACCAGTTAGAACAATACCACTTTAACAACTAT
>CAZLXD010000130.1:0-8802 GCA_964563185.1 uncultured Chitinophaga sp.
ACTAAGTTGTATGCGAAGGAGTATAAGGTTATATGTAAAGGCACATCAGGTTGTATACGAGGGCGTACGAAGTTGTAAGTGAGAGCGCATACAGTTGATACTGGTTACACTGCCAACTGAAAGTGGTATAATATAAGGTTAAATGCCGGTTCATATTGCAACAATTCGGGTTGATTTAATGAACTCAGGCGTTTCCGCTTACACCTGCATTTACCCCATTTTACCGTTAAGCTGTTTCTACTGAAACTTTAAGAACCAATACTAAGACTGAGCGGTACCCCTTCCCGGACAGAAATTGTGACGAACTTTGTTATACCAGATAACAAAAGAAGTGTGTAACTTTGGCAACAAAACTCAAAGTATGGTACACAAATTTCTACACCTGCTTCCATTGGTTTTTTTTATTAACCTGTTGCAGGCTCAGCAGTGGTATCCGGCTACTCCTTTTTTTTATGCCCGCGACATTAACACCGCACACATTTTTAACCGCAATTCTGTTTTTGTTGCCGGGGGCGAAGACCCTGCGTACCGTTCCATATTTACCTCGGGCAGTTACGGTGTTACCTGGGATTTTCTTTATGACGGATTTGCCCCCTGGCTGAAATCTGCCGGGTTCAGCGATTCACTAAACGGGGTAGCCGTTGGCGAAAACAGTACCCTTATAAAAACTGTAAACGGAGGGGCCAGTTGGTCGGTTGTTACGTCTCCCGTTGCGGGCGATTTCAATAAAGTATTTTTTGTTACTGCACAAACCGTGTTTGCCGTTGGCGGCAACCGGTGGAACGATTCAAGCCGGGTGATACTCAAAAGCACCGATGGCGGAGGCAGTTGGAGTGTGTCGCATCATCAACCGGGCAAATGGCTGAAGGCCGTATATTTTACAAGCCTGCAGAACGGCATTGCCGCAGGCGACAGCGGCACTATTCTGAAAACCGTTAACGGAGGAGGCTCCTGGGTACCGGTAACGTCACCGGTTCAGCGAAACTTGAATAGCGTTGTATTTGTAAGCCCTTCAACCGGATTTATTGTTGGCGGCAAAGAGAATAATGACTCCATAAGAACTATCTTAAAAAGTGTTGATGGTGGCGATACCTGGACCATTGTAAAAGATGAACCGGGGAGCTGGTTGAAAGATGCAACCTTTATAGATCAAACCACCGGTTATGCAGTTGGCGATAAGGCCTGTTTACTGAAAACAATCAACGGAGGCCAAAACTGGAGCCAGCAAACGCTGAGCGGGGTAACCGGTAACGAAACCTTTAACACCGTTGCCTTTCATGACCCGAACTTTGGAGTAGTAGGTGGAAAATCGGGGAAGGTTTTTGTTTACACCGATGCCGCACAGCCGGAGGCATCAGTAATTGGAGCCGACTATGTTGACTCAACAAGGTATCTTGCCCGTGTCAGCATTAATACCCACGGCACACCTGTAGAATGCCGGTTTGATTTTTCAACCGACAGCAGTTTCACGCCTAACTATGTTTCGTACAATCAATACATTACCAGCGACACTTTTGCAAACGTAAGTATTTACCTCAACGGGCTTATTCCAAACACCACCTACTATTGCCGGTTTGTTGTAAAAACAATACTGGGCACTCAGCGGATAGATACCCTCAGTTTTTATACCCATACACCAAGATACACCGTTGAAACCGATTCCGCCACCAACATCAACCTGAACTGGGCGCAGCTGAATGGCAAAGTAGATAAGGTATTTTTTACTGCACATCCTTACTTCCAATACGGGCTTTCGCCCGACTTAATACAATCGGCTACCATCAATTGTATCCCTGCATACATTACCGATACGCTGTTGCATACCGTTAGTGCTAACCTCCAGTACTTACTACCGGACACCACTTATTACTTTACGCTGATACTGCAAAATCCTTATGGATTTGTTACAGGCGATACGCTTAGTTTTAAAACCAAGGCAACACCATATACTTTTCAAACATGGCAAGCATCTTCCATTACCGATTCATCGGCTACGTTGAATGGAATAGTTGGCAAACTGCCCATAGCAACCAATCTTTATTTCGACTACGGACTAACTCCATTGTTTGGCAACACTTTAGTTGCATCGCCTAACTTAATAAATGATACATTGGCACATGCCGTAAGCGCATCACTCAGTTCTCTTTTAGCCGATACTACTTACTACTTCCGTTTAAGAGGTACTGCCGGAGCAGTTGCTTACTACGGAAGCCCGTTTTCTTTTTTTACTGCTAACTCGGCCACGGTTGTTCAAACAGTACCGGCCTCAAGTATTTTTGAGGCCTCTGCCCAATTGAACGGCTTTATTGATAAACTTCCGGCTCCGGCAAACATTTATTTCGAATGGGGTACCACGCAGGCGCTTGGTGCTACTACCCCTGCTTTTCCGCCAACTATCAACGATACCCTGCCACATAACGTTACTGCCACAGCCTTTCTTTTGCAACCTGGCAGCCGGTATTACTTCCGGATAAAGGCAAATACCGGATTTGAAACTTTTTACGGTAATACATTGACTTTTTATGCCCGCAATCCCTATACGGTTTTTACTACCGGCAGTGCCACCGGTATTACTGTTAGTTCAGCACAGTTAAACGGAAATGTATCGGGTATTGTAAATGCAACCAACCTGAGTTTTGAATACGGCACTTCACCCTCTCTGGGTAGCCAGATTTCCGCAACACCTGCAGTGGTTAGCGATAGCCTGCCTCATTCTGTTTCAGCTAACCTCAGCGGCTTAAACAACAACGCCATTTATTACTACCGGTTAAAAGGCGTAACAGCCGGTTACAATAATTTTTACGGCAACATACGGCAGTTGTATGCCGGTATGTCTGAAATACCAAACTGGGACTTTCAGTACTGGCAGCAGGATACATTTAACATTCCTAATTATTGGAAAACGCTAACCGACAATGTAGAGCGTGTACCGGGCAATACGGGTAATTATGGAATCAAGATTAGTCAGCTTAATGCACTCTTGCTGGGTAACTTTGTTGAAAGTCAGGACGATTTTCCTGCCTTTCACGGAGGGCAACCCCTTCATTTTCGCCCCGACTCCATACAGGCCTATTTGAATTACAACATTACCACCGGTGATACCGGATACCTATTTACACAGATGTATAGCGGAGCTAACATTATAAGCTACAAACTACACCCAATAGCCGGTAATTCCGGAGGCACTTACAAAAAATTATCTTTCCCCATTACCTATAATTCGGGTGCGGTGCCCGACAGCGTAGTAATTGGTTTTATCAGCAGCAATATTCTGAAGGGCAGCAGTGGCGATTTTGCAAACAACTTTATCGCGGTAGATGATGTTTCTTTTTACCCCGATAACACTCCGGTGGCTAATGGTAGTTTCGAGAGTTGGTTTCCGTTCGTAATTAACCGTCCTTTAGCATGGGGGTATTCTATGTTGTATTATACAGCGCCCGCAGCATCTCCGTACGACCCTCAGGTTACGCAAGTGCTTTTTAACGCACCGGCCGACTATGCTTTAGAACTGAAAAACAATGTAGTTGATGGCATTCTTACCGGTGCTGACTTAGTTTGTAACGGGACTGCGGTAAGCGACCAGACGCCCACTTTCCCTGTTACCGTTAAACACCAAACGTTTAACGGCTATTATCAGTTTTATCCGGTTAATAATGATACCCTGTATATCAATCTGACCCTGTATAAAAACGGGCAGAATATGGGTTGGGCTTATTTAATGGAAACCGATTCGGTTACTTTCTTTAAACCGTTTGATGTGCCGATTTATTACTACGGTCCCGATTCTTCGGCTGTACCTGACAGCGCGGGCATCCAGATTTCGACCCGCTCCAGAATGGCACTTGGACCCTCCCGGCTGCAAATTGATAAGCTTAGTTTTGACGGTTTTACTTCGGTAGAAGATAATGTAATGGTTAATGGAAATGCGATAAAAGTTTATCCCAACCCAAGTCAAAACCTGTTGATAATTGAATCAGGTGCGGCATTTGCCGAAACAGACCTGATACAACTGATAGATTTAACCGGAAAAACAGTAGTAGAGTCTAAACCCGGTACCGGCAATAAGACCGAAATGGACATGGCCAGTGTAAATAATGGATTTTATATTGTTCGTATCTGGAGCGGCAAGGGCTGTTACAGTAAGAAAATAGCGGTAATTAAATAACGACCGGTTTGTTTTACAAGAACTCTATCGCAAATGGCAAAAATAACATACATTGTATGCTACATCAGTAGACAGTTTGTTGCATCATTTGACAAATCGCGCACATCCCATACAAACTATTTGGCTAATAATCAATGCAATCAGAATCATTCTTATGCATTTTCTCTATGGTATGTAATTTGATAGTTCACTATCGCCTGTGAGTTCGGAAAAGATTATAAAAAATAAAATTTGCGCAAAAGGGATACGGGATGTATATTGCTTGCAGGTATAAAAGTAAAAAAACGATGTATATTAAACAGAGCCGCTATAAATTCACATAATTTCGTGTTAGATAATTGTATTTAAAAACCTGACTGCGCTATGAAAAATGTTTACCTCACCATCTCAGTTTTACTAAGCCTGATGACCGGAGCCGGTTATGTTACCGCTCAGTTGCCGCTTGCCGGTGGTCCGGGACCTTTTGGGGCACCAAGTACGGTGTCGCTTGTTTATTCCGGGCCTTGCACCAATAGTGTAAATTCGTATAACGGAACCACCACTCCTTCATTGCCGGCTACGCCAAATCAATATATTGATTTGGGTTCCGGTTACGGTACATCTACTTACGGAGGAGCCGGAGGATTAAACTATGTATTTACCAACTCGGGCACTTGGGGTAATTGCCAGTATTTTGGCATTAACAAGTCTTTAATAAATACCAATACCAATACTCCGCCTCTGGGTATTTCGGGATGGTCGGGAACGAACCAATATAATACGACAGCAGCAGTTAATTATGTTGACGGTGCTGTAAATGCCAGTAATCAAACGCCCAATATAAACCTCGCCAGCCAAAGCATTTCGGGTAACATCTTAAGCTACACCGGCAGAACTCTAGTTGCATACTATGGTGGATCAGCCCCAACAGTTAATAACAGTTCGGGGTGCACAGGATATGGAATTTTATACGCTTTTGTTGATGTTAGAGTAACCCTTAAGGCCTATACTACCGGAGGGGCTGCTATTAACTGGATAAATGACCCTACTGATAATATGGTCGTTTTGCGCGTTCCTAATAGTAATTTTTACGTGAACGTATTGTATGAAATGGATGGCTATGATATGAAGTGTGCAGATGCCACCACAAACACCACACAGTTTTCACTGGGCACTATGGTTAATCCTACCACCCCGGTGGCTGGTGGTCAAAACCAGTGGTATCCGGCTTCATGGCTTCATAAATCACGCCACGGAACCAATACCACGATTACACCGTGGACATCAACGCTGAACATGGCTTTTAACCCTGCATTTTACGGGCCCAAGGTTTATACGTTGCCAACACCTACCGTTACTACTGCCAGTGGCTGTTCGCCATTAAACGTGGGGACTGTTGCCTCTAATGTGGTAGATGCCAGTGCCGGTGTGCCGGGCGCTAACGTTATTAACTGGTCGTACGCGCAGGTTAGCAACAGCAGTAGTGTTGCCGGTTTAGCAGCAGGTACTACTACCACTGCTACAGTAACTGATATAACCACTACTGCACCTTCAACCGGTAACATTACATACACAATTACCTCTGGCGGGGGTTGTGTTTCTGGCTCCAGTCCTGTGGTTACTATTACAGCCAACCCCGGCCCTGTGCCAACTAACATGACCGGTGCTGATGTTTGTACCGGAACCTCTTTTACCGTAACTCCTGTAAACGGTACCAACGGGGTAATACCTACCGGTACTGTTTATGCCTGGGGTACACCAGGCGGTTCAGGTTTTAGTGTTACTAATTACCCGGCCAGCGGTCAGGCAAACATTAATGGTACCATATCTACCACCGGTAGTTCGGCAGGTACTGCAACGTATACTGTTACTCCATCCTATAGCGGGTGTACAGGACCTACCTTTACAGTTACTCAAAAGGTAAACCCAAAACCGGTTGTTAACAATATGAGCTCCACTACCTGCTCCACCACGTTTACAGTTACCCCTGCCGATGGCACCAACGGGGTGGTACCGGCTAGTACCACTTACAGTTGGGGAACACCAACGGGAGCAAACTTTACAGTGGTAAGCGGAGGAACCGGCAGCGGAGCTTTAAGTATTTCGAGCAATTTATCGAACACTACCTCTACGGTGGCTACCGCTACTTATACCGTTAGCCCTACCAGTAGTGTTGCCTTGGGCAGTTGCCCGGGCTCACCATTTACTTTGAACGTAACGGTATATCCTAAACCGGTAATAAATACCATCAACCGAACTGTTTGCGGTGGCGATAATATTTCCGTTATACCGGTAAACGGAACTGACGGAGTAGTTCCAACCGGAACTACTTACAGTTGGGCTGCACCAACCGGTAGCGGTTTTAGCGGAGGGGCATCAGGTAGTGGCAGCAGTATTACCGGTACCTTGTTAAACACGGTGAATACCCAAGCAACTGCAACTTATTCCGTTACCCCTACTGCCGATGCGGGGTTAGGTGGTTGCGCGGGAGCGCCTTTTAATGTGGTCGTTGTTATAAACCCAAAACCACAAATTACACCAATGTCCACCACATTATGTTCAGGACTTCCTTTTACGGTAACCCCTGTAAACTCAACCAATGGTATAGTGCCTTCGGGAACGTACGCTTGGGGAGTACCCACTGCTACGGCTGGCTCATTTACCGGTGGGGCAGCAGCCAGCGGTCAGGCAAATGTTAACGGCACTTTGACTAATAGTTCAATTATTGCTGTATCAACAGCACAGTATACTGTAACCCCTACCTCTGCATTAGGTAGTTGTGCAGGCTCAACGTTTACGGTTAACGTAAATCTTAACCCTATTGCCACCGCAGCACCGGTTTCGGCTCCGGCAACAGTAGTAAGTTGTAGCGGCTTTACCGCTAACTGGACAGCACCGGTTGGTCCGCCTTTATCTCAAATAACCAATTACACGCTCGAAGTAAGTACCAACAATACCTTTACGGCTATTGTTCAAACATTCAACCCTGCCCCATCAGCAACCTCACAGGTAGTTGTCGGCCTTACTGCTGGTACATATTATTACTATCGCGTAAGAGCTAACTATATCTGCGGAAGCGGTTCTAATTCCAGCGCTGTTCAAACCCTTGCCACTTTGGTACCTGCTGCCAACCTTGCTGTACCTGTTGCAGCAACCACCAATTTGGGTATTACTCAGATAGATCCTGACGGTTACATAACCACCGGTAAAAGAATTTGTAAGTATTTTGATAATATCCCTTTACCCGGTACGTATAGCAACACACCGTATCCTGACTTAAGAGATATGGGGTATCCGTCATTAACCATACCTACTACCAGTACTACCCCTGCTAAAGGGTTAACCTTTACCTACACCATACCCTCTGCTGTTGCCCCGACATGCGGCAGTATGTATGCTATAGACCTTAACACCATGAATAACACGAATGTTCAGTACCCTGCGCTGGGTATTTCAACTTCTACCGCAGGCGGTGGCACTTACGCGCAGTGGAATCCAAGCACTTCTAATCTCAGTTCTTTTATAAACACAAGCACCTCTGCAAATAACAGTTATGCAGTAGCTGTGCCCGGCAGAACTACAGCTGGCAACGTGGCTACTTTTTATGGCGTAACTATAATAAGGTCTTTAAACGTCAGTTCCAATCTTAACAACTATACAGCGTTATTCAGGATTACGTTGACTGCTACCGGCTCACCAACCCCAACATGGGAATACAGCGCAACCAATAACCGGTTGTTTTTAAAAAACATTTCTACCAATTTTAATATCAACGTACTTTGTGAGGTAGATGCCGGCACTATTAATACTGCTATGTGCGATGATAATTTGCAACAGGGAGGCTGCCCGTACAGTACATGCGGTAAGATTACAGCGGCAACGCTCGGAGCACCCTACAACATGCAGGTAGGTTGTGGTTCTCCTTCGGCTGGTAACTGGATGCCTTTCTTTTATACCCGGTATGCCATTCATGGTTCGAACATTGGCTCACCGGACAATACATATGGACAGAATTTTGCCTCGTTCAATCCTAATTTTACCAAAGATGTTACAGCGCCAACGGTAACCGCAGCACCAACTATTACTGCCGGTTCGGGAACCAACAACCAAACATGGCAGGCCAATCCGGTTGATGATGAATCGGGGCTTGATGCAAACGGGTATCAGTGGGAGTATAACACCGATGGTTCCGGCACTTATATTGCATTGGCTTCCACTACCAATACGGTTAGCATAAGCGGCCTTCCATGTGGTCAAACAGCCTACGTAAGGTACAAGTCTCGCGACTGTGCTCAGAATGTGAGCGGCTGGTCACTGGTGGGGACCGCCTTTACTTCGCCCGTGCCTGGAGCTTCGTTTACCGTAGCCCCCGGTCCTTCTACATGTACCGGAGTTGATGTTACCTATACTACACAGCCGGGTCAGGTAAACTATACCTGGTCAGTGCCCGGAACCTATACAATAACTTCCGGGGGTATTGGCACAAGCAATAATACGGTAACTCTAAAATGGACCAGCACCGGAAGCAAAAATGTAACTGTGTGGTATAACAACGGAATATGTAATTCTTCTGTTGCCTCAAACACTACTACGGTTAACCTGTCACCTGTACCTACTTACACTGCTTTTATAGATCCAACGGTTTGTTCGGAGGCTAC
>CAZLXD010000131.1:0-4118 GCA_964563185.1 uncultured Chitinophaga sp.
ATATACCTCCGTTTACAAGAGCCAAAATAGTTGAATTTTTGTTTTAATCCACACATCATAAAAGCGAGGTAATCTTAAAGGTATTTAACCAGAGATGACAAGTTCTGAAATCAAAATCTTTTAAAATAAAACATTAGCTGATTTTGATTCGCGAAGTCCATTAAAGAATAAACATGACATCTGAGCAAATACGCAAAGCGTTTCTTGATTTTTTTGAGAGTAAAGGGCATAAGATTGTTCCCAGTGCACCTATCGTTGTAAAGAACGATCCATCCCTGATGTTCATCAACAGCGGTATGGCACCCTTCAAGAATATTTTTTTAGGTAACGAGCCTATTAAATATCCGCGTGTTGCCGATACACAAAAGTGTTTGCGTGTAAGCGGCAAGCATAACGATTTGGAAGAGGTGGGCGTGGATACTTACCACCACACCATGTTTGAAATGCTGGGCAACTGGAGCTTTGGCGATTACTTTAAAAAGGAAGCCATTGAGTGGAGTTGGGAACTGCTGACGAAAGTTTATGGTTTAGATAAAGACCGTTTGTATGTAACTGTTTTTGAAGGAGATGAAAAAGAAAGCCTGACTTTTGATGAGGAGGCTTACGGTGAGTGGAAGAAGTGGATTGCGGAGGAGCGCATATTGAAAGGCAACAAGAAGGACAACTTTTGGGAAATGGGTGATACAGGCCCCTGCGGCCCCTGTTCTGAAATACATATTGACCTGCGCAGCGATGATGACCGCAAAGCGAAAGACGGAAAGGAGTTAGTGAATGCTTCGCACCCGCAGGTAATTGAAATTTGGAACAACGTGTTTATGGAGTTTGAGCGTAAGGCCGATGGCTCGCTGGTAAAACTTGCTAAGCAACACGTTGATACCGGAATGGGTTTTGAACGTTTATGTGTAGCCATACAAAAGAAAACGAGCAACTACGATACGGATGTTTTTCAGCCAACCATAACATTTCTTTCGGAGAAGAGCGGACACACCTACAAGTTTACAGCTCCCACTTTGGTGGAAGGTAAAGTGGCGGGGACACTAACCGAAGATGAAAAGAAGGATATTGCCCTGCGTGTAGTGGCAGACCACATTCGCACTATTGCATTTGCCATTGCCGATGGACAGTTGCCTTCTAACGGAGGTGCGGGATATGTAATTCGTAGAATCTTGCGCAGAGCTGTTCGCTATGGCTATTCGTATTTAGGTTTCGAAACTCCGTTTTTATGTGAATTGGTTCCGCTTGTAGCTAACCAGTTTGCCCACATATTCCCCGAGTTGAAAGCACAGGAAAGTTTTGTGGTAAATGTGATTAGGGAAGAAGAAACATCTTTCCTGCGTACATTAGCCAATGGTATTAAGCGTATTGAGGCATTAGATGGAATTGATGGCAAAACTGCTTTCGAGTTGTTTGATACTTATGGTTTCCCATTAGACCTTACAAGGTTAATTGCGGCCGAAAAAGGTTGGACTGTGGATGAGGACGGCTTCAATAGAGAAATGGCTGCCCAAAAGGAGCGTGGCAGAAAAGACGCTGCCACCGAGCAGACTGACTGGGTGGAAGTAGGAGAGGAAGCTAAAACAGAGTTTATAGGTTACGATTATCCCGAGGCTGAAGCGCGCGTAGTAAAATACCGTAGCGTTAAACAAAAGGATAAGGAACTGTTTCAAGTGGTGTTAGATAAAACACCATTTTATGCCGAAAGTGGCGGACAGGTAGGTGATACCGGTTATCTGGATTTTAGCGGGGAGAAAGTAGAGGTGATTGATACCAAGAAGGAGAACGATTTGATTGTTCACTTTGTAAAGAAGGTACCAGCAAAGCCCGAGGCTCCCGTTCATGCAAAAATCAATACAGCCAAGCGCAACGCTACTATCAAAAATCACTCTGCTACGCACTTGCTACAATCAGCCTTAAGGCAGGTGTTGGGCACACACGTTCAGCAAAAGGGTTCCTTGGTTCATCCTGATTATCTGCGTTTCGACTTTTCGCACTTTGCTAAAATGACAGACGAAGAAATTGCCAAAGTAGAACAGATAGTGAACGATAAGATAATGGAGAACATAACTTTAGATGAACGCAGAAATGTTCCTATTGCCGATGCCGAGAAGTTAGGTGCTACCATGTTGTTTGGTGAAAAATATGGCGAGTTTGTGCGCGTTATCACCTTCGATGAAAAATTCAGTCGTGAATTATGTGGCGGATGCCATGTGCATTCCACCGGTGAGATTGGTTTGTTCAAAATAGTTTCGGAAAGTTCAACGGCTGCCGGTGTAAGAAGGATTGAGGCGGTGACCGGGAAGAAAGCTTTGGATTTGGCGAATAATGCAATCAGCGAATTGGCAAATGTGCGCTCGGCTTTGAACAACTCAAAGGATATTGTAAAGAGCATTGATAGCCTGAAAACTGAGAACGAAGAATTGAAGAAGCAGTTGCAACAGTTTGAAGACAAAGCGGTGGCCGATTTGCGAAAGCAAATACTTTCTTCTGTTGAAACCATAGGCCATGTTAAGTTTTATGCTACTACAAAAGTGGAATTGAATTCTGTGGAAGCTTTGCGTAAGCTTGGTATTCAGTTAACGAATGATTTGAAAGATAACTTTGTGCTGTTGCTTTCTTCTGAAATAAACGGCAAGCGTCCGGTGCATTTGCGTGTGGCTACTTCGTTGGGAATAAACGGCAACCAGCTTTTAAAGGAGTTAGCTCCAAGTGTTAAAGGCGGTGGCCCGGCAGATTTTGTGCAGGCAAGTGCAGGAAGTGTGAAGGAGGTAGAGGAGTTAATTCAAAAACTAAAGCAAAAGTTTCAGTAATGTCTGACGACAAGTACAGCAAATACGAGGTAATAGTTGGGTTGGAGGTGCATGCTCAGCTTTCTACCCACAGCAAAATGTATTCGGGCGATTCTGCAGAGTATGGCGGCTCACCTAACACACATGTTAGTGCTGTTTCGTTGGGTCACCCGGGCACTTTACCCATGGTAAATGAAACGGCTATTGAATACGCTGTAAAAATCGGGTTGGCAACTCACAGTGAAATCCGTCACGAAAACCAGTTTGCCCGCAAAAACTATTTCTATGCCGACCTTCCGAAAGGTTATCAGATTACACAGGATAAAACCCCTATTTGCACTAATGGTAAAGTGGAGTTTGAACTGGAAGGACAGAAGAAAACGGTGCGCCTTACCCGCATACATTTAGAGGAAGATGCCGGTAAATCAACCCACGACATTGACCCTTACTTTACTTTGGTTGATTTGAACCGTGCCGGTGTTCCGCTTATTGAAATTGTTTCGGAGCCGGACATTCGCAGTGGCGATGAAGCGATGGCTTACCTGAATGAAATACGCAAACTGGTGCGTTACCTTGGCATTTGCGATGGCAACATGGAGGAAGGCAGTATGCGCTGCGATGCCAACGTTTCTGTTCGTTTAAAAGGAACTACCGCCTATAATCCGCGCAGCGAGGTAAAGAATATGAACAGTATGCGCAATGTAAAACGCGCTATTGAATTTGAGTTTATTCGTCAGGTTGATGCACTGGAAGCAGGAGAGAAGCTGACACAGGAAACCCGCGGTTTTGATGCAGTAAAAGGGAATACACTTACACAGCGCAGCAAGGAACATGCGCACGACTACCGTTATTTCCCTGAGCCTGATTTGCCGCCTGTGGTTTTAACGGATGAATACATTCACGCGGTGAAAGCTGCTATGCCAAAACTTTCTTCTGAACTGAAGGAAGAATACATGAGCGTATATGGCTTGCCTGAATATGATGCCCGTTTATTGAGCGATGATAAATACACTTCGGAGTATTTCAACAGCCTGACAACACAAACTAAGAATTACAAAGCTGCTTCTAACTGGATGTTGGGCCCCATAAAGAGTTATCTGAACGAGAATGGCCTGGAGATTCAGCAGTTTAATGTAGCTCCGCAAAAGATTGCCGGATTGATTGCTTTGATTGATGAGGGAAAAACAAACTTCTCTATTGCTTCTACCAAAATATTCCCGGTAATGCTGGAGCAAACGGATAAGGAACCTTTGAAGATTGCTGAAGAGATGAACCTGTTGCAAAGCAGCGATGAAGGAATGATTGCGGAACTGGTGGAACAGGCGCTTGCTA
>CAZLXD010000131.1:4128-8726 GCA_964563185.1 uncultured Chitinophaga sp.
AATACCGTTCGGGTAAAAAAGGTTTGCTTGGTTTGTTTGTGGGAGAGGTAATGAAACTCTCCAAAGGCAAGGCCGACCCTAAGCTGACCAACAAATTAGTGCTTGAAAAATTAGAATCGTAAAAATTAGCTAACATCATATCATGAGAAAAACATTTGCGTCCATTCTTTTTGCCCTTACCTTATTAGTTTCCTGCAACCTTAACGGTAGCAGCGATAAGTATGAAATAAAGGGAACCCTGAAAAATTCCGCAGCAAAATCCGTTTTGCTGGAGCGCCTTAGTTTACAACAGGTAACGGTGGTAGACTCATCGAAGGTAGATGATAAAGGAGCATTCAGTATGGCAGGAGTTTCGGAGAAAGGTTTTTACCGTATTAAGTTGGACGACCGCACCTTCTGGCTTTTTATTCTGGAGCCGGAGCAATACAAAGTAGATATTGATTTGACTGCACCTGATGCCTTCAAAATTTCAGGTTCTGAAGAAGATGAAGAGTTTCAAAAGGCTGTAAAATCTATCAGCAAATTACAGACAGAGGCACAAGCAGCCCGCTATAACTATATGATGGGCCAGCAGATGCAATACCCGGCCGATTCTATGATGGCTTTTGAACTGAGCCTGAAAACTGCGGGCGAAGCGCTTGAGAAATTTTGCCTGGAAGGAGCCAAGACGGCTAAAAGCCCGCTGATAGCTATGTTCTTTATTACCAATGTGCCTATGCAGAATTACCCGAAGGAAAACCTGGAGGTGATTGAGCGCATGGAGAAGGAAATTCCCACTTCGTTTTACACAAAGGATTTTCGTGCTATTTACGACCAGTACCAACAGCAGGCCAATGCCGCTACTGCACAGGAAGAAGCTGCCGACTTAGTGGGAATAGGTAAACCCGCTCCGGAAATTGATTTGAGAGACCCGAACGGAAAGAGCATTAAACTCTCTTCGCTGAAAGGGAAAGTGGTGTTGATTGACTTTTGGGCTTCGTGGTGCGGGCCCTGCCGTGTGGAAATGCCGAATGTGGTAGCTGCTTACAACAAGTTTAAGGATAAGGGCTTTGCAGTTTACAGTGTGTCGTTAGATAAGGATGGCACTGCCTGGAAAAACTCTATAAAGAACCTAGGCATGACCTGGGATACCCACGTAAGCGATTTGAAATTCTGGCAATGCGAAGCAGCCGTAAAATATGGTGTAAACGGAATACCGGCTACTTTCCTGTTAGATAAGCAGGGAACTATTATTGCCACTAACCTTCGCGGAGCTGCTTTAGAGCAGAAGTTAGCGGAGTTACTGCCGTAGTTTTATTTTAGAAGCATGAAACCTGCTTGGCGGTTTGGTCTTCTTTGCTTTTTCCTTTCTATAGGTTTTGCGTTAATGGCGCAGGAAGATGTTGATTCCTCGGGTTTTGAAGGTTTTAATTCGAAGGGGAGGATGCCCTATAAGCAGAATGTTATAAAGTTTACTCCGGTTCCTTTTATAATAGGGCAAATACCTTACTGTGGTGAAATACGCCTTACTTACGAACGGATGATTTCGTACAACCATTCGCTGTTGTTGGGGGCTTCTTACAACTACCCGAATATTATTTTGCTGATGATGAGTGCCGTGGCTGACCCACCGGGCACCGGCTTTAAAAGCTACAGTTTGCGTGGCGGAAGGCTTATGTTGGGTTACCGGTATTATCCGCTTAAAAGCAAAGACGCCCCCGAGGGTTTATACTTTGGCCCTTATTTCTCCTACAACTTTGTAAAAATAATGGAGCGCAAAGGCGATGAATCGTACGAAATGCTGAACTATGTAAACGGCAGCCTAGTAGCCGGTTACCAGATTGAAATGCGCGATGGATGGTTTTGCGATTTTATGGGCGGGCTGGGTTACCGCTACAACTTTATACGCTCTTTCGATGCCCGGACAAACCGCCTGTTTACCAGCGAAATTGCGGGCATACCCGGAATAAAAAATATAAAACTGGTGGTGCAGATTAACTTCTGCTACGGGTTTTAAGCGGCTTTATTCTTTCGGTTTATAATAACCAGAACCGCCACAATAAACAACTGGCCAAGGGTAGTTTCCAGCGTGGGGTATATGCCCAGCAGTTCAATGCGGAACAATGGAATACCGTGGATGGGAATAGTGCTTACTTCCTGAAAGGAATGAATACCCTTACCCGCCAGCACTATGGCCAGCAGCCCCATGACCAGCGATGAGATTTTGAACAATTTAGGAATGGGCAGTTTGGCGGAAAAGCGCAATACGAAAAATGCCAGCGACAACACCATGGCAAATGCCAGCAACACGCCTGATAGTATACCGGAGGATTGTTTTCCGCCCGATTCGATGTTAAGTGCCGATAAGAACAGAACCGATTCAAACACCTCGCGAAACACCACAAAGAAGGAAAGGGCGGCTATACCTATCAGGTTACCCTCGTTCATTACGTTGTTAATGCGGTTGCTTACAAATTCTTTCCATTTACCTATTTCACTTTTGCTGTGTAGCCAAAAGCCTATGTATAGCAGCATAGCCACCGCTACAAACGATATGATGCCCTCAATTAACTCTACGCTGGCCATGCTTTTGGCTATTAGTTCAGTGCTTACAAACCACAGTATTATGCCAATGAGCACGGCTGCTATCCAACCGGCATGTACCCAGCGGGCGGCATGTGCAGCATTGGTAGCCTTTAATACCGAAAGAATGACCATAATAACCAGAAAGGCTTCGAGGCCCTCGCGCAGCAGGATGGACAAACTCATGAACAGGGCCATCCAGAAAGAGTATTCCTTGCTTTGTAATATTTGCTGTGCCTGTTGAATAATTAGCCTGGCTGCTGCAATGGAATCGGACAGTTCCTTTTCAGAGCGCCTTTCATTAATCATTTTGCGGATGTCAAGGAACTGTTTCTCTAAACGTTCGCTCAATTCAGGGTCGGTGGCTTTCAAATGTAGTTCCACGGGCTCAACCCCTTCTAAGTAAGCCATTGAGGCATACTTAAGTGCCTGCCGGTTGTCGACTTCGGAATAGGAGTGGAGTGCCTTATCCAAATAGGTTTCGGCAGTTTTCAGAAAGTGGTCGTTGCTCAGAGCCGGTTGTTGCAAACGTATGGTGGCCAGTTGTTCTTTAGTGAGCGAAAACTGTTCCGCCAGTTCCCTGTCGCTTTCGGTCGAAATTTTTTCGAGGGATATTTCGGGAATTTCGGTTGCATTCGTTTTCCCCTCATACCTGATCGATAACAGGTAAAATGAAACATCCCATACTTCATCGTCTTCCAATGCAGGGTATGGCAGCATACTGGTTCCTTCTATTCCCAAGCGGGTGGTATTAAAAGCATGTGCCGGGGCTATTGCGCTCATTCGTTCTTCGTTATGAAAATTGCGGGGAGCCGGTTGCATGCCTTTCCCGCTAGGGCCATCGCCATGTGCGGTAGCCCCGTGGCATGTGGCACAGTTGTTCAGGTAAAGTTTTTTCCCGTTGACAAGGTTAGGATACCGAAAAGGGTGCGTTTTAAGGCCGGTAAGGGCAATTACCTTTGCTTTTATTTCGAGTGCCTTCGGCTCAACTACAGATGGGTCGGCCTTGCCTTTTACATCGGCAATAAGGGCACTTAGCAGGGTGCCCACCTGTGCCGAATCAGCATCGCTCCATTCAGGAGAAAACTCCCTGAAATATTTTTCAGCACTTTCAGAAAATTCCAGCATTTCGTGGTATTCACCTTCGCTTATCACCTGCCCGTTGGTAACGGCATGCACGTAATCGTGCCCAATATAGTTGAGGGTATGCACCAGAATCCGGCTTGACTCAGGGTTAGCCGCCCAGAGGCAACCGTTAATGACGAAGAAAAAAAGGGAAAGCAGGTAAGTTTTTGGCCTTGGCACAGCGTGTTTTAATTTAGATTTATTCTAAACAGCGTGCGAATGTATAATCTTCGTTGTAATTACGAAGAATGATTTTACTCAAACAAATAACTTTTACGGCTGCTGTTGTTTATGGTAGGTAAGTTACCGTTCCTTGAACTTGTACCGGTTGTTATTCGTTTGGGGGTAATTGATGATGAAGAAAAGTGCTGAAGGATATTTTAAAAGAAGTGGCATGAAACTTAAAGCACTATGTGCCTAATTTTATCAGTTTATTAGCACTTTGGATGCCCTCGAAGACCTCAACTACCAAGTAACTAACTAATTTACCTTATAGATATAAGTAATAGTACCCGTTTGTACTTCGGGGGCATCGGAGTCGGGGTTAAAGGTAGCCTTGCGGGCGGCAGCCAAAGCGTTGTCAATATTGCACTGGTCGAAGGTGGTGGATTTAAAGCGTTCAAACTCGGCTACAGTTACTCTACCGCTTCGGTCTACGCGTATTTTAATTACCACCTTGCCCTGGCTGCTGCAACTTTGCGGAGCAGGAAGGTTTACCTTCTTTCTTCCTGCCAGGCTAAAGCCGCTGCCATCGCCTTTACCAGTTCCGGTGCCGTCACCATCGCCATTGCCCAAATAGTTAGTGCTGTTGGGGTCACCGTTGGGTTTGCCTTGGTCGCCCTGTCCGCCACCGGTGCCATCGCCTTTGCTGTTGTTGGGTTTTCCGTAAGCGCCTTTGGTAAACATAGCGT
>CAZLXD010000132.1:0-2115 GCA_964563185.1 uncultured Chitinophaga sp.
AATCTTAACCCCGGCAACTATACTGTCATTAATTTTTACAATACGGTCACCGGCTTTTAGCCCAATCATTTCGGAAGGCCCACCGGGTATGGCAGTTACCACAGTAATAGTATCCTGCACAATAAAAAACTCAATGCCTATACCTTCAAAATTCCCTTCCAGCGATTCATTCACTTCCGCCACATCTGTTTTAGGAATGTAAACAGAGTGAGGGTCGAGATTAGAAAGAAGTTTATCAATGGTTTTATCGGTGAGGGAGTTGCGGCTGATGGTATCTACATACTTCAATTCCACATAATTAAGTATGTCGTCAATTTTGTTGTAGCTCTTGTTTAACAGCGATTGCTTGCCCGTAGTAAGAGTATTTATAACAACCCCCATCATTACCCCAAAAGCAAGTATCAGCGAATAAACAAAAGGAGTATATGGGCTGGAAGATGGTTTGCGGTAAGAAATGTAACCGGCTTTATCATCGCTGTTATTCATCGGTATCTGATTGGTTGTATAAAGTCAGAGGGAATGCTGAAAGAACTAATGGTGCCTTACTGTATGGCATTTTATCGGAACAAATTGAGGCGGCAAAAATAAAATTAACTTCGAGCCGCTACCACTAAAAGAATGAAGATAACAGAGGCCACATCGCACTACCGCCACCTTGAGAAAATGAGCACCCGTGAACTGCTCGTTAATATAAACAACGAAGACAAAAAGGTGCCTCTTGCCGTGGAAGCAGCCATCCCTCAAGTTGAAAAGTTAGTGGATGCGGTAACCGATAAAATGCTGAGCGGGGGCAGGCTGTTTTATATTGGTGCCGGTACCAGCGGAAGGTTGGGCATAGTAGATGCCAGTGAATGTCCGCCCACTTACGGTGTGCCACACAACTTAGTAATAGGATTGATAGCCGGAGGTGATGCCGCCATTAGAAAGGCGGTGGAGTTTGCCGAGGATAGCACCACACAAGGGTGGGAAGATTTGCAACATCATCAGGTAAATAGTAAGGATGTAGTGGTAGGTATTGCTGCATCAGGCCGTACCCCTTATGTGGTAGCTGCTTTAAAAACCTGCCGGGAGCATGGTATTGTTACAGGCTGCATTACCTGTAACCCCGACACCGCTGTAGCTAAGGAGGCGGATTATCCTGTTGAGGTAATTGCAGGCCCTGAATTTGTAACAGGCAGTACACGGATGAAGGCCGGCACTGCTCAAAAATTAGTGCTGAATATGCTCAGCACGGGAGTAATGATACGAATAGGGAGAGTACATGATAACAAGATGGTACACATGCAACTAACCAACGAAAAACTGATTGAACGCGGTACTAAGATGGTTATGGATGCTACCGGGCTTGATGAGCAAAAGAGCAACGAATTGTTACTGAAGTATGGTAGTGTGAAGGAAGCACTCCATCATTACAAGCCGCAATAAAATACAAATGCCACCTACAAGGGCGGCATTCATTTAAAGATTGTTATTAATGTTTACTTTTCTGTGCACTGGTACCCCTGCTTTTCGTAGGCATCTACCGTAATTTCCAAACCTGAAGTGCCATCCGGAAAATCCTTTGAACAAAGTTCGCGAACATCTCCCTTGCCAAAATCGCATACGTAACATTTTTTGCATGAAGTGAATGCGGAAAGAAGAAAAACCGTAAGCGAAAAAACAAACAACAAACGTTTCATGAAAAGGATTTTTAATTTCAAAACAAATTTGAAAGAAAGAATTGTATTTCCAAAATTTGCCCCATGAGGTATAACTCCGTTATTGTTTTGTTTGTTCTTTTCTTTCTTCTCAACAGTTATTCTGCCAAAGCCCAGCTTGGCAGTGCCAGTGGTGGCCCTCTCATCATCAAGCTAATGAATGGCATGAACGGGGTAATGTATCCTACCACCGATATCTCCCGGGCAGAAATCACTCTTTATTTTAAATCAGGGAGTATTTATGAGAATGATTCATTTGCCGGCATTAACAATATCATCAGGAGCATTATTGCTGATAGAATGGAGTTGGCCATGGCGAAACAGGTGCAGGGGTTAAATAACTCCAAAGCGGTCTTCACTTCTTACTGTGAGCCAGAGCATACCGTTTTTCGATTTACCGTTGATGAAGCAGATATGG
>CAZLXD010000132.1:2125-8552 GCA_964563185.1 uncultured Chitinophaga sp.
CTCTGCGTTTCGTCTTTTGCGCGACTCTGTATTTCGTGCAAAATTTACTCAGATTGAAATTGACACTGCTTTGGCAAGGGTTAAGTATCAGATAGAAGCAAATGGCTCTGTCCCCTCTGAGAATTTCAGTAACCGAATTTTGAAGGAAGTTTTCCGGCAGGATTATCAAAAACTTATGCCCCTTGGAAATCCGGAGAAGTTTAAATACATCCATTTAGAATCTGTAGCTAAGCACTTCGATAAATACTATGTAGCCAGCAATAGTATTCTTTCAGCCACCGGCAAATTTACCGTTTCGGTTTTCGACACTAACTTTAACCTGGCTTTTTCTTCTTTGCCCCCCAGCGAGTTTGATCCTGAGAGCATTACTAAGATTATAGATTTCAGGCCAATGATATACAGTAACCAGTTTGTGGTAAACGATACTGTAGAAAGTCCCGAGTTCAGAATTTACTGGCAGTTTCCCGGTACCTACTCGTATCAGCAGGGGAGTTTTTTTGCATATCTCTTTACCGAGATGCTGAATGACCCGAATAACTATCTGCATGTGCTAGCTCAACGGCAGGGCTGTAAAAAACTGGAAGCGCATTATGTGCCAAGCAGTTTCAGCGGTATCTTCAGTATTACTCTACAGCCGGACAAAAATAAACTTGTGTCTACCTATGATTGGTTGATCCATGAAATAAGCAGGGTGAACAATACCCTGGTAAATGAATCAATGCTGAATGCCGCTAAGGTTCTTTTCAATAAGCACCATCAGGCATTTAAACAAACCAAGGCTTATGCCGATGATTTGATTCGGTTTTGGCCATATAAGGAGTCGGGTTACATGGCCGAAATGCCCGACAGTGTATTAGATATTAATGAGAAAGAAATGAGGCATTTTGTTGGTGAGTACATGATGCAAAATGCTCATGTAACAGGGCTAGTTATCAATTCTTCCGATAGGATTTCACTACAGGTTGACTCACTTTTTACCGATGTAACCGATAGTGTAAAGGATTATGTATTTACTTACCAGCCTAACATTACCGATTTGGAGGGTTCTGATAACCTGGCCATGTTTAGTAAACTGGCACAATGGTTAAAGGCCAATCCTGATGTTAACATTAAGGTAAATGGCTACGCGGATAAAAGTGAATACAATAAGGCTTACAGCGATACTATTATGAAGTTTATCGACTCTATACCCACGTTCCGCAAAACGATGCCCGACCTTATTAAGAAGGGCTACCTGACTCCTGAAATGATGCGTTCGCTCAAAATAATTAAAATGCTAAGCGACTACGGTATTGCATCTGACCGGCTGTCGGGCACCAGTATGACCTTTTCAAGCAGCGTTAATAGCGAGTCGGAGAATATGAAATGCACACTCTCGCTACGTAAAATGCGGAACGTTATTTCAGTAAAAGAATACCACTACGGTAAAGGCACCCGTTAATAAAAGAATACATACTATAAATGACTCACACTAAAACTCCCAAAGACTCCGTAACTATAATGACGGAGATTGTTTTACCCAACGACACCAATGTTCTTAATAACTTGCGCGGTGGTAAAATCCTTCACTGGATGGATATAGCCTGTGCTATTGCGGGCGGCAAGCATAGTAATGCCGTGGTGGTAACTGCTTCGGTAGATAATGTCTCCTTTGAAAACCCTATAAAGTTAGGCGATGTGGTAACCATTACCGCAAAGGTTACCCGTGCCTTTCATACCTCTATGGAACTGCATTGCGAGGTATGGGCCGAGAACCTGCCTTCGGAAACGCGCTACAAGTGCAACGAAGCATACTACACTTTTGTGGCTTTGGACAGTAACGGAAAACCAAAAAAAGTAACTCCGCTGGTTCCCGAAACAGACGAAGAAAAGAAGCAATATGAAATGGCCATGCGCAGAAGAGAGCTCCGCCTGGTGTTGGCAGGAAGAATGAAAGCTTCGGATGCGAAGGAGCTGAAGGCCGTGTTCTTTGAACAGTAGAAACGCCTAGTTCTTTTTTATCAGTTTAGTAATAAGCGAATCTTTACCGCTGCGGCAGTTTATGAGATAAATACCTGCCGGAAGTTCTTTCAGGTTTATAGTTGTGTTTGATTGTGAAAGATGCTGACTGAACAGCGTTTGGCCCCACACGTTTGTAACACTTACTTCTGTCAATATTTCTGAGGCTTCTATGGTTACGGTGTTTCCTGAAACGGGATTAGGGTAAATTTTTAGAAGTTTTTCTGTGGCAAGCGGATTAATGGAGGTTTCTAGGCAAACACCTGTGCTGTCGAAGTTGGTTACATCCTCTAAAATTAAAGTAGGGCGCTGGTCGTATTGCAAGGGATGGAAGCATACATTCTGTAAGCGGATGGAATCAACATGCCGTATAAAAAGCCCCGCTGCCGGAAGGGTGTCGCCAAACATATCGGCATCGGGCTTGTCGCCCTCATTTTCCGGAACAACAATATGTGCTGCTGTGGGCCATCCTCCGGGGAAGGTAACATCCACATCTTTCAGCAATATACTTTTGGCAGAGTAGTTAGGTATGCCCGTTACCGAGCTTGTAACATTGGTAGCAGCGGTAGCTGTAATGTTGCGCAGTTCTACATTCCTTACATAGCCCCCCCCCTGCACGGCAGCCGTATCGGTATACTTTCGGGCACGGTTGCCTAAGCGGATAAAGAAAGACGTGTTAATGCCATCCATGGTTACATTCTCTACCAGTATGTTTTCCATACTGCCGCCATCTACAATAGAAAGATTAATACCGCAGGAAGCTTTGTTCGGAAGCGGGCCATTAGTGCTTAACTGCACCTTACAATCGTGCAGATACACATTTTTTACAGGCCCGTTGGTTTCAGTTCCAATCTTCAATGCCCGTGAGTAAGTAGCCACGGTGCAGTTCTTTATCTCTACATCTTCGCAGCTGAGCAGCGAAGATGTTTTTATTACCATGGGGTCGTCATTGCAATCGGCAAACACGCTATCCACCAATACTTTGCGGCAACAGTCCACGTTTACGCCATCGTTATTGCCAAAGCCCTGGTTAATAATGTTCAGGTTCTTTACCACCAGGGTATCAATATCAAAGTTGTGCATCATCCAAAAACCGGAGTGGCGCAGCTGAAGCCCTTCGTACCGCACATTGCTGCACGAAAAAAAGCGAAACCCGTAGGGGCGGTTATCCATATCCAGCAGAAAGGAAACCGACTGCCCGTTGCCGTTAAAAGTCCCTTCACCGGTTACCGATACATTGTGCTGCCCTTCGGCATAAAACACCGAGCGCTGCGTATAGTTATCGGTGTAAGTGCGCTTTTGCGGAGTAATAACCGGATAGTGGTTAATGTTACTGGAGCCGGTGATGGTGGCCCCCTGTGCTATATGAAAGTTGACATTGCTTTTAAGAATGAGCGTGCCGGTAAGGAAGTTTCCTGCGGGTACTTCTACCGTTCCTCCGCCTGCATTGTAGCAGGCATCAATAGCCGCCTGTATAGCGGTGGTGTTTAAGGTAGATCCATTGCCTACCGCACCATAAGTGGTAACATTAAATACCTGTGCCCGCAGACTGAAAAAGCAACCCGCCAGCAACACTGTAACTATAACACGCATATTTGTTTAGTTAAGCCGTATAACGGTGGTAGTGGCACTTTCCTTGGCACCGGAAAGTTGTAATACATAAACCCCCGAAGGAAGCTGCAGGCGCACGGCATCTATTTCAATGCTGTTCTTTCCTTCTTTTAAATTGCCCGAGAACACCTCGGTTACTTTGCCTGCCACATCGGTCAACTTTACTTTAATGTTATCGGCCTGCTTTAACTCAAACTGAACGGTGGTTGTTTTCTGAAAAGGGTTGGGCACTACTTTTAAATCGGCTGCCAATGTATTTTGCACATTAGGCACACTGTTGGGGAACCCGTTTACTTTATACATGGTAAAATGGTCGCGCACGGTGCCGTACATATCTACATGCCGCCCGTCTAAGCGGTTGCTGTTTATATCCAGCACAAACGAACCGCAGCAGGTATCGCAGCCGTATTCCGAATACATATACGGGTGGTTGAAGTTGGCTTCGGTTTCGCTGCTGCCGGAGTTGCCGTTGTTTACATACACGGTTCCCTCGTTGGCAGTCGGACCCTGTGTGTATTTAATGTAAGCCTCGCCATCGGCATCAATACCGGTGTTATCGCTTACAATGTTAAACAGGGTTATATCGCCTACTTCGCCATAAGCCCCTTTCGCCAGGTAGCTTCTTTCGTACACATGGGTATGTCCGCAAATTACCAGGTCAACACCGTATTGTTCCCATATAGGGGCAAAGTATTTGCGCATGGCCCGCATGTATACTTCGTAAAAAGCACCCGACTCGTGCGAGCCATCGGTGTAGGGTGGCTGATGTAAATAAACTATTACCCAAGGCTTGGTATTGGCCTGTAAATCCTGGTGCAGCCATTGGGTCATAGGCGAGCCGTTGAAGGTGCCGAAAAGGTTAACGCCTGTCCAGTCATCGTTTTGGTTAAACAGCGAACCTATTTCCGTATTCAGCGAAACAAAGTGGGCATTGCCATAGTCGAACGAATAGAACAATTCATGCCCCGAGGCCACTCCGCCTGCTTCTCCGTTGCGGTAAACTTCTACAAAATCGTAGTAAGGGCCGGCATGGGTTAAAGGCGGGGTAGGGGAGGTAATAGGCGATACACTGTTGTAATCGTGGTTGCCGGGGCAGGGCTCAAAGGGCATGTACTTCATGTTGTTGCGGTAGCCGTACACCGAGTCGAATACTTTGGTAAGAAACTCCTGTTCGGTACCATCGCCATAGGCATTATCGCCCAGCCATAACCACAGGTTGGTTTCAGCGGTATCAAAATTCAGGTAAGCATCGCGCACCATAGCCTGCTTGCTGTTGCCTTTGCCAAAATCGCCAATGGCCCAGGCGCGTATAGGCACCTCGGTGCCAGGGGTAGGAAAGGTTCTGAACCAGTGCTGCTCATCGGCCCCTTCCAACATAGTACTGCCGCTGTATACGGCATAGTAATATTTGGTATAAGTGCTAAGGCCGGTTAACTGCACCATGTGTTTGGTCACTAAGGCGGTATCGGTAAGGTTAAGGGTAAGATTATTCTTATCGGTGCCGTACATCACCTTCGATGCCGAAAGCGAATCGGTGCGCCACATTATTTTAATGCTGTTGGTAGTGGGGCTTTGCAGGTAAGGACCCACGGTAATGGTTTCCTGCGCTAACAAAAGGTGCGACCATAACATCACTACTACAAATAGGGGTATATACTTCATCATTGCTTTATTTTTCGCGAAGGAAAATAGTTAGTTTTTCCTGAACTTAAACAGCAGGTGGCGTAATTGTAAACAAATGTGGGGCAGGGCAATAAAAAAGCCCCGCAGTTTGCACTGCCAGGCCTCCATTATGGATAAAACGAAAAGCAAAAACTTTATTCCTCCACCACTTCAATTTCCCAGGCGGCTGTGGAAGGGCCGGGGGGTATAAATATTAAATTCGGGGAATGTATTAAACTGAAAATCGGCTATAACTTTTTCCAGTTCGGCAGGGTTGGTAACCGTAAACTGAGGGCCGGCACCGGGGCCATCGGGGGGGTGTAAGCCGAGTAATAAGTAAGCGAACCGCCCGAAGGTTCCATCACTTTCAACTTCAGTACGCTTTCGCTGCTCAGTTCGTATTCTTCCAGCAAAGTATTCAGGTTTATTACTTTGCCGCTATCTACGGTGCCGCGCACGCGTATAGGCCCATCGCCTGTGTTGCGCAGCAGAGTTAAATCAAAGTAATCGGCTACGCGTATGGGGTTGGTGTAATACTTCGCCATCAGCAAACCAAGGTTTTTATACAGGCCGTTGCAAAGTATTACGTGTACCTTGCGCAGGTTGCTGCGCAGTATATCCACGCTGCCCTCATCGGTTTGTTGCAGGGCGCGCGCACCGCTAAGGGTTAAGTAATAAGCATGCACTTCGCTGCTAAGGGTTATTAACGAAGGCTCGCCTGTGTAAGTAGCCAGAGTAATAGAAAGCGACTCTACATTTTCCACCCGCTGGTCGTACGTATCGCTTTGAAAAGGAGCGCGGTCGCGCGGAAAAATAGCATGGGCATCGGCCGTGCCTTCGGGGAAAACGGCAAACACCTTACCGCGCCACAGGTTAATTTTTGTTTTCGCCAGTTCTTCCAGCATTTCTTCAAAGCTTTGTGTTTTACCGTGGTAAACACCCTGCTTACTTTCTAACTGGTTAATGCAGGTAATAAAGGTGTTGTGTGCAAGCAGGTAGCCTGTTTTAATACTTAAAATGTCGGGGTCGGCTTCGGCAGCGGTAAGCTTCGCCAGGTGGTCGTTGGTAATAGTCAGCGCATTTTTAAACGAGTTAAAAGTGCGTGAGTAGAAAGTGTTAATCAGAAATTTCCAGGGTTGTGTTGCCATGTGTTTTT
>CAZLXD010000133.1:0-3524 GCA_964563185.1 uncultured Chitinophaga sp.
TGGACGACACTGTAACGGTTTCGTTTTTAAATACCCGCCTGCATGTGCGAAATCAAAAGGCGCTTTTAGATGAACACGGCTTTAACTTTGGCAACAACCTGATGGTGTATGACGAAAAGAATAACCTTATACGGGCATCGGGCCGTATTAACCACGAAAGTTTCAGGCAGTTTGCCTTAGACCTGGCCGTAAATGCCGAGAACGCCCAATTCCTGAACACCACCGAGAAACAAAGCCCTTACTTTTACGGGGTCGCATACGGTACCGGCAACATTACCTTTAAAGGCCCTATCAGTACTCCTAAAATTGAAGCCTATGCCAGAACCGGCCCCGGTACCTGGTGCCGCCTGCCAATTAAAAGCACCTACGAAACCAACAAGTACTCCTTCTACCGCTTTGTAAGTAAGGATACCGTGGTGGCTAAAAATCCGTTTACCACAACGGTAAAGCCCAAAGGAGTCAACTTTATACTTAAAATTGATGTTACCCCCGATGCCCGTATGGATATTATTCTGGACCCGGTTACTGGTGATATACTAACGGGTTATGGTTCAGGGAATCTGAAAATTGAGATTCCGCAAAGCGGTAGCACTACTATGTACGGGGTGTATGAAATTGAGCGGGGTAACTACCTGTTTACTCTGCAAAGCGTGGTCAATAAGCGCTTTGAAATAAATAAAGGAGGCACCGTGAACTTTACAGGCGATGTGTACAAAGCCGCGCTGAACATTGATGCGGTTTATGATTTACGTTCTTCGCTGAGTGCGCTTTTAAGCAATGCCATAGGCGATGGTTCTACCAACGGACAGGAAAGCCAGGTAGCATCGGCTGCTAAGAGTCGCGTGCCTATACAGTTGTTGCTTAAACTCACCGGGGTGCTGGAAAAACCCAATGTAGCTTTCGACATTAAAGCCATTGACCCCGACCCCTCCATTAAAAGCTATGTAGAGCAGCAACTTAACCTGCTAAAAACCAACGAAGCCGAATTGAACAAGCAGGTGTTTGGCCTGTTGGTAATGAACCGTTTTTTGCCGCAAACAAACGGCACTTCCAACATTGTAAATACAGGTTATCTGGGCGGTACGGCTGCTAACACGGTGAGCGAGTTTCTTTCTTCTCAGCTATCCAGCTACATCAGTAATCTGTTGGATTATACTTCGGTTAAAAACCTTGATATTAATATAGGCTACCGCCAGTATGATCAAACCACCGCTGCTACTGATG
The DNA here is from genome assembly GCA_964563185.1 of uncultured Chitinophaga sp. Taxonomy (GTDB): domain Bacteria; phylum Bacteroidota; class Bacteroidia; order Chitinophagales; family LD1; genus Bog-950. The sequence goes on from CAZLXD010000133.1 coordinate 1,225, forward strand.
GTTCCAACACCCAGCAACTCACCAGCACCCGTAGAGAGCTACAGTTAGCCTTGGAACAACGCTTGCTTAACAACCGCCTTATCATAAATGCCGGTGGCAACCTTGATTTTGGCAGCAATACGGTAAACGAAAATGGCAGTACTCAAACAGGCTCCCGTTCGGTTATACCTACTGGCGATTTTCAGATTGAATACCTGCTTACCAAAGATGGCGCCTGGCGCACCAAGGCTTTTAACCGCACTAACTACGATTATTATAATAGCCGCAACAACAACCGTACAGGTATTGGCCTTTCGTACCGCAAAGAGTTTGATAAAATAACCGATTTTAAACCCGCACGTAAAAAGAAAAAGAAGGCTGCGCCAACTACACCGCCCGCAGCCACTATGCCCGCTAAGGGGGATGAAAAGCCGGTAGAGGAGAAGAAGTAGTTTCGTCCCGTAGGGGCAAAACCTGAAAACGATTTACTATAAGCCATTCCCCTTATTCTGCCCGCCCGCCTTCTGTTTATTTTAGTTAAGCGGGCAACGGCAGGCCGCGCGGGCTAAATAATTACACCTTATCTGCCATCTTTGCCGCAAAATACTGGTATGAAAAACTTCCTTCTGCTTCCGGCTCTTTTGCTGGCCCACCTGTTGCCTGCGCAAAGCAGCCTTTCGGTTAAAAAGGTTACCCTTTTTAAAAACAGCACCGCACTAATGGTTAAAGAGGGCAGCCTGCCACTTAAAAACGGCAGCGCGGTTATGCCCATTCCCGCTCAGGCACGCTTTGGCACTTATTTTATAGGCAGCGCTAAGGATAATGCCGTTAAAAATATAGTGTTCCGAAACGATACGCTGAAGAAGCAGGACATCAGCCGCTCGGTTTGGCAGCACCTGGCCGGTAACATGAATAAGCCCGTGGTAATTTCGTACACCCCCACGCAGGGCATAGATAAAACCCTGAGCGGAAAGGTGGCCGATTACGATTTATACAGCGGCATACTAAAGTTTGTAAGCGATGCGGGCCGCACTTCAGTCATGCACGTCAGCCAGGTTTACCAGGCCGATTTTAAAGAAACGCCCTCGCCTTATTACATGGCCGATAGCATTAAGCGCATGATGGTGCTAAAGGCCGCCCAGCCTGCCGAAAGCATTCAGTTACAGGAAGTATATATGACGGGCGGGCTGAACTGGATTCCTTCGTACTACCTGAAGTTTAAGGACGATAAAAATGCCCGGCTGGAAATGAAAGCCACTATTGAAAACTATGCCGAGGAGTTGAAGGATGCCGAATTGGAACTGGTGGTAGGTTCTCCGCAAATGAAATACAGTGCCAAGTTAGACCCCATGACGTATGATTACCTCACTGTTTCTTACAACGATAACGGGGGAGGTGCCTCGCAAAAGTATATGCAGGCCAATGCTTATGGCGGAGCAGGAACCATGAGCATGGACGAAGGCTACTTTGATGGCAGCTATACCACCGATGGCGAAAAGTCGGATGATATGTACATCTACAAACTTGGCAGGGTTACGCTGCCTTACGCGGCCAAAGGCAACTTTCCCATCTTCGCTTCCAACGTGGAATACCGGCACAAATACGAGGGAACTATTTCCGATATAACCAACTACTACAGCCTGCGCTATGTGCAGCCCGAAGAAAAAACCTTTGAGGTGTTTCACTCCATTGAACTGAAGAACAACACCAATGTGCCCCTGACCACCGCAGCCGTTATGGTAATGAACGAAAAGGAACAGTTTGTGGCACAGGATGAATTGAAATACACCCCCGTTGGCGCCAGCAGCACTGTTCGCCTTTCAAAGGCCATTGATATTGTAATGAAGAATGCAGAAGAAGAGAAAAGCCGCGAAGACAACGCTAAAAAGATTGGAAAAACCACTTACAGCAAAGTGTTTTTAAAAGGCAGCGTTAACGTTGATAACTACCAGGAAAAAGAAGTAACCATTACCATTACCAAAACGGTAAACGGTTTGGTAACCACTGCTGCCGATGGCGGAAAGGTGGTGAAGAAAAACCCATACAGCAGCATTAACCCCCAATCGGAAATTAAGTGGGAAATAAAACTGGCCCCCAACCAAAAGAAAACCCTGAACTACGACTACGAAGTGTTGTTTGTTCCGTAGTGGTTTTTTACCCAACTTCATTCCATGGCATTTAAGGCAGCAGTGGCAAAACTGGCGGCACGGGTTATTGCCCCGTCCGTATATCGCGAGCAGGCAAATGCGGTAACTATTCAGCAGCAGTTGCTGCAACAGTTGCTGCACACCGCAGCCGATACCCGCTTTGGCAAAACATAC
>CAZLXD010000133.1:3534-8532 GCA_964563185.1 uncultured Chitinophaga sp.
TAACCGCCTTAAAACTTACAACGACTACCGCACAGCCGTGCCCGTGCGCGACTACGAAGATTTTAAAGACTACATACAACGCATTACCGAAGGCGAAGAAAACGTGTTGTGGCCGGGCCGCCCGTTGTACTTCTGCAAATCATCGGGCACTACCTCGGGCACCAAGTATATTCCCGTAACCGATGCGCAGATAAAAGAAATGATTCGCGCGGCCCGCAATTCATTGATGCTGTATGTGGCCGAAACCGGCAATGCCGCTTTCTTCAACCATAAAATGATGTTTCTGCAGGGCTCTCCGGAGTTAGAGCCGCACGGGCAAATACCCGCAGGCAGGCTGAGCGGTATAGTATATCACCATGTGCCCTTTTACGCCAATGCCAACCGCATGCCTTCGTATAAGGTAAACTGTATAGAGGACTGGGAAGAAAAGGTAGATGCCATTGCCCGCGAAACCCTGCCCCAAAGCATGAGTTTAATTAGCGGCATACCGCCCTGGTGTGTTATGTACTTTGAAAAACTGCGCCAGCTTACCGGCAAAGAATTTATCAAGGATATATTCCCCCACTTTAAGGTGTTTGCCTACGGGGGAGTTAACTACGAACCTTACCGGGCGCAAATAGAAAAGCTGATTGGCTTTAATATCGATTCGGTGGAAACCTACCCCGCCAGCGAGGGCTTTATAGCCTACCAGGATTCGCAAAAAGAAAAAGGTTTATTGCTGAATGTAAACGGAGGGCTGTTCTACGAGTTTATTAAAGCCGATGAGGTAATGAACGAAAACCCCGAGCGCATTACCTTAGCCGATGTGGAGTTGGGAGTAAACTATGCGCTTATACTAAGCACCAATGCGGGCCTGTGGGGCTACAACATTGGCGATACCGTAAAGTTTGTATCAAAGAACCCATACCGTATTGTGGTAACGGGCAGGGTAAAGCATTTTATATCGGCCTTTGGCGAGCATGTAATAGGAGAGGAGGTGGAGTTTGCCCTGCTGCATGCCATGCTTGATATGCATGCAGGGGTTACCGAGTTTACCGTGGCGCCACAGGTAACCCCTGCGCAGGGGCTGCCTTACCACGAGTGGTTTATTGAGTTCAGCCATGCGCCCGATGGCCTACAAAGTTTTGCCGCAGCAATTGATGAACTGCTGCAGGGCCGCAACAGCTACTACCGCGACCTGCGTGCCGGGCATATATTGCAGCCACTTAAAATAACCCCCGTAGCAGCCGGAGGCTTTGCCGCCTACATGAAAAGCAAAGGCAAACTGGGCGGGCAAAACAAAGTGCCCCGCTTAATGAACGACCGCAGCATAGCCCAATCGCTGGCTCCTTTTGTAATGGAGTAATCTGCAGCAGGCAGAAAGGTTTCGCCCCTACGGGGCGATGCTCCCACATAGAAACAATACTACCGGTATTTTGTGCCTACGGCACAAGCAATCCTGTTAGGGATTGAATATGGGTAGAAATTGGCAGGTGCAAAGAAGTTTGCCCCGTAGGGGCAAAACCTAAACCATCAGCCCAATGTCCGGTCATTGCCTTTTTAGGTTTCAGTGCTTTAGCCGCAGCAATTCCTGCACCGGCCTTAGCCGGGTAATGCCTATGTAGTGGCATTGGTAACCGCCATCCTTACCCAGTTTGCTGCCAAAGTCTTTTAAGGGAGCCTTGTCCACCTCTTCAGCAGTGGCATAGCCGCATAAATAGGCGCAGGTGTGGGGCGGTATGGTGGCGGCTTTGGTATCTTTTACATCTAAAATTATTTGCACGTAATAAGCGGGCTTTCGCTTGCGGGCATAATCCTCGCGCACTAACAGGTGCAGCTTATTATTCAAAGGAAAGGCACTGGTTTTTATTTCATAGTTGCCAAAGTCGGCCTCGCCTTTGTTTTTACCCACGCGGTGCAGTTGCCAATTGCCGAACATATAAGCGGCAAACACAAACTCGCCCAGGTGCCCGCTAAGGGTATCAATGTGGCTGGCCACCGTGCGGTTTACTTTGGTGGCAGGAATAAGAGCCTCGGCTTCGCGAAGCATTTCCTCGGTAAGAATAACGAAAGGGAAATCGGGCACTAAGGCAAGTTACCAAATCTTCTGCAGCCGGTAGTCCTCTATTTTAAAAACATTTACGTGCCTGTTTTCAAAATAGTTGGTTTGGGTGGTACTCGAAGTTTCCTTTACCACATCAAACTTATACCCGGCACCTATGTAGCGCTCGCCAATACCCATAGCGGGAAAATCTTTACCATACGATGCCAGCATATACAGCAGGTATTGGGTAACATCAAAACCCATAAACGCCATTTCGGAAGGGTAGTGCCCGCTTTGCGTGGTGTACTCCGAAATAAAGCGGTTGGTACGCTCCTTGGCAGTATCGGCATAAAAGGGCTCCGAAATACGGGTATGGAAAGTATTCAGATAATCCAGCCGCATTATTTCGCTGCTTGGCCAGGTAGGCATTCCGTAAACTATAATGTTGGCCTCCTTTACTTCCTCCATAAGGTTGCGCAGGGTGCCGTTTACAAAAGAGCCTTCAAAGGCGGTAATAAACAGCAGGTTATCGGCACCGTTCTTTATGTAGTTAGCTAACGATTGTTTTACAGCCGCCAGCTTTTTAGCGGTGGCATTTACCACATTAAATTTGGTGGTAGCGGTGGCATTGTAATCTTTAAAAAGAGAGTCGAGGCGTTGTGCGCTGGAAGCACCTAAGTCGTTATCAGGCGCGTAAATAATAACGTTGGCAGTGGTAAAAGAATCTAACACCGAAAGAAACATGTTATCAATATGCGCATCAATAGTAGGGGCCAGTTTAACGTGGTAAGGGTTGTTGTTGGTTAAACTTTTGGAGGGCGTAAACGGTTGCAGGTTAATTATCTTGTTCTTCAGGCAAAACTCCGCCACCAGGCGGGCGTTGCTGGTAGCCGAAGGCCCGATAATAACATCGAGTTTCTTCAGCTCCGGATTCTTTAGCCATTCCCAGGTAACCGAGTCGCTGTTCCAGCTATCGTATACATGCAGGTTAATGTGCAGGCTGTCGGTACTTTGCTGCAGCGCCTGCAAAGTGCCCCGGTAAAAGTCGAGCGCTTCCACACTAAAGTTATCAATGGAAATATGGCTGGCGGTAAAGTAATCAGGGGCAGAAAAAAAATCTTCTACATCCTTCAGCGAAGCCTGTGTTTGAAAAGGAAGCATTAAACCAACGTGGTACACCGGCAGCGAATCGGTGTGCGCTGCGGCAAGGTTTACCGAACCACACAGGAGCAGTAGATGGAATATTTTCTTCATGTAAGAGTGTAAAAACATCGGCTTATCGGTCGGGCTATTCCCACTCAATGGTGGCCGGTGGTTTCGATGAAATATCGTACACCACCCGGTTAACTCCTTTTACGCTATTGATTATTTCGTTGGAAGTTCTGGCTAAGAAATCGTAGGGCAGGTGCACCCAGTCGGCCGTCATACCATCGGTAGAATGCACGGCACGAAGCGCTATGGCGTTTTCGTACGTGCGTTCATCGCCCATTACTCCCACACTGCGCACTCCGGTAAGTATGGCCCCTGCCTGCCATACATCGTTATACAAATTGAACTTCTTCAGGTTCTCAATAAATATATGGTCGGCTTCCTGCAGTATGTGCACTTTCTCAGGTGTTATATCGCCAATAATGCGCACCGCTAAACCCGGGCCGGGGAACGGATGGCGGTACAGTATCTCCGGCACTAAGCCCAACTCTTTTCCGGCTTTGCGCACTTCATCTTTAAACAGGTTGCGCAGCGGCTCTACAATTTTCAGTTTCAATATATCGGGCAGGCCGCCTACGTTGTGGTGCGACTTAATAGTAGCCGATGGGCCTTTTACCGATACCGATTCTATTACATCGGGGTAAATAGTGCCTTGCGCCAGCCACTTTACTTCGGGGTGGTTGTTGGCTTCGTGCTCAAACACTTCAATAAACACGCGGCCTATTATTTTGCGCTTTTGCTCGGGGTCGCTTACTCCGTGCAGTTCGCTTAAAAAGCGCTTACCGGCTTTTACACCGTGCACGTTCAGCCCCATTTCTTTATACTTCTGCAACACCACTTCGTACTCATCTTTGCGCAGCAGTCCGTTGTCAACAAAAATACAAAGCAGGTTATCGCCTATGGCTTCTTCCAGCAGCAAGGCCGCTACTGATGAATCCACCCCACCGCTAAGGCCCAGTATTACCTTTTCGTTGCCTATTTGTTCGCGCAGGCTTTTAATGGTATTGGTTACAAAGGAACCGGCCGTCCAGCTATGCGAGCAGCCGCATACATCAAACAAAAAGTTATTCAGGATTTTGTGCCCTTCTGATGAGTGGTAAACTTCGGGGTGAAACTGCAGGGCATACACCTTGTGGGGGAAATTGCCGTTGTGCGAACGGAAGGCCGCCAATTCTAAAGAATCGGAACTGGCAATCATTTCAAAGTTAGGGCCTATGCTTTTAATGGTATCGCCATGGCTCATCCACACCTGGCTGTTGTCGCTAACGCCTTTCAGCAGCAGGTCATCGGCCTGTTTAATTACCAGGTTAGCGCGGCCGTATTCGCGCACATTGCTTTTTTCTACTTCGCCACCGTATTTAAGCGCCATTAACTGGGCACCGTAGCACACGCCCAGCACCGGGCCAAAGGCAATCAGTTTATCTACATCAACCTGCGGGGCGTTTTTATCGCGCACCGAGGCCGGAGAGCCGCTCAGGATAATACCTTTTATATCGGGAGTAAGTTCGGGAATATGGTTGTAGGGAACAATTTCGCAGTACACTTCGCTTTCGCGCACTCTGCGGGCAATCAGCTGGGTATATTGAGAGCCAAAGTCAATAATCAGAATCTTTTCGGTCATGCCGCAAAGATAGAAATCCTACATCCTAAATCCCACATCCCACATCCTAAATCCCACATCCCACATCCCACATCCTAAATCCCACATCCCACATCCTCAATCCCACATCCCACATCCTACATCCTAAATCCCACATCCCACATCC
>CAZLXD010000134.1:0-1332 GCA_964563185.1 uncultured Chitinophaga sp.
TCTCAGTTTAATACAAGCTTCAATTCCGTTCATCACGGGCATGTCAATATCCATCAAAACAAGGTTAAATGAGTTACCGGAGGTTATCGATAAAACTTCCTCACCGTTCTCAGCTTCCAGTACTTCACTATTCGGAAAAACAGAGTTCAGAATTTGCCGGTAAGCAAAACGGTTGTCGGCTAAATCATCAGCTACCAAAAAACGATAAGTTTTCGAGTTACGGTAAGCATAGGCTTCAGTTTCCGGAACACTGATGTTCTGTCTGAAAGGCGGAAGCGGAATGGCAAAAGAAAAACAACTGCCTTTTCCATACTCGCTCTCCACTGTTAATCGTCCTCCCATCAATTGCACCAGTTCGTTTGAAATTTTCAGCCCAAGTCCTGTGCCGCCAAATAACCTTGTGGTGTTGGTAGAGGCCTGTGTGTATCCTTTAAAAATGTTCTGAATTTGTGAGGGCTGAATACCAATTCCCGTGTCTTCAACTTTAAATGAAACATGGTTATCGGGTAGTTCTGTAAGGGTAATGCTTACTTGTCCTTCATGGGTAAATTTTACAGCATTGTTCAGCAGGTTAATAACAATCTGGCGCAGTCTAACAGGGTCGCCTGTAACATGTTCCGGCACTTGGTTACTTGTGTATAGGTTAACGGCAACCCCTTTCGCGTCTGCTTTTACTTTGGCCAGTTCTACCACTTCGTTAAGCAGTACATTAAGGTTAAAGCCAGTACTTTCCAGCGCAAACCTTCCCGATTCTATCTTGGCATTATCGAGAATGTCGTTTACCACTGCCAGCAGATTTTCAGATGAGCGCTTAATGATGTTCACTTTTCTTTTTTGCTCTTCCGGCATTGCCTCTTCTGCCAACAGCCCGCTTAAGGCTATGATGGCATTCATGGGCGAGCGTATTTCGTGGCTCATGCCCGCCAGAAACTCCTGCCTGGCTTTGGCTATTTTTTCGGCCTGTTCCTTTTCGCGTTTGGCTTGCGTTATGTTCTGTTGTATTTGCATAGACCTTATACGCGAACTCCGCTCATCATTGTAAAATTTTATGGAATCGTCAACAATTTTGCGCAAGTGAATGTTTGCCTTCCGGTAATCGCCAGTAGCGCTGTAGTAGTCAGCCAACCCGCCTAGGATGTTGCTTCGGATAAATGCTTCTGGCGAGCCGGCATAATTTCTTTCCAGTTGTTCCACGTAAGGTTTACAGTCGGCCAACTCTCTATTGTTTAGATGTATCAGCAGCCTGAAATAGTAGTACTGGTTTTTTACGTTAGCATTCTGACAGGCTTCAAAATCGGTTTGGTATTCATTAAGCAGTGCTTCTACCTCATT
>CAZLXD010000134.1:1342-8484 GCA_964563185.1 uncultured Chitinophaga sp.
TTCAGCCGGCCTACCGTTTCAAGAGCAATACTTTTTCGCAGTAGTACGTTTAAAAAATTAAGGCTTACGGGCATCTTACGGCCAATTTCTTCGGCTTTCGAAAAGAAAGATACCGCTGCACTGTTTTTCCCAAGCAGGCTTAGTGTTACAGCTATATCGCAATAACAACTTTGAAGGAACGACTCGCTAAGTCCGTGTGTTATTGCCAAGCGTACGGTTTTTATCAGTAGCATAATACAGTCATGCATATTTCCAAGCCTGCTGTTTAATACCGCTGTGTAGTAAACAGCCCGTGCAAGACTTTGGAAATTGTTGTTTTGCTTGGCGAGTGATTCGGTTTTAGTAAGTGTGGCGTATGCTTCCTCGTATCGTTCAAGAATAATAAGGTTGTAAGCCATACCTTCCAACATTTCAGAGTAACCTGCTCCGCTGTAGGTTTCCTTTTCACACAAAAGCATGGCTTGCTGTGTAAGACCTAAGGCCTCGGTAACTTCCATATTGTAGCGATAGGCTTTAGCTTTCAGATAAAGCAGGTGCGCATGCAGTAAAGCATTACATGAAATGTTCTGTTTTGCCAGTTGTAAATCGCAAAACCGGTGAACTAGTTGAAGCCCGTTTATACCGCTTGCATAATAACCTGAGAAAAGCTGAGTAATACCTATATCGGCAACACTTTTACTAAAGTACGCGGTATCCACCGCAGTACTTATGGCTTCCTCCAACAACAGAATACATTTATCGGGGTTAGTGCTGCTTATCTCTTTTGCCTGCAATATCTGCTCGTCTATTTGTTGACAGGTCATAAAATAAGGTTGAACGAATTAGCGCAAAGCTCTCCGAATAAAAAACACCTTGTTGCATTTTACACATACAGAGCAACAGTTTACACATCCGTACGAGCATTTTACACAATTCCGCTTACCTGAAATGTTCACAAACGCACTTTTGCCATGAAAAAACACAACTATGAAACAGAAAATTATACTTGTAACAGCGGCTTTGATTTTGCCACTGGCTATGTGGGCAAACAATATTCGTATAAAGTTGAATGGCTACAACGCCACTACCAAGCAACTAAACATAACCATAGCATGGGATAATAGCTGGCACGATGGCAGCGGGCAGTTTCGCGATGCTGCCTGGCTGTTTGTTAAATACAAGGATGTAACAAACCCTGAATGGCAGCATGCCATACTCGCTAATCCTACGGGAGCCGGTGTTTTGGCAACTGACACGCTCAATAGCCCGGGCGTTCGTTTTGATGTGTTGGGCAGAAATGCATCTGTGGCACCTAATCCGGTAGGTAGCCGAGGGTACATAGTGCGCAGGCAAAAGTCAAGCACGGTAGCTACCCAAAATAACCCCGAATATGCCGGTGTTTACAACGTGGCTATGACCATAAATGCTACACTGGTGCTTCCTACAGGTGTAGTATTAGCCAATCCTGAGTTTAGGGTGTATGCTTTGGAAATGGTCGATATACCGGCAGGTGCTTTTTGGGCTGGTGATGGTACAAGTTTTTCTTATGTTCGGGCTAATGCATCCCATCAGCCAAAACAGATTAGTACTGAAGCCGCTTTTCAGTTTAGTAGTGATATTGGGTATACTGTAAACGTACAGGCTGCCTTTCCTAAGGGAACTTATGAATATTTTACAATGAAGTATGAGTTAAGTAATGAGGCTTTTGCCGAATATTTAAACACGCTAACGCGTAGTCAACAAAACGCAGTAGTAGGCATCGCATACTTTTCTACTCTGGCTACCGGTAATTTTGTGTTGCCCAAAACAATAGTAACTGCAAGTGTTTCATCAGAGAATACCCCTGCAGCGTTTGGCTGCGATGCTAATTCTAACAATATTCTGAATGAGCTCAACGATGGTCAAAACAAAGGGTTTGGCTGCTTTAACCACGGACAAATGTCGGCTTATCTAGATTGGGCAGCATTACGCCCGTTAACCGGATATGAGTATGAAAAGGCATGTCGAGGACCGTTGTACCCAATAGCAGGAGAATATGCTTGGGGAAGTGCAGTTGTTACTCCTGTTAGCATCAACGTTGATGTAAATGGCCCCTCGGAATCTACTTCCGCTCAAGTAGATGGCCCCATCTCTATGAACGGAGGTTATTACAACTCGAGCATTAGGAATGGGTGCTATGCAAAGGCTGTTGGCTCTAACAGAGTAAACAGTGGAGGAAGCTACTTTGGCGTTATGGAGCTATCAAACGGCTACCATGAGTTACACATTGGTTATGGTTATGCCACAACTTGGACAGGTTTCACCGGTGCTTTAGGTGATGGAACTTGGAGTTCAAACAATATCTATCTAGAAAATGCCATGCTGGTAAAAAATAATCTGAATGGTGTTAGTCGGGCAATAGATCAAGGTGTACCGACATATGTAGATGATAACAACATTATTGCAATCCGCGGAGTTATTCGCTAAACGGTAAGCAACATACATAATCTATGAAGTGGCTTATCCAACTACTTATGTTGTTTGCCTGTCTCTGTTCAATGGCGCAGTCTCCCTCTTTTATTGGTGGCAACCACGATGGTTTTACATCCTCTTTTTTGGGTACAGCATCATTATTTAACTACTACAAAGGAGGCAGTAATGATGGTGTTGCATCAAGCACACTATATTCTCCCAATGCTTTTAGTTTATACAAAGGGGGTAGTAGTGATGGCTTTGCCTATAGCGATGGTTATTCCCCTTTGGCTCTCAACTTTTACAAAGGTGGTACAGCCGATGGTTTTGCTCACTCACATACATTTTCTGCTTCGACCTTTAGTCCGTATACCGGGGATGGTAATGATGGCCATGCTTCTGCCTCGCTTTCTTCTCTTTCTGCATTCAGTATTTACACAGGAGGAAGCAGCGATGGCTTTGCTTTATCGGGGATATCTACTGCATCTCCGTTTAACTTCTACAAGGGGGGAAGCAATGATGGTTTTGCATGGAGTGATGGACACTCGCCAGCAGCTATTAACCTCTACAGGGGAGGTGCAGAAGATGGCTTTGCACGCTCGCATTTAGGAGCAGCTTTGGCTTTCAATATTTACAAGGGAGGTTGGTACGATGGTTCTGCTTTTTCGGCTCAAGCAGCACCCACCGCTTTAAATTTTTATAAAGGAGGAATACATGATGGTTTTGCTGCAAGCCGGTTCCCAAATCCAGTATGTTATACCGTGGCAGGTGTTAGTATGAATGTGTCGGTATCAGGAACTTCCGCCACGCTAAGTTGGACAAGTACAAACAGTTACAGCAGCGCAGTTTTGCAAGTGGAGAATCTCGGCAATTCAAGTGTAACCACATACTCTGTTCCTCCTTCGGCAATTGTAAACCGCAGTTACACAGTATCGGGTTTAATACCCGGGCATAATTACCGATGGTCGGTACAAGAGTGGTGCGGTGTAAATGAAAGCGCTGAGTTTTCGCCCTACCAGAATTTTAGTGTGGGCGCACCATCTGACTGTGCTATCCCTTCCAATCTGGGCATTTACACCACGTTTAACCAGGTTATGATAGGTAAATGGAACTCTGTTTTGTATGGTAACAGCAGTAAAAGATATCAGGTGTCGTTTGGTATCAACATAACCGACCCGTTACAAGGTACATTAGGCGGAAACACTTACCACATTACTCAAACACCGGCTCATGCCACTCATTACTTTGCCACCGGAAATCAACCGGGTTTTACATGGTATGTGCGGGATATATGTAGTGCCGGAGATACCAGTGCATGGGCCGGGCCTTATGTAGTGGGCACTGCCAAAACTGACGGAGCAATTTACAGGTCGGAGGATAACATTGTGCCTGTCGCGCTTCACTTTAACATTAAGGTCTACCCGAACCCTGCCAGTGGTAGAATAGTGAATATTTCGGTTGATGGTGAAGAAGAGGAGTTGAAGTTAAAGATACTGGATATGCGCGGAGCAGAGGTATTGAATTCTACTTTAAGTGATTCGATAAACACTATTGATGTTTCAGGTCTTTCTTCCGGTACTTATGTAATAAAGGTTTCGGGGTCAACAAACGCAATTGCGCAAAGGCTTGTTATTGAGCGGTAGCTAAATATAAGATTCTAGCCCACCAGTTAATGTACCCGTAGGCGGGGCAGAGATTTCTGCTCCGCTTTCATTTTTTTAAGAAAGCTATGGTAAATTCTTTCGTTTTTTCAGGCAATTCCATCATGGGCATGTGTCCACAGGGGTCAAAAATTACCACATCGCTGTTTTTAATGTCGCGCTTAAACCGGGCAGCATGTTCTACCGGAATAATAGAATCCTGTTGTCCCCAAACAATTAAAGTAGGGCACTGCACTTTTTGAATCCATGCGGTATCGGGAAACTGGCTGGCATTGGCCAGGTTAAGCATGTGCTGTATGTTGCCTTCGCGGTTGGTGAACTTATTGTTAAGCAACACAACAGGTTCTTCAATTTTAGTAGGATCAGCATAACCGCGTTCCATTCCTTTCCAACTCATAAACTCCGGCATTCCCTTATCGAATATTTTACCAATGGCTTTGAATTTGAACATGGCGAGTTTAGCAGCGGCTTGTTCGGTATCGTATCCGGCAGCATCTAACAACACAATCTTCTTTACTTTATCAGGATGATCGGCAGCACAGGCCCACGTCATAGCCCCACCCATGGAGTTGCCAATTATATAAACCGAATCAAGATGAAGAGTATCCAGAATGAAACCTAGGTAATCGCGGTAGTCTTGTAAAAAATCTTCCCCTTCTTTTACAGGCGGAAAATCAGATAATCCAAAGCCGGGCAAATCAATGCGGATAACACGGTAATCGCTCTTCATCAAACTAGCCAGTGCGTCAAAATTTCTGTAAGAGCCACCAAAACCGTGAATCATCAGCACAGGGTAACCTGCTCCTTCATCGGTGTAGTGTAATTCGGCACCCCGCCAGTTGATGAAGTGTGAATATGGAGAGGAAAGCTCCTCTCGGGCAGTTTCCTTGGCAATAATCAGGTTGGGGCGAAAGAATATTATAGCCAGTGGTATAAGAATTATAAGTGCAGTTAAGACAACCAGTGCCCGGAATAAAACCTTCATTTTTAAAAAAAATTGTTGGGCGAAAGTAATACATGATTAGGATGATTTAACCCCCTTTCTATATTTGCACATGGCAACAAAAAATACTACCGATAACAAATTCGGTTTTGAAGGAATAACGTTTGATGACGTTTTGCTGGTTCCGGCTTACTCCGACATTCTTCCGCGCGAAGTAGACATCCGCACTAAACTTACCCGTAATCTTGATATTAACGTTCCACTGGTTTCTGCTGCCATGGATACCGTTACCGAAAGTGCCATGGCTATTGCGATTGCCCGCGAAGGCGGAATAGGGATTATTCATAAAAATATGAGTATTGATAAGCAGGCCGATATGGTACGCAAGGTAAAGCGGGCTGATTCAGGAATGATTATAGACCCTGTTACCTTGGATGAAAATGCTACCGTGGCTCAGGCGCACCGCCTCATGAACGAGTTTCGCATAGGAGGTATTCCTATTGTTTCTGCCGGAAAGAAGTTGGTGGGCATTCTTACCAACCGCGACCTGCGCTTTGAAAAGAATATGAAGCGCAAGGTAACGGAGATAATGACCAAGGAAAACCTGATTACCGCCCCCAAAGGTGCCGACCTGAAGAGTGCCGAAAAAATTCTTCAGAACTATAAAATTGAGAAACTGCCTGTAGTAGACAAAAACGGAGTGTTGGTAGGACTCATTACCTATAAGGATATTCTGAAAGTAAAGGACAACCCCAACTCCTCGAAAGATAAACTCGGACGCTTGTTAAGTGGAGCGGCAGTTGGTGTAACACACGATATGCTGGAACGCATTGAAGCACTGGCAGCCGTAAGTGTGGATGTTATTTCTATTGACACCGCCCATGGCCATTCTCGCGGGGTATTGAATGCAGTAAAGAAAGCCAAGCAGACATATAAAAACCTGGAGATAATTGCGGGCAACGTAGCCACCTTTGAAGGTGCCAAAGCTCTGATAGATGTGGGGGTAGATGCCGTGAAAGTGGGCGTTGGCCCGGGCTCTATTTGTACCACACGTGTAGTAGCGGGTGTGGGTGTTCCGCAGTTAACGGCTATTTACGAAGCTTCGAGAGCCGGTAAGAAGGCCGGAGTACCTGTAATTGCCGATGGCGGAATTCGTTTTACGGGCGATATAGTAAAAGCTATTGCAGCCGGTGCCGATGCAGTAATGGCGGGAAGCATTTTTGCCGGAACCGATGAAAGCCCGGGTGAAACCATTATTTACGAGGGAAGGAAATTCAAGTCGTATCGTGGAATGGGAAGTGTGGAAGCTATGCAGGAAGGAAGCAAAGACCGTTACTTCCAGGATGTGGAAGATGATATTAAGAAGTTAGTGCCCGAAGGTATAGTGGGCCGTGTGCCGTTTAAAGGAAGTGTGCAGGAGGTAATATACCAGTACATTGGCGGCTTACGTGCCGGTATGGGTTATTGCGGAGCAAAGAATATTAAAGCATTGCAACAGGCTAAGTTTGTTCGTATCACATCAGCCGGGGTAGCAGAATCGCACCCGCACGATGTAACTATTACGAAAGAAGCTCCGAACTATTCGAGAAAATAATTGTGTATTGAGAGATGGAAGACATTTTCGATAAGGCGAACGCCATACATGAAGAAATAAAGAATGCTGCTCCGGCAAATGCAGAGGAGTTGGAACAATTTCGTATTAAATACCTGGGCAGCAAAAGTGTGCTGAAGGAGCTATTCGGTTTTATGGGGCAACTGCCTAATGAACGGAAGAAAGAATACGGGCAGTTGATGAACACACTGAAAGCCACTGCCGAAGGAAAGTTGGAGGAGTTAAAAGCCAATTTTGAAAGTGGCAATTCTTCATCAAAGGAAATTCCTGACTTAACAGCACCGGGGTATCAGTTCCCCTTAGGAACCCGCCATCCGCTTTCTATCGTTAAAAATAAAATCATCGAAATTTTCAACCGTATTGGTTTTGTAGTAGCCGATGGCCCTGAAATTGAAGATGACTGGCACAACTTTACCGCACTTAACACGCCTGCCGACCATCCCGCCCGCGACATGCAGGACACCTTCTTTTTAACCGAAGATAAACAGTGGATGCT
>CAZLXD010000135.1:0-8479 GCA_964563185.1 uncultured Chitinophaga sp.
TTAAGCTGCTCCCTTCCTTTGGCAATCAGTTGGTTCCGCAATTCGGGTGCAGAAACCATTTGCTGCATGGCGTGGGCAATTTCAATTACCGTTGCAGGATTCACCAGCAAAGCCGCATCGCCTGCCGCTTCGGGCATAGAGGTAGTATTGGAAGTAATTACCGGCACATCGCAACTCATGGCTTCAATAATAGGAATACCAAAGCCCTCAAACAGCGATACATATACCATTGCATAAGCCGAAGCCATGATGTTGCCCAAATCCTGTGGCGGCACATGCCCGGCAAAAATTACATCACTGCGGAACTTCATGTTGGCATACGCAGCATCTACATCTTCATAGTCCCAGGCTTTTCTTCCTACAATCAGCAATTTAAAATCGGAACTTGTTTGCTGCTTAAATTGCTCAAAAGCCAGCAACAGGTTTTTTACATTCTTGCGCGGGTGTATAGAGCCTACATAAATAAAGTAGTCTTTACCATCGGTGAGTTTTGCTTTTACTTTTTGCTTTATCTCTTCCGAAACCGGCCGGTAAACTTCCTTTGAGCCGTTGTAAACCACATCAATTTTATCGGCCGCAATACTGTAGCGCTTTACAATATCCTGTTTCGAAAATTTACTTACCGTAGCAATGCGCGCTGCCTTAGCGGCAAAACGAGGCATAAAGTATTGGTAATACTGTGCAGTTAAAAGCGGAGTTTGGTCTTTAAAATGCTCGAATGATAAATCGTGCATTACCAAAACCTGCGGAACGTTTGTTCCCAGGCAGGCATAACCATCGGTGGAAAGAAACAAATCGGGCCGGTGCTTGTTCAACCAGCGCTTTACCGAAATTTCGAACCACCAGTACCATAAAAACGGATGGCGGGCCTGAGGGAAAAGGACTATCGGCTTTACATTGGGGGCAAACAAAAATTCTGCATCGTAAGCGCGGTCGAAAAAAAAATAGAAATCAACTTCGGGATGCGCCACCACCATTCGCTTCAGCGATTCGGCTGTAAACAGGCCAATGCCTTCCAGTTTATTCTTAATAAGGAAGCGGGTATTTACAGCAATGGCTCTGCGTTGGCTCACAAAGCAATAATATTACTTTTAGGCGTTCATTATCCCGCATGGTTTTACCCTTATTCTTCCTTGTAACAAATGCGCAGAAAGTTTGCCGTTAATCTGCTCTTTCTGCTGTTTGCCAGTTTACTGGTAAAACCCTATTGGATTTTAGGCGTTGACCGCGTGGTGCAAAACATGGTAGGCCCTGCCGAATACGGAACCTACTTTGCGGTATTCAACTACTCTTTTCTGTTCAATATCATTCTCGATTTCGGTATCAACAACTTCAACAACCGGGCTATTTCGCGCAACAATAAGCGTGTGGGCGATTACCTGCTCAACCTGATGCTCATTAAGCTAACACTGAGCGTTCTCTATCTGGTAGTAACGTTTATTTCAGCGTTGGCAACCGGTTTCAGCGAAAAGCAAATGTATATGCTCTTTCTGCTGGCCGTTAACCAAATCCTGCTTTCGGCTATTCTGTATTTCCGCTCCAACATAGCAGCCCTGCAAATGTTTAAAACCGATTCTTTCATTTCGGTTTTAGACAGAATACTGACCATTGCCTTCAGCTCAGCGCTTATGTTTCTGCCGGTGTTTAAAGATTCATTCAATATCTTCTGGTTTATATATGCGCAAACCGCTTCGCTGCTGCTTACAGCTGTTTTTTCTTATGCGGTGGTAGCAGGTAAAACTTCACTCGTTTTCAATTTATGGAAAGGCCGGTTCCGGAATATGATTTTGCTGAAATCAATGCCGTTTGCTTTGCTGGCCTTTCTGATGGGAATTTATTACCGCATTGACGGGGTAATGCTGGAAAGGCTTTTGCCTGATGGGGCCGAGCAGGCAGGAATTTACGCGGCCTCGTTCCGAATGCTGGATGCGGTAAATATGTTCGGTTATATGTTTGCCACTCTGTTGTTACCCATGTTTGCTGCTATGATTCGGAAGAACGACAGCATTAAACCGTTGGTGAAATTCAGTTCGGAGTTAATGTTTGTCGGAAGTGTGATGGTGAGCTTAGCCTGCTTCTTTTTCCGCAACGAAATCATGCAAATGCTCTATCCGGAATCTACCGAATATTGGTGGCTCATTTTCGGTTTGCTGATGTTCAACTTTATACCCATGAGCACCATTTACATTTACGGAACACTGCTTACTGCCAAAGGAAGTATGAAAGCATTAAACACCATTGCTACGGTGGGGGTAATTTTTAATGTGGGCATCAACCTGTTTCTTATTCCTGTAAAGGGAACTATGGGGGCGGTTATTGCCACATTGTTTACGCAAAGTATTACAGCTTTAGCTCATATATGGGTAGCCGGCCGCGAATTCAATTTAGAGTTTACCGCAAAGGAAGTAGGAAAGCTGCTGCTGTTCGTATTGCTGTGCCTAGTGGTGTTGTATGTGGGGCACCTTTTACCGTTTGGTTGGGTTGTTAACCTGCTGCTTTCAGGTGCAGTTTGCTGCACAGCTATGTTGCTTCTAAAGTTAGTTCCGGTGCAGGAGTTTTTGAGCCTGCTGCGGCAAAAAGTATCGGTGTAAACTGCGTACAGCATTGGCTGGCGGGAAAGCTACACGTCTAAAAAATATCTGAACCACCTGTTTTTTAAATGTCTTTGCTACATTTGAAATGTCAGCGGTTGCCTGTAGCAGATGAACTCGTGAAATTGATAACCCCCAACCACTGCACCATACAATACCATGAAGTTTCGTGCTTACACACAAGTAAGCTTGTCCCTCAATGTAAAAGTTGTATACATCCAACTCAGTGGGAGGCACGGATATAGCATCAATACCCAATTACATAATCATACTTAAATAAAACAAAAGGAGCAGGGCTTGCACACCCCGCTCCGGCACTCTTTTAAATCCGACTCTAAAAAAATGCTGTGCAAATGTAAAAACCTAAGCGAGTTACGTCCGGTTTACCAACCGGGCGTTTAACTCGGCCATTGCTTACCTGCCAAAGTGGTAAGCAAAACTCAGTTGCCAAAACCTGTGGCAACAAAACGTAACAGAAGATATTTTATACATTTTAAATTCTAAGTAATGAACAAAACACTAATACTCCTACTGTTTTTTATTGTAGGTAAATCCCATGCACAATCTTGGACACTCGCGGGCAATGGAGGAACTAACCCAGCAACACACTATTTGGGCACAACCGATGCCAAAGACTTGGTTGTTAGAACCAATGCCACTGAACGACTGAGGGTATTAAACACTAACGGTAATGTGGGTATAGGAACAGCATCTCCGTCAGGTGTACTAGAAATAAAGAACATTTGCCAAACGACAGGCCTTCCCGCTTTAGTCCTCACCAATGATAACCCTTGCCTAACTGGCTCCACAGGCGACCTTATAATAGGCCGGTTGTATAACTCCACATTAGGCACTTACTCCACCCGTTACATAGTAACTAAGTTGGGCCTAATGGGTGTAAACGTAGCAGCACCAACATCGCAGTTAGAAGTGCAAAGCAGCGGTTCTTCTACCAATATTGCCTTGTTTAAAAACAACTCCGGCACAGCAACTTTTTCGGTGCTTAACAGCGGCAATACAGGCATAGGCACAGCATCTCCCACAGCAAGGTTCGAAATACGCAATGCCGTAGCAGGCACCAATCCCTTTCAGGTTTACAATGCCAGCAGTGCTTCTGTTTTTGTAATGAAAAACGATGGTAGCATAGGCGTAGTACAAACCACTCCCACTGCCATGTTAGACATTAAGAACAATACCATTAACGATGACTTCAGAATACTGGATGTAAACAACAACACTCACTTTATCATCCAAAACGCGGGTAATGTAGGTATTGGGGTAAGCAACCCTACTACCTATGGTGGTAGTTTAGTAGTAGGCGCCCAAGGCACCGGTACCAATGCGCTCGATTTGGTAAGTACCGCCACCACCGGATGGTGCAACCAACTGCGCTTTGATAATGCCTCGGGTGCACGGCATTTAATTACAGACGACCGAACCAACAACTACTTGCTTATTAAAACCGGTTATGGTGGCGGGGCAGCTACCAAGCTAAGGGTAGAGGGGAACCAGGATTTAACTGGGAACTTGGCTGTAAGTGGAACGGGAACAGTTACGGGAGCTACTACATTAAGTAGTACATTGAGCGTGGCAGGCACCAGCGATTTTACTGGTCGAGTTAAAATTGGAAATGTTACCGTGCCAAACGCTAACTACATGCTCTTTGTTGAAAAGGGAATATTGGCCGAGCGTTTTAAATGTGCCTTAAAAAGCGACCAAACTAATTGGAGCGACTATGTATTTGAGAAAGATTACAAGCTAATGAAACTGGAAGAGTTGGAGAAGTTTGTAAAAAAATATAAGCACCTGCCCAACATACCTAGCGCTGAACAAGTCTATAAAGAAGGAATTGACTTAGCCGATATGGATGCCCTGTTGCTGGAAAAGATTGAGGAGTTGACATTGTATGTAATTGAGTTGGAGAAACGATTAAGTAACAAGCAATAACTCATTAACATGAAAACGACACTTTTATGCTTTTTAGGAGCTATTGCGTTTGTCTTCTCCTATAGTCAAAATCTAATACTAAACCCCTCATTTGAGATACCCCAAATTGTAAACGACTGTCCTACAGATCTTGCACAATTTGATAAACTAGAAACTTGGCAATCTCGTACACAAATAGTTGGTAGTGGAGGCGGGACTCTCGCTATACATTCTCCAGATTGGCTTAAGCAAAGTTGTGTTGCAACAGACCCATATGGCAATACACTAGTGCCTCATACAGGAAGTTCAGCATCTTTTGTAAGTCCTGAAGAGCTAGCACAGCAGAATCTTTCTGGCGCTTTAAATGAAGGACTTTACTTTTTTGAAGGATATGTGAAGCTGTTTTCTACGGCACCTAATCCGGCTTATAATTACAACCCTAATCACACCTATTACTTTCGGTTACGGTTTGCATATAATGAAATGACTTATCAATCAGAAAACAGTGAGAATGATGCTATTAACTGCACCAATAGTTATCGTCATGTTTTCGGACAAAATTTAAAGACCGTGCTCATACCTATTCAAACCGGAGTAGGCTTGATTGATAACTGGCAGAAGATAAGCCTTGACAACATTAAGATTTTCAATTTTGGCTATGATTGGGTCGGTTTTGATATGGTAGTGTATGATAGTAATGGAGAAAGAATATGCGCAAATGTCGGAATACAGGTAGATGATTTAAGTTTAATAAAAGACTGCTGTGGGGATTTTATTGTTTACCAAAATTTTAATGAACTTCCAGTTCTTACTCAAAGAAGAAAATACATTAAGGCAGGGGCTGATGTGGGAGCACCTCATCAATCAATAGGTCCAGTCGTAGTCCAAGCAAATCAGAATGTAAAGTTTTCAGCGGGTCAAGCTGTTTACATTGAACCTGGATTCTTCCCTGAAAGTGGAGCAAATTACGTTTGGGAAATAGACGACTGTGGTCCCGAGGAAGACCCATTGTTTTACAATTATGACATAAATCTTGATTTTGTAAATCAAGGAGCTCTCTTAGATTGCAGCAATAGCTATCAACAGCCAGTTAATGGGTTTGGAGTAAATGCTGCATTTTATTCAAAGGGTGGGGGGTGGTATCGAATACAGTTGTTCAACAATATTGGCACAAAAGTATTTGATGATATGGGGCCAATTAACAGTCTGATACAATTGTATTGGAATGGAACGGGGACTTTTACATCAGATTTACAGGATGAAGTGGCTGCTCAGTTGTTTATTTACAATTGCTACAATTACATTTTAGAGACATATTCCATCACTTATGAGTACCTTAGTGGATGCGACCCAAGCTACAAAAAAGAGTATGAGGTCGAAACCGACTATACGTGTAGTCAAATAGACGCTGATATCTATCTTTATCCTAACCCAACTACAGATTTTATTAAAGTGGTACCTAAACAAAATAATATAGAAGTTAACGAGTTAACTTACACATTGTTTGATGTAAACTCTCAAAACCTTCAGTCTGGATTCTTAGAGAGTGGCAAAATAGATGCTTCTATGTTACCGAGTGGCAAGTATTTTATAACTATAAACAACAAAAACGGAAACATGCTCAAAAAATTTAAAATTATTAAGCTATGAGAACAATCTCTCAAATATACCTCGTAGGGTTGTTGGCTTTATCTTCTTGTGTAAAGTGCACTACTTGTAGAAATGAATGCTATCTGTGTGGCAGTTCTTCAAAACCAAGTTGTAGTACTGATTTTGCTACAAAAGGTGGTTGGGAAAGCGTTAGGAGCAATTTGCAGAATACACAAGGGTGCACACTGGTTGAGCCAACGGAATCAAAGAAAATTTGCGATGAACATTTAGACAACCTAACTTACTTGTATGAAAGAGCTAATTATTATTGCAACAATTAGCTTCACCTTACTCTTCACTTCTTGTAAAAAGCAGTGCTCAAGGTGTCAAAATACTTGCTGTAAATTTACTTTTGTCAATGGTTATTTTTGTAGCGATGCGTATGCATCTGTTGCAGAATATACCCACATTAGAGACAGCTTGAATGCATCTGGCGAAATAGATTGCTCTGACTTAAGTCGTATTAGCACTTTTTACGAAGAATCATGTGATGAGGAGAACCTGCGTAAATACGAAGTAATGCAAGGCGTAACTTGTGTGCCGTTAAAGTGATGTAACTTTAACCCAGCGTTGTTCTATGCAAATATGCGCGGTTAGCGCAAGTGGTTTGTAGTAACATTTTGTAGCCCCACCATATTTGGTGGGGCTTTTTGCTTGCCACCGTCAACATAGCTTCACTTTCTCACTCCGCTATTCGACATTTGTAATGTCGAATTCAATATCGAAGGCTCTGAGAACCTTACTAATTGGCAAAACTTGGCTTTTTGTGTTGTTGGTCACTTTTTTAAGTCCGCCAATTCACTTTGAGCCTCTGCCTAACAACTTACTTGGAGCGCCAATTCACTTTTTAGGAATGCCAATCAGCTAACTTGGAATGCCGAACCACTTAAATGGAATGCCAAACTACAACAACGGAGCGCCAATCACCATCCGTGCAACCGCCCAAGCACTCAGTTGGCTTGCCAATTTACCATTTAGGAACGCCTAAGCACACAAGTGGAATGCCAAACGCCAATCGTGGAATGCCAATTCAAAAAATTGGAGCGCCAAACGAACGCAACCACGCGCCAAATGAAGCCAAATGGCAAAAAGCTGCTTCTTAAAATATTTTAGTTTTACGCGCTTCAATAAGAACCAACATGGATAAAGAGTTTAATCTCGTTTCGGTTATCAGAATTGTTTTAAAATGGAAGATGCCAATTGTGGCCGTTACATTTTCGGCAGGTGTAATAGCAGCACTTTTTTCGGTGTTTGTTATGGATGAGTTTTATTTGTCCTGGTCAACTTTTTATCCTACCAACCAGTATCTATCCGACCGCTCCATGATTTTCAATACCGAAAACACAGGCGGGCAAATTGATTACTTCGGAGGCAAAGCCGATGTAAACCGTATTCTGACTATTGCCAACTCCGCTCCGGTTATTGATTACATTATTGACTCCTTTAAACTGGTGGAGCACTACAAAATTGACCGCAGTTCGCGCTACTGGAAAACCAAAGTGACCAAGAAGTTTGAAAAGAACTTTGAAGCCATAAAAACAGAGCGCGATGCCGTTTCTGTTTCCATTTACGATACTGACCCAAAGGTTGCTTCCAATATTGTAAACGCCATTGTAGAAAAGACGGATGAATTGAACAAGCAGCATATTGCCCAAAGTAAGCGCAATGTTTACAATTTGATTGCCGGACAAATTCAGGAACAACAGGATAAGGTAAACGGTTTTGTGGATACACTGGCTAAGCTCTCGGAGAGATACAATATCAAAGTATCAAGCGGCACTGACGGAACAGTGATTGTAAACGGTAACGACTTTAAAGCCGTGCAGGAATACAAGGCCATTTTGGAAAAGCAGGAAAATGCTCTAAGGGAACTCAACAACCGCATGAATATTAAAGAACAGATGGAGGTGGCCATGAGAAGTAATTCTTCTTCCCTTTTTATTGTTGAGTCTGCCTTCCCTGCCGACAGAAGGGAGAAGCCCGTGCGCTCGCTGGTGGTAATTGTT
This sequence comes from uncultured Chitinophaga sp., assembly GCA_964563185.1. Lineage (GTDB taxonomy): Bacteria > Bacteroidota > Bacteroidia > Chitinophagales > LD1 > Bog-950. The sequence continues at coordinate 8,174 of CAZLXD010000135.1, forward strand.
ACCATGCTTATTACCGGTTTTGTTTCGCTATTGGGTATTCTGCTGATTGAACAATTCAAAGAAATTAAAGCACAGTTGTAATTGATACAGGCAATAAACAGAGAACAGCGGGCAGCATTTGCCGTGCTGGGGCTTGCCACCATTGCTTCGGTTTTAGCTGCATTTAAAACAGAGGCTTATTACCTCGCGCTTATTCCCTTCGCCATACTGGTAGGCTTTATCGCGCTTACCAATTTTAAACTGCTTTATTTTTTGTTGCTGGCTGCCATTCCGGTTTCTATGGAGTTCAACTTTACTCCTTCGCTG
>CAZLXD010000136.1:0-4041 GCA_964563185.1 uncultured Chitinophaga sp.
CAACAGGGCAAAGTACGCGGGACTACCGAAAAAGGTGTGTGTGTATGGCGCGGTATACCTTATGCGCAGGCACCTACAGGGAGTTTGCGTATGAAGGCTCCGCAACAGCCTGCTGCCCGGCAGGGAATCCTTAATGCCATAGAATACGGTGCTTCGTGTCCGCAACCAAAGAACAGCTTTACCGGAGACGAACCACGGAATGAAGACTGCCTTTTCCTGAACATTTGGTCGCCAAAGCCCGATGATAGAAAGCGGCCTGTAATGGTGTGGATACACGGTGGCGGGTTTGCGGTGGGAACAGGAGCCTCGGAATTATACAACGGAGCTAACCTGGCACAAAAGGGCGATGTGGTGGTAGTAACTATTAACTACCGCTTAGGCACTTTGGGCTTTTTGTATTTTGACGAAGCCCAACAGAAAGCAGGTTTTGAGAACAACCTTGGCATAAGAGACCAGATAGCTGCCCTACAGTGGGTAAAGCAAAACATTACTGCCTTTGGTGGCGACCCCGGGCAGGTAACCATCTTTGGAGAATCGGCCGGAGGTACCAGCGTAGAAACTCTGTTGGCATGCCCTTCGGCAAAAGGATTGTTTAGCAAGGCTATAGCCGAAAGCGGCCCTGCCGCCATTTTGTGGCAGCCCCAAACCGGCAAAATGCTTACCGAGAAATACCTGAGCATACTAGGCATAAGTGCCGATAGCATTCATTTACTACAAAAGCTGCCCGTTGATACGTTAAAGGCTGCCGAAGAAAAACTGATGGAGTATATGATTAAGGAAACACCCCACAAGGTGTTTTCGCCCACCATTGACGGCAAACTATTAACCACCGATATTTTCCAGTGCCTTAGCCCTGCGCAAAGCGGGAATGTTTCGCTTTTGATTGGCACTAACAAAGATGAAGCAACCATGTTTGCCAGCCGTAAATTGAAAATGGCGCCTAACAATTCGCGCGATTTGGAGCGGGAGTTCTTTCACGTATTTAAGCCGGGAGAGAAAGACAAAGTTGTTGCTGCTTACAAAAAATACCCTCGCAAGCGCGGAGTGCTTGACTTGCTGACCGATGCTGTTTTCAGAATTCCGGCTATTCGCTTGGCGGAATGCCAAAGCAGGCATTCCACGGTTTACATGTACCGCTTTGAGTATTCTTCGTTTTTTTTAAACCTTAGTGGTTTGCGGTCATTTCACGGGCTGGAAATTCCGTTTGTGTTTGGAAACATAGAGGAAGGGCGCACCGGTAAACTGATGAAATATGTAGCTACCAAGAAAACCGCTAAAACCCTTACCACCCAAATGCAGGGTGCATGGCTGAACTTTGCCCGCTACGGCAACCCCAACGGAAAGGAGCCTGAGATATGGAAACCTTTTGATACCGACATTCGCGCTACCATGATATTTGACCGCAAGAGCGCCCCGGTAAATGACCCCGATGCCGACCAGCGAAAAGCCTGGGAAGGCGTGCAGTATTATTAAACTACCTTAGTTAGCGCACTAAGCAGCCGCGGGCTTTATGCCCGGCACTTAGTTATTTGCTTACCAGCTAAATGCCAGCCCCATACTTGGCAGCACCGGCAATTGGTTAACGCGGGTAGAGGTAATACGGTTAACGTAGAATATGTTTTTGCGGTTATAAACGTTCGATACGCTGGCGTTCAGTTCAATCTTTACCTTTCCTTTTATATCAAAGGTTTTACGGATGGAGAAGTCGAGGCGGTGGTAGTAGGGCAGCCTGCCGCGGTTTAAATCGTTGGCATAAATGGTTCCCAGGTTGCCGTTGGCAGCGGTATAGTCGGTGCTAATGCCGTTGTTGAAGGGCAGGTTTTCGTAAAAGGATTGGGTTTGGGTAAAAGGAAAACCGCTACCGAGGTTCCAGCGAAGGCTTACCTCCCAGTCTTTCTTCTTACCAAAATTGTACGAGGTAAGCAGGTTTACATTATGCCTGCGGTCGAAGTGAGGGGGATAAATTTGCGCGCCATCGTTGCGGTTGGTCCATGCCAGGGAGTAAGTGGCGTAAACAAACAGGCCTTTCCATTCCCACTTCACTAAAAAGTCAACTCCGTAGGCGTTTCCTTTTTCTATCAAAAAATCGGGGTCGCTGTTAAACTGCTTGTAGCGGTTAATGTTGAGCAGGTTCCAGAAATATTTATAGTAAGGCTCTATGTTAACGGTTACGTTGCCGGGTATATCGGCTTCTACCCCGAATATGGCATGCACACTGCGCTGCATGTTCCGTATTTTGTCGTACACCTTGCCGTTGGCATCTACGGCTGCCTCTTCGGGGCCGGTAAGGAAGCCGGTAAACAGGTTTACTACATCTTTATCGCTTTTAGTGCTTATAAAGTTTTGCGAATACATGCCGCTGGCAAGTTTTAAGCGAACGCGGTCGTGGGCATTATACTTTATGCTTAAGCGCGGCTCGGGCGAAAAGGCCCCTATGTTGCCGTAATACTGTATGCGCGCCCCCGCTTCTACCACAAACTTTTTTACGTATTTGTGAAACATGAAGTAAGCGCCCAGGTCGGTGGTGTTTTGGTTTTGCTCATACTTTTGGTTAAAGCCGTTTACAAACTCAAACTCGGTGCGGCTGCCTTCTACATTCAATCCGTATTTTACTTCTCCGTTTTTAATGTAGTAGGCGAAGTCCATCCCTATATCAAAACCGCCAATAAGGCTTCTGCGGGGTTTGTTGTCGGCTTCGGTCAGTTTTATTTCGTATTGCGAATAGCTGACGTGCGTGTTGAACGACAGGTTGCTGTTTTTGGGAATGGCCAGAAAGGTAGCGCCTACGCCAAAGGTGTTCCACTGATACTTGGCAGCTGAAAAGGCAGCGTTATCGCGGAAGTTGAAACCCGATACGGTGAACTTGTTCCCTCTTCCGGCATTAACGGTCCACTTGCCGTACACATCGTAAAAGGAATAAGGCAGCCCGGCTTTATCGGCATACGAGTAGAGCGCTTTAGAGGTGCGGTCGAGGTAAGAAACTTTGGTGTTGAGGATGATAGAAGAACTTACATCCCTTCCTTCTTTAATTTTTACCACAGGTATTTCCAGCAGGGCATGTGCCGCAAAAGGCGAAGCACTTACCTTGCCGCTGAACTTTTTTTGGTTGCCATCGCGGGTGGTTACATCTACCACAGCCGAAATGCGGCCGCCATACTGGGCAGGCTGCCCCCCGGTGTAAACATCAATATTCTTTACCACATCGGTTTCGTATACCGAAAACAAACCTATGGAGTGGAAGGGGTTGTAGATGGTAATGCCATCGAAAAGGAATTTGGTTTGTATGGGGGTGCCTCCGCGTATAACTATTTGCCCGCCCTGGTCACCGGTGGAAACCACCCCAGGCAGTACCTGTAAGTATTGGGCTATGTCGGCCTCGCCCCCAACGGCAGGAAGGCGTTTCATTTCCATAGGAGTGATAGAGGTTACCGATACGCGGGTTTCGGTGCGCTGGCGTTGTTTTTCGGCACTAATTTCAACGCTTTGCAGTTCTAAGGAAGTTTGCTCAATAAAAACGCGAAGGTTAACGGTCTTCCCTTTTTTTACTTCAATGGCTTCTTTGTAGTCCTGATAGCCGATGTAAGAAATAGTGAGGGTATAGGGGCCTTCGGGCAGGTTGGGGATGTTGAACACGCCATCGTCATCGGTGGCAGCGCCAAAATCGGTGCCTTCTACTTTAATGGTGGCATAAGGAATGGGTTCTCCGTTGGCTTTGTCGTAAATAACTCCTTTTACAGAGCCTTTTTGTGCCAGTGCGGTAAGCGATACCAAAAGCGAAAACGCGAAGAAGATTTTTTTCATCCCTGATTAAATAAGGGGCGCAATTTATGTTTTAGGTTTCAGAGTTTAAACAAGGGTTGGAGTGTTTAGTTGTTTGGTTGTTTGGTTGTTTGGTTGTTTGGTTGTTTGGTTGTTTGGTTGTTTAAATGTTAGCCGGTCGGGCGACCGGCTAAGCCGGGAAATTGTGGCACTCCCCCAAGGGATTGTGACGCTCCCCCAGGGAAATGTGACGCAACCCCAGGGAAATGTGACGCTCCCCCA
>CAZLXD010000136.1:4141-8462 GCA_964563185.1 uncultured Chitinophaga sp.
TGACGCAACCCCAGGGAAATGTGACGCTCCCCCAGGGAAATGTGACGCTCCCCCAGGGAAATGTGACGCTCCCCCAGGGAATTATGACGCTCCCCCAGGGAAATGTGACGCAACCCCAGGGAAATGTGACGCTCCCCCAAGGAATTATGACGCTCCCCCAAGGAAATGTGACGCAACCCCAAGGAAATGTGACGCAACCCCAGGGAAATGTGACGCAACCCCAGGGAAATGTGACGCTCCCCCAAGGAAATGTGACGCTCCCCCAGGGAATTATGACGCTCCCCCAAGGAATTATGACGCTCCCCCATGAGATTTTGGCAAAAACAGCCCGTTTTTTTGTTAAAACAGCGTTTTCGGGAAAATTTACAGCTCTCTCGGAAAAGTAAACCACGCCCCCACCCGAAAACTCCGCCAACGGGTTTGTATAGTTCAGTATCATGCCTTTATTTGCTACAACCCACCTAAAGTTAACCGGGTTTAAAAGGGGTTTGGGATATGAACATAACAGCTAAACAGATACTTGAGAGCATACCGTATCGTTTCCGTGCCGAAAAAGCAGTGGGATATACGAGCCTTTTTCATTTTGATATATCGGGGGAAGAAATACTGCAATACACGGTTGAAATAAAGAACGGCCAGTGCTTTCTTTCATCGGGCTTAAGTGGCCATGCCGATTGCACGGTTAAAACCCGGGCAAGTATTTATGTTGATTTGGAAACAGGAAAAGCCAACCCGCAAATAGCGCTTATGCTGGGCAAGGTAAAAGTTTCGAACATTGCCGCCATGATGCAGTTTGCCAAGTGCTTTCGCAAGTTCGATGCTACGGTAAACTATCAGGCAGCAACCAACAACAAAGCAGCCGAAACAGTTACTTATCTGTTGCGCCCCCATAAAAAAGGTCCACTGGCGGGTGTAAAAGTGATTGACTTTACCCGCCTGCTCCCCGGCCCAATGGCTACCATGTTTCTGGCCGATATGGGAGCTGATGTAATAAAGATTGAAGACCCTGACAATCCGGATTATATGCGCGACTTTGAGCCGCGCATCAACGGCATAAGCATGTTTTACCTGTCGCTGAACCGCTCCAAGCGCAGCATGGCGGTTAACTATCTTTCGCCCGAAGGCAAACAAATTATTTACGATTTAGTAAAGAGTGCCGATGTTATTGTAGAGCAATACCGCCCTGGGGTAATGAACAAGATAGGCTTTGGTTACCAGGAATTATCTGCTATCAATCCTAAACTTATTTATGTATCGGTTACGGGCTACGGGCAAAACTCCTCCATGGCTATGGCTGCCGGGCACGATTTGAACTATGCAGCGGTGGGTGGTGCACTGGGTACAACCGGAAATGAAGATGGAGAACTTACCATACCCGGTTTTCAGTTAGCCGATATTGCCGGAGGCTCCTACATGGCTATGAATGCTGTAATGGCAGCTTTGTATCAGCGCCAGCAAACAGGCCGGGGCGAGTGGGTGGATGTGGCTATGGCCGATGCGGTGGCACCTTTTACAGCTTTGCAGTTTGCCTACTACCAGGGAACAAAAGAAATACCATTGCCCGGAAAGTTTGAATTAAGCGGAGCACTTGCCAACTATAACGTGTATAAATGTGCCGATGGTAAGTTTGTGGCACTCGGAAGTTTAGAACCGAAATTCTGGAATAAGTTCTGTGCAAAAGCCGGCCGCCACGATTGGACTGAACGATTTTTAAACCCTGCCGAAATTGCAAGCGTAAAGCAGGAAGTAAAAGATTTCTTCCGCTCAAAACCACGGCAGGAATGGCTGGTTTTCTTTGAAGGCGAAGACATTTGCCTTACTACCGTTAACTCCTTAGCCGATATGGAAAGCGATAAGCATTTAACTGAACGCAATATGCTTTTAGAAAATGAACACCCCGCTGTGGGCAAGTATAAAACCATCAATCAGCCGCTCAAGTTTAAACAAACGATTTTTGACAACAACTGGAGTGCGCCTGATTTAGGGGATGATTCGTCATCCGTTTTAAAAGAATTGAATTACACGGAGGAGGCCATCCGGCAATTTTCTGATAAAGGAGTGGTTAAATTAAAAACATGAAAAACCGGAAGATTACAGTTTTGCTTTTCGCCACTATGGCGGCACTTACAGTTGCAGCAGGCGATATTGACAAAGCATTCAAATACCTTAATACAGGCGACTATCCCAACGCCCGCAGGTTTCTCAACGAAGTTATTTCGGAGGAACCGGGCAATACCGCAGCGGCATACGGACTTGCCAAATATTTTTTCTCAAAAGATAATCCGGCTTATCATCTCGACTCGGCCAATTACTTTGTAAAGCTTGCGGCCAAGAAAGTACCCCTTAATCCTGACGATAAGGAAACCAAAAAGCTGCTTAACCTTGGTGTGCGCGATTACACCATTCAAACCCTGCAAAAGGATATTAACTACGAGGCCTTTACTAAAACCGAGAAGCAGAATACGGTAGAAGCCTATCAGTATTTTATTGAAAACTTCAACGAAAAGGGCTTGCTCTACCAGGCTGAAAACGCCCGTAATCAATTAGCTTACATAAGGGCACAGGGAAAAAACAGCCCTGCTGCCATGAAAGAGTTTTATGAAAAGTATCCGAATGCCGACCAGGCCAAAGATGCAAGAGAACTGTACGAGAAACTGTTGTACGAGCAAACCACAGCCGATAAAACTTATCAGTCCTATAAAAAATATCTCGATGAGAATCCAACAGGCGCGTATATAACTGAAGCAAACAAAAAATACGAGCAAACACTTCTGGAGCATTACAATACTATTCATAACATAAACAGCTATTCCGAGTTTTTGGAGAAACATAAAGCCCATCCGGCTTACAGCAGTATTCAGGATAGTATTTACCAGATTGCCACCCGCCCCGGCACGGTGCAGGCACTTAAAGATTTTGTAAAAAATTATCCGCAAAACCCCTATCAAAAGCAAGGATGGGATCAGTTATATGTTCTTTATACCTGGGCAGCTACGGAAGATGTTTATCGCAAGTTTGCCGAAGAGTTCCCTGATTTTCCCGACAAACAACGTATTGCACGCGACATTGAGTTTGCACAAAAAGACTTGAAACCTTTTCAACGTGAAGGCAAATGGGGGTACGCTTACCAGCCCACTAAAGATTCGTTAGTAATACAAATAATGCCGGAGTATGAAGAAGCTTACGACTTTAACGGAGGGCTGGCAGCCGTGCGTTCAAAAGCATGTGCCGTCAAGTGCATTTATTACTACATCAACAAAGCCAACCAGCGGGCCGTTGAACCCGACTTTAATTTTGCCGGTGATTATAGAAATGGTTATGCTGTAGTAGGTGTGGGCAACTGCGAAGTGGAAGATGCCTGTAAATACGGGATAGTTGACACCCGTGGTAAGTATGTGGTAGCACCATCATACGATGTTATTGAAGAGGAAAGTGAAGGGCTTTTTCTGGCATCAAAGAATGAAAAGTTTGGCTTTATAAATAACCGGGGCGATGTAGTTATCTCCTTAAAATATTCCGATGGCCTTTCTTTTAGCCAGGGAACTTCGGCAGTAGCTATTGATGAGAACTGGTTCTTTATTGACAAAGAGGGGCGTCAGCTTTTCATAAACCGTTTTCACGATGTTTCATCTTTCAGCGACAGCCTTTGTGCGGTTACTTTGGATGGAGAAAACTGGGGTTATATAGATATGAGCGGCAACTTTGTGGTAGATGCCCTTTATAAGGATGCCGAGGATTTCGAAAACGGCTTTGCCATTGTTTCTAAGGAAGAAAAAGACCCTAAAAACAAAAGCCTGACTATAAATCAGCGCTATCGGATTGATAAAAAAGGCAAAGTAATTGAGAAACTAACTATGCCCAAATCGGCAACAGGTACCAAGAAGAAGCGCACACGTAAGTAGGCTTACCTCATTTTTTATTTCTTTGCCCCCGCTTTAACCAGAACTGATGTTTGAATTGATTAAGGAATTTCCTGCACAAATGCGCCACGCCTTGCAAATAGGGGAGCAAGCGCAGCTTAAAGTTACCTCTTCTACCGAAGTAAAAAACGTAGTTGTATGTGGTTTGGGAGGTTCCGGTATAGGCGGAGATTTATTGGCGGAGCTTTTAAAATGTGAGTTGAAGGTTCCCGTGTTGGTTAATAAAAGTTATTTCCTTCCGGCTTATGTTGATGATTCTACTCTGCTTATCCTTTCGTCATACTCAGGCAATACCGAAGAAACGGTAGCCTGTGCGAATGAGGCTTTGAAGAAAGGGCTTAAGCCAACGGTAGTTACGTCAGGCGGTAAGCTCGAAGAAATTGCACAAAAACATAATCTTA
>CAZLXD010000137.1:0-5623 GCA_964563185.1 uncultured Chitinophaga sp.
CAGCATACAATTATTCGCTTGCGGGTTTAAAATTGGCTGAAACGCTGCAAAGCCTTGTGCAGTAAGGTTTTTGATTAAAAAAATACCAACAGTTTGTTCCGCAGAAATATCCACTTGCTCAAATGCGTTATTTTAGCACATAAACCCTTAGCCCCATGAGAACCAATTTCTTTCGGACTATCGCTGTTTTTCTGATTGCATCGGCTTTCGTAAAACCAACATATTCCTATTACTACAGCGATTCAACCGCAAATTCTGTTGACCCGCTTATTGTTCAGTTGGACAGCATGTCGTATTCGCTCTTTACGCGCGACAAGTTTTTTGTGAGTGACGATGAGGTGCTGGCAAGTATTAACATGCCGGCAGAGTATATCCCAAAGTTTACCGATGCCGAGTTAATGCAAAGCATGAAACTGCTGCCCACCGAAGTGCCCATGATGCTGAACGGGCAGGTAAAGCAGTTTATAGATTTGTTTGCCTATAAGCGCAGGGCGTTAATGGCCCGTTGCCTGGCTAACTCACAAATCTACTTCCCCATTTTTGAAGAGATATTGGACCGAAAGGGGCTTCCTATTGAGCTAAAGTATCTGCCCGTAGTGGAATCTGCATTTAATCCAATAGCGGTTTCGCGTGCCGGAGCTACCGGCCTGTGGCAGTTAATGTATGGCACCGGAACTATGCTTGGCCTGGAAGTGAACTCTTACATTGACGACCGCAGAGACCCCATTAAATCAACCGAGGCAGCTGTAGAGTATTTAAGGAAACTATACAATATGTATGGCGACTGGCACCTGGTGCTGGCGGCTTATAACTCAGGCCCCGGCAATGTAAACAAAGCCATAGCAAGGGCCGGAGGGACCAAAAATTTTTGGGCTATTATGAATTACCTGCCTGCCGAAACGCGCAGCTATGTGCCTATTTATATTGCGGCTGTTTATGTAATGAACCATCACAAGGACTACAAACTTGTTTCGGCTGAGCCACGCAGAGAGTTGTATGCTATTGATACCGTAATGATAACTTCCAAGGTAAGCCTAAAGCATATTTCCAACGTACTGGGCATTGCCGAAGATGAATTGCAGTTTTTAAATCCTTCCATCAAAAAGGGGATTATCCCCTACACCGCCAAGGGGTTCCCCATGAATCTTCCTATTAACTACTTTGCTTTGTTTGAAGCCAAGAAGGACGAGATAATGAACGATACTTCTGCTGTTACCGTAACTACACCGGTGGTGGCTGCGGCTCCTGCGGTTATTTACCATAAAGTAAAATCGGGGGAGAGTTTAAGTAAGATTGGGGCGAAGTATAACGTATCGGTTACATCGGTTAAAAAGTGGAACAACCTGCGCAGCACGAATATTTCGGTGGGGCAAAAGCTCAAAATTTACACTTCGAAGGCTGCCGAGAATGAATCTTCAGCCACTTCTCCTGGCTATGCGGCTGTTTTTGCCCCGCGCTCATTTGAAAAGAAGATAACCGACACGGCCTCCGTTCAAATGCCTGAAACGGATCTGGCTCAGGAAACTGATTCGGTTTCAAGTAGCGAGGAACCTAAAGAAGTGAAACCCGAAGTAGCAGAAACACCTGCTCCATCACCTACTCCTTCTGTTAAGCTAAACGACCAATGCAATTGCCTGATTCATGTAGTACAGCCCGGTGACACCCTTTGGGGAATTGCACAAAAGTATGATGGCGTAACCGTGGAAAAGCTGAAAGAGGACAACAAAGTGTATAAGTCGCGTTCACTCAAAGTGGGCGACATACTCAAAATATTCCTGTAACCCTTTATTGAACTTTGCCTTGGAACTTCGGCTGAAAAATGTCGAAGGTCATGGTTTTGTAATTGTTGCCTCCCACAAAGTGTAGCAACTGTTCCAGTATTTTAGGCTCTAAGTAACCGGGTACCGGAAAAAGCAAATCCATATTCTCATCTAAATACACTGTGGTAGGGTAGCTGAGTCTTCCCTTTAGAAGTTCGGCAGCTAACTCATTGTAACCTCTGCTGCCGGAAGGAACAAACTTGTAGTCCTTGCCTTTAAATTTTATGCTTTCACGCGTTTCAGCATCAAACTTTATGGCGTAGAAATTCTCATTCATGTAGCTTATAATCTCGGGATGTGTAAAGGTGTATTGGTCAATCTTTTTGCACCAGCCGCACCAGTCGGTATAAGCATCAATAAAAACTTTGCGGGGTTCTTTCTTTTGTGCTTCCTGCATTTCCTGCCAGGTCATCCACTTTATTCCTTCATTACTTGCAGGTTGATTCTTGCGGAGGGTAAACGAACTGATGGATATTACAGCGGGAATGAGGAGGGCAAACATTAATAACTTCTTCATAAACATATTTTCAGCAGTGCGAAGTTGCAAAAACTTTGCCACCACCGGCACAAACACTCTTATTGAATTGCTACAACTTGTTAATGAAGCCTTACATAGGTATTTTCACCGCCACTTTAAAAACAAGGAGAGAATGACATTACTGGATGGAAAGAAACTGGCAGACGAGTTAAAAGCAGAGATAAAACAACAGGTAGAAGCTATAAAAGCTGCCGGAGGGAAAACACCGCATCTGGCAGCTATACTGGTGGGCAACGATGGCGGAAGCCTTACTTATGTAGGGCACAAAGTAAAAGCCTGCGAACAGGTCGGGTTTAAGTCAACGCTGCTGCATTTCGAAGATACTTCGGTAACAGAGGAGTTTATTTTGAATGAGGTAAAGAAACTGAACGAAGATGCCGATGTGGATGGCTTTATTGTTCAGTTACCACTGCCCAAACACATTAATGCCGATAAAGTGATTATGAGCATTGACCCCAAAAAAGATGTAGACGGATTCCATCCGGTGAACGTGGGCAAAATGACGCTTGGCCTTCCGGCATATGTTTCGGCAACTCCTTATGGTATTACCAAAATCCTGGAGCGGTATAACATTGAAACATCAGGCAAACACTGTGTGGTGATTGGACGAAGCAACATTGTAGGCCGCCCCATGAGTATATTAATGAGCGGGCAATCGAAAACAGGAAACGCCACTGTAACCGTATGCCACAGCCGAACTCCCAACTTAAAGGCGATAACCCTGCAGGCCGATATTGTTATTGCCGCCCTAGGCAAGCCGGAGTTTCTGACGGCTGATATGGTGAAAGACGGTGCGGTGATTATTGATGTGGGTACTACACGCGTTACCGATACAACATCGAAGAACGGCTGGCGTTTAAAGGGAGATGTTAAGTTTGATGAGGTATCGAAAAAGTGCAGCGCTATTACACCGGTTCCCGGTGGCGTGGGCCCTATGACGGTGGTTTCTTTACTTCTGAATACCCTAAAAGCCGCTAAGAATGAAGTGTAGATTCTGTTTATCCGTTGTAACTGCCACAGTGCTGTTTCTTGCTTCGTGCAATAACAAAAAAAGCAGCAGCGATGACACACCCATAAAAGTAAACGGAAAGGAGTCGTATACCGATACCTCTTCTTCGTTTGTGAAGGTGTATGATGAAAACGGCCGCCTTTGCATACAGCAAAGCAATACTTACTATGAACTGGTGGACTTATACGAAGGCAGTGCCCGTATTCCGCTTTTGCTGAAGATTAATAAAGTGGAGTTATGCGTAGCCGATTCGGTGAACAAGCACAAGGTGTATAAGATTTCGGCAAAGAGTGTAATGGATACCAAGGACGTGCGTTGGGAAGCTGAGTTTGTGGCTACCGATTTACAGTTTAAGGACAACACTGTTGTGGCTACCCATGAAGGAGTGGAGAACGAAGAGGACTACATCAAGCGATTCAGTTTGCGCGATGGCAAAGAAGTATTCTCCTGCTCCTATGGCGATATGAAAGTGTCTATCCCCAATGTAAGGGACAAACGCTTTATCGGATATACTTCTTCAGTAGCGGCAACGGAGCCGATTGAAGCGAGAAAAGAAGAGAACCTGTTCGGCTTAATTCAGTATGCCGCTTCCGATAAATCCATCAATACCTTAAAGGTGAAGCTAAAGCGCAGCGCCTCGCAGGGGGAGGTTCCCGCATACACGCCCGAAATGCAGTTGGTTTCCGTTAACTCAAACACTTTGGTTATTGAGGATGGAAAATCACTGATACTGATGAAGGCGGATGAGAACTACACGGCTGCCGATGTAAAAGACTTTTCGGTTCAGTTTACCTTTTACATAGGTTTTGATAATGAAGCCACGCAAATAACCATACCGGTAGTAAATGATAAAATGGATGTAGCCCGCGCTGCATACGACCATGAAGTTTTTGAGATAACTGCCGAATAATTTACCGCAACTTTTTATTCCTTACCCACATCTTTATATTTGATTCATTCAGTTTGAAGTAATTTGAAAATTAACGCATGAAGAAGTTTGTCCCCGTTGTTCTATCCCTGTTTGTCTTTTTAATGTCCATAGCACAGGCTCCGCAGGCGGTTAACTATCAGGCCATTGCCCGCGATGCCTCCGGCAGTCCGTTGGCTAATAAAACCATCTCGGTCCGCTTTACCATTAATAATGGTATTAACCCCGGCTTTCCGGAATATCAGGAAACCCATGCAGGAGTTACCACTAACCAGTTCGGGCTCTTTACCCTGAAGATAGGGCAGGGCACGCCATCTATAGGCGCCTTTCCGGGTATTAACTGGGCAACCGGTAACAAATACCTGTTGGTGGAATACGACCCCAACGGAGGTATAAGCTATTTGAACATGGGTTCCACTCAATTAGTGAGTGTGCCTTATGCTTTATATGCCGAAAAATCGGGCACCCCTGCCGGAACCGGTCCTACCGGGCCAACAGGCGATACGGGCCCACAGGGTATTCCGGGTATACCCGGCCCTCCGGGTGCAACCGGTGCCACGGGTGCAGCAGGTTCTGCCGGCCCGCAGGGAATACCCGGCCCTATAGGACCCACCGGCCCAACAGGAGCAACAGGAGCCACGGGTGCAGGAACTACCGGCCCCACCGGCTCTACAGGAAATACAGGTAATACCGGTGTAACAGGCGCTACCGGCCCTACAGGCGCAGGTGCCACCGGAGCCACAGGCGATACCGGCCCCGCAGGGCCCATCGGTCCCACAGGCCCAACCGGTGCTACCGGAGCGGGAGCTACCGGCCCCACGGGCCCTACCGGAAACACAGGTGATACCGGCCCCACCGGAGTAACCGGCCCTATAGGTGCAGGTGCTACCGGAGCCACAGGCGATACAGGCCCTACAGGTCCAACAGGCCCTACAGGCGCTACCGGAGCTACAGGTGTTGGTATAACCGGCTCAACGGGAGCAACGGGTGCCACGGGCCCTACTGGTAATACAGGTGCTACCGGTACAACGGGAGCTACAGGAGTGGGAACTACCGGAGCCACAGGCGATACAGGCCCTACAGGTCCAACAGGCCCTACAGGCGCTACCGGAGCTACAGGTGTTGGTATAACCGGCTCAACGGGAGCAACGGGTGCCACGGGCCCTACCGGTAATACAGGTGCTACCGGAAATACCGGAGCCACGGGAGTTACAGGAGTGGGAACTACCGGAGCCACAGGTGCAACAGGACCTACCGGTCCTACCGGCCCAACGGGCGCTACAGGTGCAACGGGTGTTGGTGTAACCGGCTCTACGGGCGCAACGGGT
>CAZLXD010000137.1:5723-8429 GCA_964563185.1 uncultured Chitinophaga sp.
GCCACGGGCCCTACCGGTAACACAGGTGCTACCGGAAATACAGGAGCCACCGGAAATACCGGTGCCACCGGAGCTACAGGCTTGGGAACAACGGGAGCCACCGGTGCCACCGGCCCAACTGGGCCTACCGGTGCCACCGGAGCAACGGGTGTTGGTGTAACCGGCTCTACGGGCGCAACGGGTGCCACGGGCCCTACCGGTAACACAGGTGCTACCGGAAATACAGGAGCCACCGGAAGTGCCGGAGTTACCGGGGCAACGGGCGTCACAGGTGCTACCGGTTCAACAGGAAATACCGGTGTAACGGGAGCCACAGGTGCCACCGGAAATAGCGGCCTCAATGGAGCAACGGGTGTCACAGGTAACACCGGAGCCACCGGAAGTACCGGAGCAACAGGTGCTACCGGAGCCACTGGCGCCACCGGAAACACAGGTGCCACGGGTAGTACCGGAGCCACGGGCCCGGTAGGTTGTGCTACCTCCAACTATGTAATTAAATCAAATGGCACCTCGGCTGTTTGTTCGGTGATATACGATGACGGAACCAAGGTAGGTATTGGTGCCACTACGCTGAATGCCAAACTGCACGTAAGTTACGATGGAAGCAATACCAACCCGCAACTGTTGGTACACGAAAACGCCAACGATACGGCCCGCATTAACTTTCAGAATACTACGGCCACCAAATACTGGCAGGCTAACGGCTACCTGAACGCAGGTTCCGACTCGCTTTCGCAGTTTAATATTAAGTATGGTTCTACTTCATCGAACATACTTACGCTGGCCGGTAACCTGAAGGCCGGTATTCTTACTTCGACCCCGCGCACGCGCTTTGATGTTAATGGCGATTTGGCTTACCGCAGTGCCACTCTTACCCTGGCTAGCGGGCAGAATAACAACGTGGACATTGAAACCAGCAAGTATTCTTATTACCGTATTGCAGGACCTACGGCTGCCTTCTCGGTAACCGGATTTTTTCAGGGAGTTGACGGGCGCATACTAACCATTTATAACAGAACCGTCCACACTATGACCGTGGAGAACCAAAGCGGGTTTTCAACGGCTGTTAACCGCATTATTACCGGAACCGCCTCTAACATGACGGTAAGTGCTGGTGGCTCTGTTACCTTTCAGTACAACGCCACCGACAGCCGCTGGATAGTTATTTCTTCCAACAACACGGCTGTTTCGGGCGGAGGCTTTTGGTCCACCACCGGCAATGCCGGAACCGATACGGCTACCAACTTTGTAGGAACCACCGATGCTACCGGTTTGATATTTAAAACCAACAACACTTACCGTATGAATATTCTTTCGAACGGACAGGTTTCCATAAATAACATATCGCCTGTTGCCGGAGATGTATTCTCGGTTTACTCTACCAATGCCGATGATGCGGTAAATGTGTTTGCCAATGGTACCGGTAAGGGTATGTATGTTTCGGTAGCCACTACTAATAATTCGGGCGATGGTATTGAGGTATCGAAGAGCGGTGGAACTAACTCTTCGGGCGGGCGTGGTATTGACGTGTATGTTAATACCCCTACCAATGCCGATGTGGGCCTGGCGGTATCGCACAACGGAACCGGCAGGGCTACTAACTTCCAGCAGGCAAATGCATCTTCCTCCAACCCGGCAATATTTGCCAGTGTGCAGGGGTCGGGCAGAGTTATAAACGCGCAAAACAATCTTGCTACTTCGCTTAACCCGGTAGGGTTTTTCTCGCAGTCTTCTACCGGTTTAGTGCCTGCCACCTACCAGAATGCTGCGGCTGTTTTTGGCCAAACGAACGGTATACGGGGCGGGGTGTTTACCGCCTCAGGCCAGGACGATAATACCCATGCCCTGCATGCTGAAATTGCACATGCAGGAAGTTTTAACTCGGTGGCTGTTTTCGGATTAGCTACACCCAACACCGGAAAAGGTATTGGGGTTTACGGGCAGGGGAATTGGTATGGGGTATTTGGTAACAATGATGTGGGGTCTTCAGGTACCAAGACTTTCTTAATTGACCACCCGCTCGACCCCGAAAATAAATTCCTAAAGCACTTTGCAATGGAATCGCCCGAGGTGCTGAACGTGTACCGCGGCAATGTAATACTGGATGCCAACGGAGAAGCCGTGGTGCAACTGCCCGATTACTTCCATGCCATTAACAAGGAGTTTAGTTATGTGCTTACCCCGGTGGGTTCGCATGCCGATGTGTATGTGAAAACTGAGGTGGATGCTTCGGGCAAATTCAGCATTGCCGGAGGTAAAAGCGGGCAGAAAGTTTCGTGGTATGTATATGCCGACCGTAACGACCCTTACCTACAACAACACCCTGAGAAGCGCGATGTGGAGGTGAAGAAGGAAGGCAGCTACACGGGCAAGTACCTGATGCCCGGCCTGTACGGCCAGCCGGAGGAGAAAGGAATATTCTACAGCCCTAAGTATACCGGGCTGGAAAACCTTCCGCTGCTGGAGCCTGCCCGCCAGGAAGATGAGCAGAAGTAATAAACCGGAACTATTACCTAACGGGCAACTTTTACCAAAAAGTTGCCCGTTTTTGTTTTGGGCTGCCGGGGTTTAATGGAATTGCAGGGGGTATAAACGCTAAAAGGAGTTCCGTTCTCGGTGAACGGTGTTCCTTTGACGGTGGACGGTGTTCCGTTGGCGGTCAAACCTGTAAGCTCCGCAGTAAAAGCAACAAGCTTCACCGCCAAT
>CAZLXD010000138.1:0-8417 GCA_964563185.1 uncultured Chitinophaga sp.
TAAGTCGGCTACGGTGGTGGCTACCGGTGAGCTGATGTCTCTGTAGCCATCGGCTGTGTTGCCGATGTAACGCTCTACGGTCAGGTTGCCGTTGTAGTTGCCGGCTGTGCCGCTGCTGAAGTTGTCTAAGTAGGCAGTGCCGTTGACATCTGACTTAAGGGTTACCGTTCCTCCGCTGTTGGTAAAGTCACCATCCTGCATAACGAGGGCGGTAACAATGTTTACGTTACCGGTGTTGGTTACTCCGCTGCCGGTGTTGTTGACGGTCAATTTGTTTAAGGTAAGGTTACCCGTGATGCTTTGTGCCCCGGTACCGGTAAGGATTACTCCGTTGGTGCTGGTGCCGGTGATGGTTCCACCGGTGCCGGTGGCAGCAATATCACCACATACCTGCAGGCCGCCTGCTCCGTTAATGGTAACAGTAGCACCTTGTTGTATGGTTATGTTGCCAACCGTAAAGGTGGCTAAGCCGATAGTAGGGAATAAGCCACCGGTAGGCGAAGTTGGAATGACCACATTATCGCTGCAGGTTGTAGGTGCAGTGCCGAAACTCCAGTTGCTGTTTATGCTCCAGCCGGTGCTGTTGCCTAACCACGTGTTTAGGGCTCCGCAGTTATTTACAGTAAATATGGTGGATGTAACCGTACAACCCTGAGCAGAGATAGATTCAATAGTATAATCACCGGAAGCGGTAGCAAAGTAGGTATTATCAATGCCAGGAGAAAATTTCTGCATGCGGTGATTGTCTATGTCTGCTACAATCAATGATGAACCATTGAGCAAAACTCCCCATGCTGAAATCTGATTTGCCGCTGAACCAAAACCATTACCACCTGCTTCGGTTGTACCGTTTGTAGCAGAAGTACTTCCAGCAGGAAATTTCTGTATCCGGTAATTGCCATTATCCGCCACATATAAATTACCGGAGGCATCTACGGCCATACCGCGTGGATTGCTTAACTGATTAGCAGCCGAACCGGAACCATTGCCTCCGGCCACAGTAGTGCCGTTAGTTACAGAGGTGCTACCCGATGGAAACTTCTGAATACGTTGATTGACCGCATCAGCTACATACAGGCTTCCGGTGTTATCTATGTAGACGTTATATGGCACGGACAGCTGGTTTGCTCCTGAGCCAAACCCATTACCTCCGGCTGCCGTTGTACCGTTAGTAGCAGAAGTGCTGCCCGAAGGAAACTTCTGTATACGATAATTAGCATAATCAGCTACATATAAATTTCCGGAGGCATCTAAATCTACATCGTAAGGGGAACTGAATTGATTAGCAGCAGAACCTTGTCCGTTGCCACCTGCAACGGTAACTCCGTTGGTAGCTGAAGTGCTGCCTGCAGGAAACTTCTGTACCCGGTGATTACCTGCATCGGCTACATACAAATTGCCGGATGCATCGAGGGCAATACCCCGTGGGTAGTTCAACTGATTGGCAGCAGAGCCCTGCCCATTACCTCCTGCAACTGTAACTCCGTTGGTGGCGGAGGTACTATTAGGGGGGAATTTCTGAACGCGATGATTGGCATAATCGCAGATGTATAAATTTCCGGAAGCATCTTTAACTGCTTCCATAGGATAAAAGATTTGGTTAGCACCGCTGCCAATGCCATTACCACCGGCTATGGTTACACCGTTACCACTTGCAGAAGGGTATTGTGTACTTACAGTGCTTCCGTTCAGTTTCCATTTAATTTCTGTGGGGGCAAAGTTTAAATTGGCGGTAAGTGTATTGTTAGGACATGCCGTACCCGAAATAGTTGCTGTAAGTAATGACGGAACCCCTGCATCATTATCATCGCAATCGTTGCCGAGGGTTGTTGCTTTATAGCCTGTTGGTATGGCAGCGCCATAACAAACTGTTGACGTGCCGTTATCATAGTCATCGTTGTCGGCATCTATGTATAGTAAGGCACTTTGCCATTTGGTATTGTCGTTTGGTGCGCAATCGCCCAGCGTAGTAGCTGTTTGGTTGTAACCGGCACCGGGGCTGCCGCAAGAGGTAGTGCTGCTTACGTAGTAACCATCATTATCGGCATCTAAATACCAAGCCTGCAGTGGTGTAGCGGTTACTGAAATTACATTCGAAGCATCGGACGGGCAACCATAAATACCTACTGCCTGTAAGCTGTAGTTACCTGTTGTTGTCGCATTTATAGTTGATGTGGTAGCGTTGTTGCTCCACAAATATCCCGTGTAAGCGGCACCGGGGTTAAGTGCAACACTGCCACCGGTGCAGAAAGTAGTAGGCCCACCGGCTGTAATGGTGGGGGTAATTTCGTTGTTATAGGTAAGGCGTATATCATCAATATAAATAGCCGGCCCTACTAAATTTGCGCCTGTAAATCGTAACCTGAGGTTGGCAGTTTGAGGTATACCGGATACAACCACCACCTCTGTCCAAGTAGTGGAAGGCACTAAATACGATCTGGTTAAACTTGTATATGTAGTTCCGTTTGTGCTTACTGATATGGTGGGCGCAGTAATATGCGTGCCTGAAGCCGTTCTTGTGGCAAAGCGCAACACCATATTAT
The DNA here is from genome assembly GCA_964563185.1 of uncultured Chitinophaga sp. GTDB lineage: Bacteria > Bacteroidota > Bacteroidia > Chitinophagales > LD1 > Bog-950. The sequence goes on from CAZLXD010000138.1 coordinate 2,544, forward strand.
TAAGACCAATTGTGTTTATTCCATCGATATTAAACGTTCTGCCTGCCCCCAAAAATGCAGGTGGAGCAAGGGATACATAGCTACCACCACTTGCACCGGCATAACCGCTTGATGGGCTGACGTTATCTACTACAGTAGCTGCAACGTTGGCAGACATGGTATAGCTATCGTTATCAAAACCATTGGCTGTTTCGTGGGCTGTAACCGTAGTGCTTGAGCCAACTGTGCCCATCGACTCGGTAAACACAGTGCCTGTTTGCCATGGAACCACGGCTATAGCATAGGCCGCTTGTGCGCCATTGCCACAGGCGTTGCTGGCAGTTACATAAAGTGTAGCCATGCCTGAATAGCCGGCATTCCAGGTTACGGTAGCCGTACCACCTGATGAGGAAACAGAGCCTGCCCCACCCGGGCTAATTGACCAGCTATAACCGGTGGCATTACTTGCTGACCCCACCCCGTATGTGGAAGTAGCCGTTCCTTTGCAAATTATGGTAGGACCGGTAAGGTTACCGGGTGCGCTGGGCAGTGGATTAACCGTAATGGTAAATGTTATGGGAGTGCCGGTGCAACCATTGCCACTGGCAAGGCTACCAAATGACCAGGGTGATGAGCCAACAGTAACAGTTGCTGCTAAAGTATTGGCAGGTATGTTAAACACCGATACTGTACCAGCACTTGTATTAGCTACATACAACTGTGCGCCATTCGGACCCACCGATATACCGCTTGGCGTGGATCCTGTTGACAGCGTTGCAACAACAGCGTTAGTTGCTGTATTAATTACTGACACAGTTGCTGCGCCACGGTTAGTGCAATAAACCCGACTGCCATCTGGGCTGATAGCAATACCCACAGGGTTAGTTCCTACAATTATGGTATTTGTAACGATGTTTGTAATAGTGTTAATTACTGAAACAGTATTTGAGTTTTCGTTGGCTACATATAATTGCATACCATCGGGCGATAAAGCCACACAATACGGACCATTACCGACCGCTATCGTGTTTATTATACCATAGGTAGTTGCATTCATTACCGTTACGTTGTTAGAATTATGATTCGCCACATATACACGGCTGCCATCGGGGCTTACAATTATGCCTTCGGGGAGTGTGCCAACAGCTATAGCTGCAATAGAAGCAGATGTTAAGGTGTTAACAATGGTAATATTGTTGCTGCCCCTTGTGGACACATATAACCGGCTGCCATCAGGACTTAATGCCATGCCCTCGGGGTTAGTGCCTATAAGACCAATTGTTGCAGTAACCGTATTTGTGGCCGTATTAATAACCGATATGCTATTAGCATTAATATTGGCCACATAAACTTTATTGCCATCGGGGCTAACTACACAACCTACAGGACTGCTACCTACCGCTACGGTTGCCACAACGGTATTGGTGGCGCGGTTAATAACCGATACATTATCGGTGCCCGAGTTAGCAATATAAGCAAAACCCGATGATAAAGGGGTAGCCGTAATGGTTGCTACAGCAGGAAACGCACCCGAATTGGTAGCCACAAATGAAGGAATATTCCCAGTGCCACTGGCAGCCAAACCTATGGAGGTTGTATTGTTTGTCCAGTTATAAACCGCTGCACCGGTACTGCCGCTAAAAGTTACAGCGTTTACCGTTGTATTATGGCAAACAACCTGATTGTTAACCGCATCGGCTACTGGCGTTTGGTTAATAGTAATGTTTACCCCGTTGTTGGTGCCGATAATTGCCGGATTATCGCTTACTACTCTTATTCTATAGCCCGCTCCGTTGGGGGTATTGGCAGGTATAGTGGCTGTAATAGTTCCACTGCTAGTACCGGCAAGCACACCTAAGCTTACAGGACTGGCAAAACTGCCGCCACCATCGCTTAACTCGGCTCTGAAAATATTACCGGCAGTAAAAGTACCGGTAATGGTATATGGAACACTGATAATAGTATTGGTGCAGATAGGGGTAGTTACAGTACCGGTGGATATGCATGCGGTAATCCCATCACAGTTTTCATCGGTGCCGTTTCCGCAAATTTCGGCAAGACCCGGGTGAACTCCGTTATTAGCATCGTTGCAATCTGTATTATTAGCTACATAGCCTCCCGGTTGTGTGCAGGATTGAGTTGTGACAAAAGGAGTCCCGTATCCATCATTATCTGCGTCACGGTACCAAGTTGGCAACAGTACTTCGCAACCATTGGCATAATTACCATCGCAATTGGAAAAGCCAGCCATACAGGCAAATATGCAAGACCCTCCGGAGCAGCCAAAAGCACCCCCTACTGTATTTGCTGTATTGGTACAAACTGAAATGGAAATATTACTTCCGTTATCGGTTCCGGTAATAACAGGATTACTTGCAACCACACGAATACGGTATGCGGCACCTGCAGCAGTATTGTATGGAATAGTTGCAGCAATACTGCCCGCCACTTGCGAAGTAACGGTGCCTATAGAAACAGGTGCGGCAAAACTTCCGGCTGAATTACTGAGTTGCGCAGTAAAGATGTTACCGGCATTAAAAGTTCCGGTAATAGTGTAGTTAACCGTTAGTGTATTACAGGTTGTGTATGATGCGGCTACTGCACCGGTGGCTATAGTCTGCGCATCTACTGTTTGCAGCATAAGTGCAAACAGTAAGAGGGTAAATATCTTTTTCATAAGCTAAAGAGGTTTTATTTATAGTGCTTTAAAGGTTTTCATTTCTTCAATAGTTACGCTGGGTGGCATTTCGCCTTTTTTCAGTTTGCTTATAACCAGCTCAGCAACTTTACCTGCGGCTTCTTTGGTTTTAAAGCCTTCGTTGCCGGGCAGGCCGGGAGCCGATGGCTGATGAATGTAGAGCCGCCCTTCCATTAAAATATCGTAGCACCAGGTGTTGTTGGCAGCCGTAATAATGTTGTAGGTGAGTTGGGCCTCTTTAAACTGCTCACCGCTGGGGAAAGGGGTTGCGCCTTTTTCTTCTTTAGGAGGAAGGGCGTTTTGCGCCATCAGATGGGCGCTTAAGGCTATCAGTATGATTGTAAACAGGTGTTTCATATTCTTTATTTAATGGTCAGTGCTTTTTAATTCTTCAAAATAAACCCGGGTGTTGTGCCCGTCAATCACGTTTTTTCGTGATTTCAAATAAGCCGGCACGGAAACTTCAGCTACGAAAACCGCACCGGCATGGGGGTTGAAAAGAACGATGAGAAAAGGTAATTGGGGCATTGGGCATTGGGTCATTAGGGAATTCGGTTTGTGGTTTGTGATTTCTTGTTTGTTGTTTGCTCTTTGCCTATTGCCCTTTGCTTTTTACTCCATTACCACTATCAGTATGGCGGCTATAGCTAAAAGCATCAATAGCACACCGGGTATTATAAGTATGTAGGGTATCAGTTTTTCTTTGGTGCGTTGGTTGAGCATGGGTTGGGGGTTTGGTTACAGTAATTCAATTTCGTAGTGCAGTTCATAAGCAGTGCTGTTTACCGCTGTTAAGTGGCGGTGCAGACCGTAATTGCTTATACCAAAAGCCGATACTTGTATTTTGGTTTTAGCGGCTTTGGCAGTAAAGTTTACCGGTGGCTGATATTTCTGTATCTGCTTATCCACGCAGGTTTTCGTTATCAAATTGCCATTGAACACGGATACAAGCTCTACGCAAACGGTGTACGAGCGGCTCGGAAGTTCACCGGTTCGTGTAACTCCGTCCCGATAAGAGCCGAAGTAAGTAATGCCGACAGAATCAAACATACTTTGGGTATTTTTTACATACAACTCATTCTTATAGGGGTATAGTTTGAAACTTCTGGAAATTCCCTCCCCTATCACGCCTTCTCCCTGTACACTTATTACAGCTTTCAGGTAGCACTCAAAATAATTGGGTGTGCCATTAAGCACGTTAACCGTCCAAATGTTAGCGGAAGAAAATGAGGACTCGTTTGTTTGAATATCAAACTGCACATAAACTTGCGATGATAGATGGAAAGATATCAGGAGGAAGAAAATTACCCCCGATAACCATCTCCATTTTAAAGGTTTTGTTTCAGGATGTGAAATTTCCAACACGGCTTCTCTGCTGTGCTTAAATAAAAACTTACGTAAATGCTTCTGATTGTATTGCATTTGTTTTTACTTGTAATTTACTATACTTCTTACTGCATTGTCAGCAGGTAATACCTTATTTTATTGCTGTTCAATCGAATCAAGCCCATTTATATGGTTGCATCATGTCCTCTTACTCCCAAGCCATCCAATGAAGTTTTAAGTTTTGTGTCCAGGATGTTCCATCAACCCGGTATACATATATTGAAGCATTAATAGTTGAAATGTTACTGACAGTTACGGCAAACGCCTCCGGATAATTTAGATTATCTTCACTTCGGGGAGTTACGAGCAATCTTACATTCGAAGAATTGGTAAATGCAATAGGGAAAGTTAAGATGACCGATTTCCCTTGTAGAAGGGTGGACGACCCCACAGTCTTTACACCTTCCTGTACGTTGGTAAACTGAGATCCTATAGTACCGGTGGGTCCGGTTGCCCCGGTAGGGCCAGTGTTACCTGTAGTTCCTTGTAATCCCTGAGGTCCTGTAACTCCGTTAACACCCGAAGATCCAGTTGGTCCCGTAGTCCCTGTAGGTCCAGTTGGTCCGGTTGCTCCGCCACCACCACCGGTGCCACTTTTTGCTGCATAAAAAGCATAGGGTACCGTTAACAGTTGTGCGGTACCCATATCCACAAAATTTCCGCCACCTACCCTTAATTCTACCTTAAGGTATTTATGACCAGTCTCCCAGTGGATAGTACTAAACCAAAGTGAATCGCCTTTCCCGATTTCAGTTGTCGTCAATCCAAAGGCATTGGTAACGCGCGTCACCGTGTCACTGTACAAAGGTGTTAAACTGAATGCGTCATCCAATATGGTAAAAACCAGAGTAACCGCCTGGTTGGCAAGTATATTTCCGGAAGCATCGCGTACCACCGCCTGCCAATTCATAGCCTGAGGTGGCGGAACTTGCGCAGATAGCGGTAAATTAATCAACCAGCTAAGCAATAAGGTTGAGATAATTGCAATTGGGAAGTGATTGCTTTTCATGATTCGAAGAGTTTGTTTAAATAAATTTGTGCTATATCCTTTTCCCCCAATTAACCGGATTGAAAAAAATACAAGAATTACCTGCTAAACTCAATTGGGAAGTAATAAGAAAATCAACCTGCAAATTCATCAGAAGATGATTTAGTGAAAAAGTTGGCATCCCGCGCGTAAGGGGATCATAAAAGCTATCTATTATATGTGTATCTCAACGTAAACGTAATTATTTTTTTCAAAACCAAATTTTGGGAGAATCTTTTTTTATACTTAAAAACAATTGTTGAAACATCAAAGTGATTGCTATCGACAAGAGAGAATTAATGATAGTCTTTCGATAGCGGATCTAAGGAAGTAAAGCACAATCGGTGCATTTTTTTGCAAGGGTCAGCTATTTAATATCCCCTGCTCCCAAGGTTATAACCACATTCCCTATTTTCTGTCCGGTCGCAACATATTTATAGGCGTCAACAATTTGCTCGAGACGATAATGTCGATCAATTACCGGTTTAAATTTTCCGGCTTCAACTAATTCTCTCAAAAAGATAACATCCTCTTTGCTGATGGTAGGAATTGGGAACAAAACTTTTTTGCCGCCCAAAAATGGAGTTACAAGACCAAGGAAAGGATTTTGAGACATATAGCCGAGTTCAGTTGAGATATAAATACCCCCTTCTTTGAGCAGCCGTTTGCATTGCCCGAATGAACTTTTGACAACCGCATCAAATACTACATCAAAGGTTTGGTCAATCTTTGTAATACCAATTAGACTTTAATAATTGACTAATATTTGTATATTTGCGATTCT
>CAZLXD010000139.1:0-8139 GCA_964563185.1 uncultured Chitinophaga sp.
CGGCAAGGCATTTTTAAAGTCCTTTCGGGTATTGGCCGCATACGGAAACACCTGTCGGCCATCCAGCAGGGCATACTGCAAATTCACCCCCAGCATGGCAGTTATCTTTTCGGTATTAACGCGGTAACGCACCCCAGCCCGGTGGGTCATGTAACTAAAGGCATACTCGCTGCTTAACAGGGTATCAAGCACCGCATATGATTCGGAAAGTGAATCAAACTGATTGGTATTTACATTGTTTCTTGTAAAAGAATAAGAAGGCTGGTAGCTGAACTCCATGTTACCTATTTCGGCCACCGGCTCGGTGTAAGAGATACTGCCATTGGCGGAGTAACTAAAGTTTCCGGTGGTAGCTTCCTGGTCAACCTGCACCGAATCATTTTGGGCAGTAAACACATTTAACGACTGCTGGGAAGTATTCCCGTTTTTATCGTTTGCCATACCTGTGGCGTTTATCGAAAGGGTTCTTCCGCTTACCTTGAACTTATGTTGGTAAAGAATATCGGCTGAAAGGTTATAGCCCTTGTTTAAAGCCTCGTAGCGGCTAAGGGTAGTGCTTTGTATCAGGTTCTCCCCTATGCGGGCAATACCGTCAAGCCCGTTGGTTTGCCGGTTGTTCTGCCAACTGAACTTAGGCGTGAATATGAACTTATTGTTGGTATCAATGGCATACTCCATGCGCAGGTTAATGCGGTGGTTAAAGTTGGTGGAAGAACTGCTGTTAGCTTCGGTATAAACCGAACTGCTATCGGCACTATTAAAATACTGGCGGGTTAAATCGGTGCGGTTGTTGTTGTTGGCACTATTAAAAAAGTAACTGCCGGTTACCTTCACTTTCTTTCCCCATAAATCGGAATAATTAACCCCTGCCGAATGGGTATTGGAAATTCCCTTTTGTGTTCCCACCATAAATTCGCCTGATGAGCCTCCCCTGAAACCACCGCCAAATCCTCCTCCCCTGCCCCCGCTACCGCGCGACTGCCCGCCACTGGTTACGCCCAGTAAATCCTGTGTAGAAAAATTTTGGTCGTTGGTGTTGTTGGACATAGCTATGAAAGATAAACGCCTGTCGCCTTCGAACCAGTTGAGGGTGGCACCTGCTGCATAGCGGTGGTCGGTTAAATAGCCGTAGCCGCCATAAAACTTTCCAAACAGCCCGCTGTTCTTTCCTTTTTTGGTAACAATGTTGATGGCCTTTTGCGAGTTGCCGTCATCAAACTTGGTAAACTGCGATTGTTCGCTCATTTTATCGAACACCTGCACCTTGTCAATTACCTCAGCCGGAAGGTTCTTTAAAGCCATGTTGGCGTCATCGCCAAAAAACTCCTTGCCGTCTACCAGCACTTTCTTTACCTCCTCCCCTTGTGCTTTTACCGTTCCCCCATCGGTAGTAATGCCGGGCATTTTCTTTATCAAATCTTCAGCAGTGGCATCGGGGTTGGTTTTGTAGGCGTTGGCGTTGTATTCGGTGGTATCGCCTTTTTGCTCTACCCGCACCTGGGTTTCTACAATGTTTACTTCCTTTAGCACTTTGGCGTTTACTTGCATTTTTATGGTGCCCAGGTTTTTATCGGCAGCCTCAATGTTAAGCGCCTGCTGCAATAAGGTGTAGCCGGTGTAAGCTATGCGCAAAATGTAGTTTCCTTTGGGTAAACCCGTTAGCACAAAGGCGCCTACATGGTTAGTTAAGGCAGCAGTAACGGCAGAAGAATCGCTGACCGAAAGAGCGGCAACCGTAGCACTGATAAGGGGAGATTGGTCGGTGGCATCGGCAACATTACCTGAAACAGAAAATGTTTGCGCCTGCAAGGCAGTAGCCAAAAACAGAAAAATAAACAGGGAATAGAAACGCATGCTTTTAAAGACGCTAACAGAAACAATTTTCGGCTATTGACCCGACAAAGAAAATTAAAGATTAATGCCGCGGTAGGCTTTTATGGTTTGTTTTAAAAATATGTCCTTCCCCGTAAATAGCACCGGCCAAGCTGACAATAACCTTTTATTTTGTACTCGTGTGGGAGATATACAGATGTAAATTTCTGTTTAGCAAAAAACATAAATACAGTTGATTATAAGCTAATTATGGCGGCAATAGAAGCCTGCTTGACAATAGATGATTTATGTTTATTGGTGAAATAAGGCTTTGCCCGGGTGCTATGCTTTACGATAGCTATTAAAGAAGCTATACCATTGAATTTTGAGCACGCCAAATATGCCCTCCTTAATAATGTTTTTGCTCATTTTAGAAACCCCTTCTACCCTTTCGGTGAAAATAATGGGCACTTCTTTGATCCGGAAACCGAGTTTGCGGGTGGCAAATTTCATTTCAATTTGAAAAGCATACCCCACAAAGCGGATTTTATCGAGGTCGATGGTTTCGAGAACGTTTCTGCGATAGCAGACAAAACCGGCAGTAGTGTCGCGTATGCAAATCCAGGTAACGGCATTGGCGTATAAAGAAGCAATGCGCGAAATCCAGATTCTATCCTGCGGCCAGTTTACGAACCCGCCTCCTTTAACATAGCGGGAACCTATGGAAAGGCCGTAGCCGTTTTCGGCACATTCCGTATACAGGCGAATAAGGTCATCGGGGTTGTGGCTAAAGTCGCAGTCCATTTCGAAAATGTACTGGTAGCCGCGTTGCAATGCCCATTTAAAGCCGGCTATGTAAGCCGTTCCTAATCCAAGTTTGTCGCTGCGCTGAATGAGGAAGAGGTTCTCGGCAAACTCCTTTTGCAACTCTTTTACTTTAGCTGCGGTGCCATCGGGCGAGCCATCGTCAATAATGAGTAAATGAAAAGCCTTGGGCAACGAAAAAACCCTGCGCACCATTTTTTCAATGTTGCCCAGTTCGTTGTAGGTAGGAATAATAATCAGGCTATTGCTGCTCAATGGTATTGCTAAGTGTGAAACAAGAGTAGCAAATGTAAACTTTGAGGGGAGTTGCGGGAAACACTTTAGGATATTTTATTTCTTTCCCATGGCTTCTTTCATTTCGCGCAGTTTCTGTTTGGTATGCTCCGCAAAATCGCCATTCAGCATCCAGTTATAATAACCAGGGTCGGAACGCAGCACATCCTCCACCCCTCTGCCTTTGTATTTACCAAAGTTAAATACGGACTTACCTCCCTGATAAACAAAGCGCCTGCCGCTATCAATAAAGCGCTCTTCGCTGCTGAAGTTATGCAGGAAATGAACATCGGGTTGTAAATCAGTGTAGCGCTGTAGCTGGGCTTCGAGCACCTCATAGGTAGCTACTGTGTCTGCCTCGGCACTGTGGGCATTCAGTAAGGTTTTATCGCAGTAAAACTTGTAGGCGGCTTCCAGATTGCGCTTTTCGTAAAGTGTATAAATGCGGTGAACATCGACCAATGCGCGGTTATCAATACTAAAACTAAAGCCTGCCCTGATAAACTCTTCAAGCAGCATGGGCACATCGAATTTGTTGGAGTTGAACCCGGCCAGGTCGCAGGGGTTGAGCATATCGTAAATTTCCTGTGCTTTTTCTTTGAAGGTGGGACAGGTTATTACATCCTCATCGTAAATGCCATGCACCAGCGAGGCCTCCACCGGAATGGGGATAGTGGGGTTTAACCGAAAGGTGACTACTGTTTTTTCGCCATCGGGGTTAATGCGCAGGATGCTCATTTCCACAATGCGGTCCTTTACAAAATCAACCCCGGTTGACTCTAAGTCAAACACCGCCAAAGGGCGCTTTAGCTGCAGGTTGGTTTTCTTATCGTTTCGGTTAAACAGGTCGAGTTGGCTTTCCATTTATGAGTTTAAAATTTTGGCACTTAGTTCATCAATACTCATTCCGGAAAAATTTCCGGAAGTCATGAGCAGCAAATTAGTGCCTTTCCAGTTCTGCGCCAATAAAAAGTTTTCAAGGGCTGCTTTATCGGTAAAAATGTGCAGGTGCTGATTACCAAAAGCCTGCCGAACGGCCTGCTCTTCCAATTCGGGCATCTTTTTATGCACAAAGGTTTCGCGGTCGTAATATACTACCGGTACATCGGCTGCCTGCATGGTTCCGTTGTATTCCTCTAAAAAATCGCTATTAAGGCTGCTAAAGGTGTGTAACTCCATTACCGCCACCAGGTTACTTTGCAGGTATTGCTCTTTCATGGCGCTTACAGTAGCACGTAGTTTTGAAGGAGAATGGGCAAAGTCTTTATAAATAGTAGTGCGTTCGTTTCTTCCCACTAGCTGCAGTCGGTTAGCAGCCCCCTCAAAGGTTGAGATGGCGCGGTAGAAGTCCTCGTTAAACACGCCCAGTTCATTGCAGATATTTTTTGCGCCTGCAATGTTTTGCAGGTTATGCTCCCCGAATACTTTTAAGGGCACATCGCCAAACTCGGTTTGCAGATAGGTTACATTATGGCGGATAATGTGCGGGTGGGTGTTGTAAGGGCGGGTGCGCACTTTGGCATCGAAGCGGTTGAAAATTCTTTTCAACTCTTCATCTTCGGAATACCAGGTAAGGAAGCCCCACTCTTCAACGGTATTGGCAAATTTTTCAAACTGCTTTACATAGCCATCGTAGTTCGGAAACACATTGATGTGGTCCCAGGCCACCCCGCTAATGAGTGCAGCGTTGGGTTTGTAAAACATAAACTTCGATTCGAGGTTAATGGGCGATGCGAGGTATTCATCGCCTTCCAGCACTATAATGGGTGCATCTTCGGTAATTTTAACGCTGGTATCAAAGCCTTTTACTTTGGCCCCTACCAGGTAATCGAACTGCAGCCCGGCCTCTTTCAGCACATGCATTACCATGGAAGTAATAGAGGTTTTGCCGTGGCTGCCGGCAATTACCACGCGCTGCTTATTCTTTGAAACCTCGTATATATATTCCGGGAAGGAATAGATTTTAATGCCCAGCTCCTGTGCCTTTAGCAACTCGGGGTTATCCTCGCGGGCATGCATGCCCAATATGACTGCCTCCACATCGGGGGTTACATTTTCGGCATAAAACCCGATGCGCTCCGGCATTAGCCCTTCCCTGAGCAGGTTGGTTTTTGCGGGATCGTTTATTTTATCGTCAGAACCGGTTACTACATTACCCTTGCGCTTAAGCACAATAGCCAGATTGTGCATTACCGCTCCCCCTATGGCAATAAAATGTATTCTCATTTCGGTTAAACCTTTTGCAAATGAATAAAAGATATTGATTTAAACAGGGCCGATACGCAATGGCATGCTGCCATTTCAGTTTTACTGCCGCGGCAATTTAGGTTCCAACGGTGGCGTTTTTTGGCATAAGTGGCTTTTAAACCGCGAACAAAAAGACACAAAGAGCGAACAAGAACGCATAAACAGTGAATTAGAACACATAAACAGTGAACATAGAACCTATTAAAGACCCGATAAAAGCCTCTAATAAGCGCGGTTTTTGTTGTAAGTGCCTTAAAATCAACGCTAATGATTATGAATTTTCGCCCTCCCCCGGTTTCGCCCTGCCCTTCAAACAGCTGGCTAAGGGCTAATTGCCAAACTGTAAACAACATAACAACCCATAATCGAGCAGCCTGCCCCGCCAGATGTATCTGATGGGGAGAAGCCCCCAACCCAAATTCCCCTGTTTTACTTTCTTCGCACTCTCAAATTACATATATGCCACAGGTATCGCTTAAAGGGAAACAAATGCCCGCTTCGCCTATTCGTAAACTGGTGCCCTATGCCGATGGTGCAAAAAAGAAAGGCATAAAGGTGTATCACCTAAACATAGGCCAGCCCGATGTGGAAACCCCTGCACAATTCTGGAATAAGCTGAAGAATCTGGATATAAAAGTGCTGGAATATTGCCCCAGCAATGGCATTGCCAGTTACCGCGAAAAATTTGCGGGCTACTACAACTCCATAGGCATAAATGTAAACGCCTCGCACTTTATGATAACCGAAGGAGCGAGCGAAGCTTTATCGTTTGCCATGATGAGTTGTGTGGATGAAGGCGATGAAATTATTATACCCGAGCCTATGTATGCCAACTACATTGGTTTTGCTACAGCGGGCAGCATTACCGTAAAGCCCATTTCTACCAACATAGAAACCGGCTTTGCCCTACCGCCTATCAAAGATTTTGAAAAGGCCATTACCGCAAAAACAAAGGCTATACTTATTTGCAACCCCAATAACCCTACCGGTTATTTATATAGTAAAGAAGAGTTGCACACCCTCCGCCAAATATGCTTGAAGCACAATCTGTTCTTGTTTGTAGATGAAGTATACCGCGAGTTCCTGTATGGCAACGGCAAGTTTTACAGTGCCCTTAATTTGGAAGGTATAGATGAACACGTAGTGGTGTTCGATTCTATTTCCAAAAGATTTTCGGCCTGCGGAGCACGCATTGGCGCTTTAGTTACGCGCAACCAAGAAGTGCTGGAATCGGCCCTGAAATTCGGACAGGCCCGCTTAAGCCCGCCATCGCTTGGGCAAATTGCGGGCGAAGACTTGTTCAACCTCGGTAAAGAATACTACGACTCCATTGTTACGGAATACCAAAAGCGCAGAGATGTAATTGTAGAATTGCTAAACAAAATACCGGGGGTGTACTGTCCTAACCCTGGCGGTGCGTTTTATGCGGTGGCTGCATTGCCAGTTAAGGATACCGATGTATTTTGCCAATGGATGCTGGAAGAGTTCAGCTACGAAGGAGCAACCGTAATGATGGCTCCTGCATCGGGCTTTTACTCCACTACCTGCACCGGCAAAAATCAGGTTCGCATAGCTTATGTGCTAAATGCTGATGATTTATCCGCTGCCATCAGATGCCTAGAGGCAGGGTTAAAAAAATATGCAGAAGTTAAGGAGAAAGAGTTAGTGAGTTAGCCAATTCGCTCAGCGAACTGCAATACACATCAATAAACTTACGGTCGGCCACCTTAGGCTTACCGTTATCGCCAATAAACACGGTTATCATACCGGCTGACTTACCAAACTGCATATCTGTTATAGAATCCCCCACCATAATAGATTTAGAAAAATCAATTTCAGGGAAATCCTTTTTGGCCTGCTTCGCCATGCCATTACCGGGCTTCCGCATCTGCTTTACATCTTGTGCCACTAAACTGGTGGCGGAATAAATTGCATGCACACGCCCACCATATTTGCGCACTTCTTTCAGCATTTCATCATGTATAAACTGAAGATCGGCATTGGTCATTAGACCTTTACCTACACCTTGTTGATTAGTTACAATCAGTATCCGCTTAAATACTTTCGATAAATCCTTAAGGGCGTCCAACACACCTTCTAAGAAATAGAACTCATCCCAATTTTTTACATAGTCATTCGGATAATGAAGATTAATAACGCCATCTCTATCCAGAAATAACGTCCACGTTTTGTCAATCTTCAAAGCCTTTAAATCCATGTTTAATCCTTGAACATAGCAGTAAAATCCTGCTGCACTCTTTCGTAATCCTCCGGTACACCTATATCAATAAAGTAGTTGGAGGAAGTTTTGCCGTATAACTTTAAAAAATCAATATGCTTTTCTAAAACATCCTGTTCAAAGGAAAACTTACGGGGCAAAAGTTTCTCCATCTGTACTTCAATTTTCCCAAAAGCTTCTTTATCCATAACATATACACCACCGTTAATCAAACCATCTTCCAAAAATTTCTTCTCGGAAAAATTTACAATGCGTGACTCTTTATTTAACTGCACAGTACCATAGCGGTCAAAGTTTTTCATGGGCTTTAGTGAAAGTGCAATGTCAGCATTCATGGCTTGATAGAACTGAAACAGCTCCTTCAGATTTACATCAAAAAAAGTATCCCCATTCAGCACATAAGCGGGGCCATCCGTAAGTGATATGGCATGATAAATCCCTCCACCTGTTCCCAGAGGCGTTTCCTCTTCCATGTAAAGAATTGAAAGATCGTTATAGGTATCGCCAAAGTAACCGCGTATAGCTTCGGCTTTATAACCTACTGAAAGAATCACATTGCGCACACCCTGCTCTTTCAAATACAGGAAAAGATAATGCAAAAAGGGTTTCCCGTTAACCGGTGCCATAGGCTTAGGCAAGTCCTTTACCACATCACGTAAGCGTGTGCCAAGCCCTCCGGCTAATATAATGGCAGGAATGTTCACGGCTCGAATATGTCAATACAATTCAGAACAAAAAAGCCG
>CAZLXD010000139.1:8149-8399 GCA_964563185.1 uncultured Chitinophaga sp.
AAATTTCCCGACTTTTTAAAACGTTTGTTTGATTATTCGTTTTGCTTGTTTAGTTGCCGTGAGAAATACATGAGTATTGCCAAGGTAAGGAATAAGCCTATGGAACCAATCAGTAACGAGAGATCTTCGAGTTGTAACGTGGTAAACAGAAACACATACAGTAACACTTGTATTACTCCTGCAATAAGCGAATACAATCTGTTTGCCAACACACTGATGGAGAACAAGGATATAAGCGAAGTAACCGCTA
>CAZLXD010000140.1:0-8374 GCA_964563185.1 uncultured Chitinophaga sp.
CATAGAATCGCAAATATACAAATATTAGTCAATTATTAAAGTCTAATTGGTATAACCTAACGTTTACTGTAGTTAATGTACAGTTTACTTAAGTTTAAGTTACGTTTACTTACCCCAAGGGTGCGTTTACTTCGGATTTGGCTTACGTTTAAAGCTTAATTCAGATAATAAAGCCCTGTTTTTTTACAAAAACAGGGCTTTATACCGGCAACCTGCCATTTAATTAAGGCGTTGGTGCAGGCGGATTTTTTTCGCCCTGGCCTTCAAACAAAGGCTTAAGTGCATCTACCGATGTGTCGGCACCCGGTGTGTTAACACTTAACCCCTCTTTGGCAAGGGCATAATACTTACGCATGTACTCGTAAGCAAAATGCTCCGATGCTAAACTAAAGTCAACATAGCGGTCGTTTACTTCGCTTAACCTGGTTAAAACAGAGCGCAGGTCAAGCGACATACTAAGATCGTTGTCCGCCACCGCCAAACTCATAAATGGCGGCTGCAAATTAGTATAGGCCGGAGCCAGTTGTTTAATAGCCATTTCAACATACGGCAGCCGTTTTTCCGAGGTGCTTTGCGCAGCTATGCGCTCCTCTTTGGTCAGCTGCACCACCTTAATGCTGTTTAAGGTGTTTAGCAGGTTATCAATGGCGGTGTTAATGTCGGCTTTTTGAACAGGGGTAAGCACGAAACCCATTTCACTTGGCATTGGCATAATCTAAAAATTTAAAGGTTTTAAAAAAAATATCGCGGCAAATGTATGGGCAAAAAAAGGGCAAAGCAAAATGCCACTGCGTTTATGCACAGTATGGTTTTTTATACTGTGCAAACAGGTTATTAATGCAATTTTTTGAGAATGATTTTGTTAGCCGCTTTTGCACGATTTTTGGACAAAAATTATGCACGTGCATAACCAGCAGGGCGTGTTGCCCGTGTGTTGAGAATCTATGGCCTTTTTTCATCATCTGCTTGCCTGACTGACTGTCTATATGTTCCTACAAATTATTCTTAAAAACTATACAAATGCCGCCTGCGGCTATGTAAAAAAACGATGCTGCAAAAATCAGCCGGATGGCAATTTACGTGGTAAAAAAAAGCAGCTTTCATTCTTTTCCGTTTTACCCCGTTAGTTGGCTTGAATTTTGATTATATAAAACAATTCAAAATACAATAAAAAGTTTGTACATTAGCGTGGCAAAGACAGGAACTTGACAAAACGCGATAAAAAGCATAACTTAAGGTATTTATAAATTATCAATTTACAACTAAACAAAGTAAACCCGGGTACCATGAAAAAAATTTACTTTAATCTGTGGTGTTTATTTCTCCTTCTCTTCAATTCTTTTTATGTAACGGTCAGTGCACAAAACGGAGTTCGTTTGTCAACCACTACCGGTCCTGCAGACCCATCGGCTATGCTCGACATAGTATCAACCAACAAGGGTTTGCTTATACCGCGCATGACCGAAACGGAACGCTTAGCTATTGCTTCACCTGCACCGGGTTTGCTGGTATATCAAACCAATAACTCACCGGCTTTTTATTATTACAACGGCAGCGGCTGGGTAGCGCTTTCAACCGGGGCAACAGTATCGGGAACCACCGGCAAGGTTTCTAAATTTACTTCCTCAAGCAATTTGGGCGACTCGCAAATAAGCGATAATGGTTCATCAGTATCGGTCGCTTCATTGGCTTCTGTAGGTAATGGCACGCGTCCTGTATTTGCCGATGAAAGCGGAAATCTTACGGCAGCAGTAGCGGGAAGTGTTGTTCAAATGAAATACGTGCAATCGAGAACCATCACTACTTACACAGCACCGGCTTCGGGAAACGGAACACCCATTACACCACTTGACATTGTTATTACACCCCGTAAAGCCGGAAATGCAATAGTGTTAGAATGGATAATTAATGGTGAAATTGGCGAAAACGCTGTTTTTACAGTTACACGTAATGGCACAATTCTCGCAAACGCCACAGATGGTGTAAATAAATGGTCTGGTGTTGCCAGCAACATATATGATAATAACCAATCCAGTACACCTTCAAACATTTTTGTAAAAATAATTGACACTAACTGTTTATCTACCTCAACAACTTACTCGGTGTGCGTAAGGTCTTCAAATACCGGGGCACAAACATATTATTTCAACAGGACGGTAGCCAGTACAGGTGCGGATTCTTATGAAACAACACTTTCAACCGGTACAGCAACGGAAATTCAACAATAACAAACCAGCAAAAACCAAAGCTTATGCAAAGAAACTCTACTAAACAAAAACCTGCAGGAACCTATTTTATTGCAATAGCGTTACTTTTAAATTTGTCGGTTGCCTTTGCCCAAAACGGTGTTCGTTTGGCTACCACTACCGGTCCGGCCGACCCATCGGCCATGCTCGACATTGTATCAACCAACAAAGGGCTGCTGATACCGCGCATGACCGAAACGGAACGCTTGGCTATTGCTTCACCTGCAACGGGTTTGCTGGTTTACCAAACCGATAACTCACCGGCTTTTTATTATTACAACGGCAGCGGCTGGGTAGCGCTTTCAACCGGGGCAACTGTATCCGGAACTACAGGTAAGGTTTCTAAATTTACTTCGTCCAGCAGTTTGGGCGACTCACAAATAAGCGATGATGGAACTAATGTGACTGTGACTTCTTTGGCAGGTGGCAGTGTTAAGCCCGTAATGGCAGACGGTACCGGTAAGTTGTACGCTCCTCAGTTTTTTTATTGTACCGGAGCAGACCAAACCTGGACTTGCCCTACAGGGGTAAACTCCGTTACCGTAAAGATTTGGGGCGCTGGTGGCGGATCGGGTAGCTATGGCGGTTGGAGTTCGGGGTATTATGGAGGGGGCGGAGGTTTTACTACGGGCACCATTGCAGTAACGCCCGGTACAACTTACTATATTGTTGTAGGGCAGGGTGGTGCAGCGGGTAACAACGCAGCACTTACCAGAATGTATGGTGGCGGAGGTAACAGTTGCGGTGGAGGTACAGATTGCCGCTATGGTGGTTCGGGTGGTGGAAGAAGTGCTTTTCGTAACAGTTCAAATACAGCCGATTTAATGACTGCCGGTGGCGGTGGTGGCGGTGGTGCAACCAGCGCTTTGGCGACTAATACGTATATGTGCTACGGTGGGGCAGGTGGCGGAGCCAATGGTGTGGCAGGTTCAGCGGCTACAACAGCTTGTGGTGGCAAGCCAGGCACTCAATCTGCAGGAGGGGCTGCTACAAATTGCAGCAGTTTTGCAGGTGGCGCAGGGTCTCAGTATTTGGGTGGTGCACCTGCTGTGGGTTTGCATAATTATGGTGGTGGTGGTGGTGGCGGTTGGTATGGTGGAGGACAAGGATCTTATAACGGAAGCAACTTGATGGCCGGTGGAGGTGGAGGATCCGGCTATATTGGCGGTGCGGGCGTTTCCGGTGCAAGTACTACAGCCGGCAATATACAACTTCCGGCAGGAACCAGCGACCCATACTACCTTAATGGTGTTGGAATGGGCGGTACAGGTAGTAATGGTGGTAACGGCTTAGTAGTAATAATTCCTAATTAAACTTTTTAATGTTTTGAACTTGCGTTTTTATGTAGTTGAATTATCTTAAACTTAACTGGCGCTTATGGAAACTTATAATCTTACCCTGATAAAAAAAGCTTCGCGCATTTTGCGGAACGCAGCATTATCAATTGCCTTATTTACCGCGCATGCTTCTTATGCTCAATTTGAAGTAACTATTGATGGCGATGCCATTTTTACCATCCCATCGGGAACGGTTTTTGGCACACAGGGCAACATTACTATACAAAACAGTACATCGCCTACCAGTACAGGGTTCGAAAACAACGGAACTTTAGAGGTGGGCGGCAACTGGAACCAGAATGCCGCTAACGGTGGTTTGGTAAATGCTGCCAGCGGTGTAGTGCTGTTTGACGGGGCTAACCAAAACATTGGCGGCACAGTACCAACTCCCTTTACCAATGTAACTTTAGGCGGCACGGGTATTAAAAATTTAGCAATTTCTACTACTATAGCCGGCACATTAAACCTTGCCGACCGCGAATTAGCTACGGGCAGCAATTTTTTAACCATAGCAACCAGCGGCAGCATAACACCTACCACCGGTTTTGTAAGCAGTTTGGCAGGCGGTTATCTGGCGCGTAATACCAATTCAACGGGCACTTATTTTTTTCCGGTAGGTTCATCAACGGGCGGCACTTATTTCCGCCCTATGGAAATTGCCCCGGCTACCAATACCTCTAATACATTTAAAGTAAGATTCGTTAAATCTAACCCCAATACCGACATTGGTGCTGCTACTGATGGTACAATTTGCAGTGTAAACTCTCTTTATTACCATGAGGTTACTCAAACAGGTGCCGATGCAGCTATTATGACCATGTATTTCAGCAGCGCTATTCCCGAAAACTTTGTGCGTATGGCACACTGGCAGGGCTCGCCCGCCTGGACCAATATGGGCGCAATGACCTCTGTTTCGGCTTACTCTTTATCGGGTTTAAGAACCACCTCCGCGTGGTCAGATTTTTCAACTTCTTCGTTTGCTTTAAGTTTTCCTCCGGTGCCTGCCGCACCTGTAGCCAATGCAGCTACAAACATTACCTGTGGCGGAACAACCTTTACCGCTAACTGGACAGCCGCCACCAATGCCAATAATTACTTTTTCGACCTTTCAACATCTAATACCTTTTCAAGTTTTGTAGGCAGCTACAGCAACTATAGCACCGGTAATGTAACTTCGCTGAACGTTACAGGTTTAACGGCTGGTACTACTTATTATTATCGTTTGCGCGCTCAAAACGGATGCGGCACCAGCGGTAACTCCAATACGATTATAGCTTTTAATTCAACAGCTGCATCTCCGGCTCTTACAGCGCAGCAAACAGCGGTTGGCATTGTAAATATTGATTATGACGGATACATTAACACCGGTAAAAAGAAATGCTTGTATTATGTAGGTTCATTGCCACCGGGGGGGCTTACAAGTGTTCCCTTCCCTGATGTAAACGATATGGGTTACGGAACAGCGCTCAGCATACCCGGTTACGGCACACCGCCTAACAGCGGCCTGCGCTATAGTTATAGCGTAGATGCAGGCAGCATACCACCCTGCGGGGCGTTCTACAGATTGGATATGACCAACCTGAACAACACTTCGGGTACACCTACTTTGGGCGTTTCTACACAAGGAAGTGCAAGTGGTGCTGTTGATGCATTTAACAGCACGTACAATCCGGCCGGCTGGGGTACCAGCAGCATGAGTTCAACAGGAACAATTTCAGGAGGCGGCAATACAGTATTACAGATAACCGGCAGCACGGTAATGGGTTATTACACCGGTACAGGCACAACAGCTAATTATACGCCCATTAGTACACGCGCAACTATTACCCTTTCAGGAGGCGTAGGTTCCGGCTGGACTTATAATTCAGGAAATTCAACATACCAGTTTCAGGTTACCGGCAGTTTTACCGTAACCGTGCTTTACGAAGCAAACGCAGCGCAACTCAGCGGATATATAACAGGCAATAATACCGAGCAGGCAGGTTGCCCGTATATGTCGTGCAATGCTATTACTCCTTTAAATACATACTATCCTATCGGGTACCTGTTTAAATCTTTACACGGCTTAAATAACGGAGCGTTGATAGCTCAATCAACTGCTTACGGCAAAATTTATTACTCTTTTAACCCCACGTTTGTAGCTAATTCCTCAACGCCTACACCAACCGTTTCGGTTTCCGATGTTTGCGGCAGTTCAACTTTAACTATTACCAACCCCACCGGTGGTCCGTATGCCTGGAGTACCGGTGCTACAACGGCTTCAATTAATACATCGGTAGCGGGCAACTATACCGTAACACAGGAATCTAACGGATGTTTGAGCGCACCCGGCTCTGCAACAGCAGCGCCTATTACAGTTCCAACACCGGTATCAATTACACCATCATCGGGTACTTACTGTGCCGGTGTACAACTTAATGCAAGTGGCGGCACGGGAGGAACAATTTATTATCAGGGCACTGTATCAGGTAATCAGGTAACCAACCTGGGCGGAACTCCGCAAACCGTAAACAGCAGCGGAACTTATTATTTCCGTGCTGTCAACAACGGATGCTGGAGCACTGAAGGAAGTGCTGCTGTAACCGTTAATCCGGCTACTGTACCCGGTTCTATTACTGGTGGCACTACGCCTATATGTATTGGCTCTGCTACAGGAACTATGACGGTAGGGGGCATCACCGGAAGTGTAGACAGATGGCAAAAGCAGTTAAACAGCACGCTAGGAACCTGGACAGATATTGTGAGTAATTCAACCACTTACAGTGAAAATCCTTCATCAGTTGGAACCTGGTATTACCGTGCGGTAATCAAGAGCGGTGTATGTTCCGAAGATTATTCAACACCTAAAGCCATTCAGGTAGATGCAGCTGTTGTTTCTGCCGGCACCATAACAGCGCCACCCGCTGCTACATGTAACGGTTCAATTGTAAATTATTCTGTTACAGGTTTTTCGGGAGGCACGTTTAGTAAATTTCAATATCAGTGGAACGGCATTGGCGGAGCATGGACAGATCTTTCGAATACTAACCCTTATAACTGGACAGCAACTACACCGGGCAGCACGCATTGGGTAAAAGCCGTTATAGTAAACGGAGCATGTTCAGCCAGCACTTCACCTGTATCAACAGTAGTTGACAATACTGCACCAACACATTCAGTAACCTTAAGCAGTACGAATTGGGTATGCAACGATGTGAATACATATACAATTACAGCCACCACAACTGAGGCGGGAGTGGGAGTAGGAGGAAGTGAGGGGGTTAGTATAATAGTAAACTATGCGGGTAATTATCCGGGCGATTATGGCGGCTATTTTACGTGGCATCCGAATAACTATGTCCACGGAACGGCACCGGGCAACGATTTTCAAGCAGCCACGGGTATTGGTGGGGGATATGCTTCTAAAGCCATAGCTTTCGGAGGCGGTTCGGTTACTTTGGTAAGTTGCAATTCCACAATATCCGGAAACACAAGAACCATAGAATTTGTTATACGTCCGAAGTCGGGTTATCCGCCACACTGCGACAACAGTCTTTCGATGAAGACGACTGATGTGTGCAACAACTTACTGGATTGGGATTTGCAGGGACCAACATTCAAGACATTAGTTCCACCGGCAATACCAACGGGACCGGGTTCGGCAGCGGCAGCGGGAGTAACCAATATAGATTATGACGGTTACATATCAACCGGTAAAAAGAACTGTTGGTATTATACGGGTACGGGCTATCCGGTAACGGCAATATATCCCAACACTCCGTTTCCTGATGTGAATGATATGGGATGGGGAAGTGTAACAATACCGAACAGCAATCCTGCTACCACACCTGCAGCAGGATTAACATACAGCTATACAGCCACACCGCCAAGCTGCGGTTCGTATTTTGGAATAGACTTAAGCAATACCAACAACAACTCGCCATCTATAGGTGTATCGTTAAAAGGGCCTGCGGGTTCGGCATATACCTCAATAGGCACATCCATTACAAATTCACTGAGTCCGACAATCAGTGGTAACAGTGTAATTTTTACGGGAACAACCCGAACCGGATATGTCAACAACACCGGAGGAAACAATTTAGATTATCCGGTGGATTTCCGGATTACCATTACCAAGGGTGGCAGCACCGGAGCATGGACATTGACTAACGGAGGCACCATGCTGAGTTGCCAGATACAGGGCAACTTTACCATGAATGTATTGGTTGAGGGGCAGTTGGCAGATTGGGTTAACCCCGATTGCCACAATAACTCCCAACAGGGATATTGCCCGTATCAACAATGCAATGCGCATCCCAGCTGCGGAACTACCAATCAGAGTATATGGGTTCCCATTAACCAGCTGTTTAACTCCATGCACAGCCAAAACTTTAACTATGTAATGGATGCTACGTGGGGTAAAGTTCATCAAACATTTAATCCCACATGGATAGTAAGTCCTTCGCCAACTATTACAGTTCAACCTGTTGCTCCGGCAGCAGTTTGCCCTGGTACCGGTTCGCAAATATTGACGGTTACGGCAATAGGAAACGGGTTGACGTATGATTGGCAAAGAAACGGAGTAAGTGTTAGTAATGGCACAAACGGAATTACTACCATTGCAGGACAAGGAAGCAACACACTCACTATTACGAACCCGGTTAGTGGCACTAACGATGGTTCGTATACTGTTATTGTTGCGGGAGTCTGTAACCCATCAGTTACTTCCACCCCCGTTACGGTAACTCTTAATACAGCACCTGTACCTACTTACACTGCTTTTATAGATCCAACGGTTTGTTCGGAGGCTAC
>CAZLXD010000141.1:0-8339 GCA_964563185.1 uncultured Chitinophaga sp.
GTTTTCAGGGTGTACTTTAAAGCCTTTCAGAATCAACAGCCCCATCAGCGGAGTGCTGTGGTTCTTTTCGTCCGGGTTTTCCTTGTCGGTTTTAGGCTTGCCGGTATCCTTATCGGTAGGCTCATCTAACCACACAATTTTACCATAGTAGTTGCCGTCCTTGGCTAAGTAAATCTGAATTTTGCTGGTCTTTTCCTGATTATACCATATTCTTTCAATAGGGCTTTTTTCTACCGGTGCTACCGACATAAAAGTGGCAGCAGTCATCAGCATCAATAAAGAAAGGGTAAGTGTTCTTTTCATACGTTGTTTGATTTTAATGTTGTTGAATTTCGAATTTAGAATACCTGCCACAATTTGCAAGCCCCGTGCCACTTAACTACAGTTGTTTATCTTCGCCCCCTCCCGAAGGGGTCCTTCGGACAAAATTTAACCCATGAGTAAAAGAATAGTTGTAATTGACGGTGCCCGCACTCCCTTCCTTCGTTCAGGAACCGATTATATGGATTTAATGAGCTACCAGCTGGGGCAGTTTGCCATTAAAGGCCTGCTGAACAAAACGGGTATTGACCCTAAAGAGGTAGGCTATGTAATTATGGGCACCACCATCAGCAACGTTAAAACGGGCAACGTAGCGCGCGAGGCCGCCCTTACTGCGGGTATCCCCAACACTTCGCCCTGCCACACGGTTACTATGGCGTGCATCAGCGCCAACCAGGCTATTGTTACGGGTATGCACATATTACAGGCGGGCGATGCCGATGTGGTAATTGCCGGTGGCACCGACTGCACCAGCGATGCCCCTATTCTTTTCAATAAAAAAATGCGTAAGAAACTTTTTAAGGCGCAGAAGCTGAAAGGACTGGGCGATACTTTAAAGTTTGTGTTAGGATTACGTCCTTCCGATTTTGTTCCGGAGGCTCCTGCCATTGCGGAGTTTCTTACCGGAAAAACCATGGGCCTGGACTGCGACATACTGGCGGCCCGCTATGGCATTACCCGCAAGGAGCAGGATGAGTTTGCCGTGCGCTCGCACCAGTTAGCCGCTAAGGCCGATGCTGCGGGTTTACTGGAAAAAGAAATTGCCCCGGTGGAAGCGGCCCCCAATTTCAAAGCAGTAAAAAAAGATAACGGTTTCCGTGGCGATACTACCCTGGAAAAGGTGTCGAAGCTAAAGCCTGCCTTTGTAAAAGAAGGTGGAACCATTACAGCGGCCAACGCATCGTTCCTGACCGATGGCGCTGCCTGTGTATTGTTAATGACGGAAGAGAAAGCGCAGCAATTAGGATTGAAACCGAAAGCTTACCTCCACTCTTACGCATTCAGCGGTTGCGATTTACAGGAGGAACTTCTGTTAGGGCCTACTTATGCCGTATCGAAAGTGTTGCAGAAAGCAGGCATTAACCTGAGCGATATTGATGTATTTGAATTTCACGAAGCATTTGCCGGGCAGATACTCGCTAACCTAAAGTGCCTTGCCAGCGATGACTTTGCCAAACAAAAACTGGGCAGAGACAAAGCAGTGGGCGTAGTACCTATGGATAAGTTTAACCTGTGGGGCGGCTCCCTTTCGCTGGGGCATCCATTCGGAGCTACAGGCGCCCGCCTGGTAACTACGGCTGCTAACCGCCTGGCAAAAGAAAACGGTAAGTATGCGCTGTTAGCCGCTTGTGCTGCAGGCGCTCATGGACATGCTATGATTTTGGAGAGAGTTTAATGGTTAACAGTTCGCAGTTCACGGCAATACAATGGCATTCAATTTTGAAAAATTAGAGGTTTGGAAAACTTCGCGTGTGTTGGCAAACGAAATACACGAAGTAGCTCTTACTTTTCCTAAAGTTGAACTGTTTAGTTTGTGTGTTCAAATAAAAAAAGCTGCTGACTCTGTTACTTTAAACATTGCCGAAGGCTCAACAGGGCTATCCAAAGTGGAGTTTAAAAGGTTTCTGACCTTTTCATCCCGTTCTTGTTTAGAGGTTGTTTCCTGCCTTTACTTTGCCAAAGACAGAAACTACATTACCGAAACAATATTTGCCGAGCTGTATTCTAAATACGAAACATTATTTAAACAGATAAATGCTTTAAAGAATTCACTGGATAAGTAGTTCGCTTTTTTACCGCGAACCGCCATCCGTGAACTGTCAACCAATGGTATATCTAACACGCAGAGAACATTTTAACGTGGCACACCGCCTTTACAACAACAAGTGGAGTGCCGAGCAGAACATTGCCGTGTTTGGCAAGTGCGCCAACAACAACTGGCATGGTCACAACTTCGATTTGTTTGTAACGGTAAAAGGCCAACCCAACCCCGATACCGGTTTTGTGATTAACGCCCACGAACTAAGTAGAATACTAAAGCGCGAAGTGGTAGATAAACTCGACCATAAGAACTACAACTTAGATGTGCCGGAGTTACAAAATGTAATGCCCAGCATTGAAAATATGGTAAAGGTTATCTGGAATTGGATACTACCGCACTTAAAGGGTTGCGAACTTCATTGCATTAAACTTGTTGAAACAGAAAACATCTACGTAGAATACTACGGAGAGTAATTGACGGTTCACAGTTCGCTGTTTGCGGTTGATTATATTTGAAATGAAACTTATTAAGTAAACAAAACAATAAGGATTACCCGATGCGGTAGCTCAATTTACTGCGAACCGCCATCCGTGAACCGTGAATTACAACATGAAAAACTACCGCAAGGAAGAACACTTCGACCCCAACTCACTTACACTTATAAAGGACCATGTGGAAGGTATACTGAAAGCCATAGGCGAAGATGTTACCCGCGATGGCCTGCAAAAAACCCCCGAGCGTGCTGCCAAGGCTTATCACTTTCTTACACAGGGCTATCATTTAGATGCTACTGAAATACTGAAGTCGGCATTGTTTGAAGAAGACCACAGCGAAATGGTGATAGTAAAGGACATTGAACTTTTTTCGCTGTGCGAACACCACATGCTACCGTTTATAGGTCGTGCGCATATTGCCTACATTCCCAAAGGGAAAATTGTAGGCCTTAGTAAGTTAGCGCGGGTGGTAGATGTATATTCCCGCAGGCTGCAGGTGCAGGAGCGCCTTACCTGCCAGATACGCGACTGCATACAGGAAGCTCTCGACCCGCTGGGCGTGGCGGTGGTCATTGAAGCCAAGCACCTGTGTATGATGATGCGCGGAGTGCAAAAGCAAAACTCAATAACCACCACTTCGGCCTTTACCGGTGAGTTTGAAAAGCAAAGTACCCGCAGCGAGTTTATCAGCCTTATTTCGGCAAAATTAAGTTAGCAGTTTACGGATGGCGGTTCGCAGTAAATACAAAACATGCATCTGCCGTCAACTGCCAACTATTAACCGTTAACATATGACCGCATACGTATTCCCCGGACAGGGCTCGCAGTTTAAAGGAATGGGTAAAGACCTGTTCGAAAGCAGCCCGCTTGCCAAGCAAATGTTTGCCCAAGCCGATGAGGTGCTGGGCTTTTCGCTTTCGCAAATAATGTTTGAAGGCAGCGATGAAGACCTGAAACAAACCCGCGTTACTCAACCGGCTGTGTTTCTCCATTCGGTTATCAGCTATGCTTTGCTGCAAAACCCGCAGCCCGCTATGGTAGCCGGGCACTCGCTGGGCGAGTTCTCGGCATTGGTGGCTAACCAAACGCTTTCTTTCGAAGAAGCATTACAGTTAGTTTCTATCCGCGCACAGGCCATGCAAAAAGCCTGCGAGTTAGTACCTTCTACCATGGCAGCGGTAATAGGTTACCAAAGCGAAGCGCAGGTAGAGGAAATATGTAAGCAGATAACGGGCGAAGTAGTAGTGCCCGCCAACTACAACAGCCCGGGGCAGTTGGTTATATCGGGCAGTGGGGCGGGTATTGATGCCGCTATTGAATTGCTGAAAGCAGCCGGAGTGCGCAGGGCACTAAAGTTGCCCGTGGGCGGTGCGTTTCATTCTCCGCTGATGGAGCCTGCGCGCAAAGAGTTGGCGCAAGCTATTAACAACAGCCACTTTAAAACTCCTGTTTGCGCTGTTTACCAAAACGTATCAGCCAAAGCTGAAACCGACCCTGCTACCATTAAAGAAAACCTGATTGCCCAGCTTACCGCCCCCGTTAAATGGACACAAAGTGTACTACAAATGAAAGCCGATGGCGCTACCGAATTTAAAGAGGTAGGCCCGGGCACGGTGCTAACGGGTTTGATTGGTAAGATACTCTCCTAACTGTCACCCCGAACTTGTTTCGGGGACTCCATACTTGAGCGGGAGATGCCGAAACAAGTTCGGCATGACAAAGGAGTGTCACCCTGAACTTGTTTCGGGGTCTCCCCATAGCTTTTTTATCCCTATCTTTCATTGCTATGAACCGATATTACGTTTACATAGTATCGAATAAACACAGAACTACATTTTACATTGGTGTAACTAACGATGTTAAAAGACGAATAGCTGAGCATAAAGAGTTTCGTGGCTCTGACTTTTGTAAACGATACAACATTACCGACCTGATGTATTTTGAAATGTGCAACGATGTCCATCAGGCTATTGCCCGCGAAAAGCAACTAAAGAACTGGCACCGGGAATGGAAAATCAACTTGATTAAAAGTGTAAATCCTGATATGAAGGATTTGTTCTTTGAGTTATAACGGACTTTATTTAGTGCGGAGATGCTGAAACAAGTTCAGCATGACATAGATAAGTTCAGCATGACAAAGGAGTGTCACCCCGAACTTGTTTCAGGGACTCCATACTTGAGCGGGAGATGCTGAAACAAGTTCAGCATGACATAGACAAGTTCGGCATGACAGCGGAGTGCCCCCCCTGTTCCGCACCGTTTTTGTGCTACTTCTTACTGTTAATGCCTGTAACTGAACAATTTCAGACGTACAGTTGTGGAATAAAAAAATGTTAAGCATCTACACATGGTATTTACTTTTTTACATTTGCGTAAACTAAAAAATTCACTACCATGAAAAGAATGAAAATGATTGCCGTTGCCCTGATGGCAACTACCATGACTGCCTTTGCGCAGAACCCACAAATTCCTGACTTTAAAAACACTCCAATGCTAGTAAATGGAGATGGGAGTTTAACTAAACTTGAAAAACTAACCGGTGAAAAGAAATCGAAGACTGCCGGTGGACCTTGGGGTGCTGCATATGGTGGCGCTGCGGCAAATATGGATTACATGGTTTTCGACCAGCCTACATCAAGCGTGAAGGTTGACCCAAAATCAGCATTTATTGTAAAGTTAGATGAAGATGTAGACCCAGAAAGTGTATTTAAACTCACGTCTGTAGTTGTAAATAAGAAAAATAAAAATAGAGAAGTATATACTAAAAAGAGCGGTGGCAAATCGGTTCAGGATTCTTTTGTAACTCTTTCGTACGAAAAAGTAGCTGCTGGAGTTTACAAGATTACTCCAGCGGCTTTGCAACCCGCTACTGAGTATGCATTCATTACAGAGTCAAGCAGTACGGTATTCTTATTTGGAACTAAATAGGAAATAGTTCAAGTTTTACTTAGAAGGCTTCGTAGTAATAACTACGGAGCCTTTTTTCATTGTCGCAATTGCATTACAAGAAGCTTATTAAGAAAAGATGTATATGATTTCACTTTTTATTTGTCTTTGTACATATTTACAAATGAATCTAAACATACCTCAAAGCATATGTATTTGCGTTTACTAACACTGTTCCTTTGTTTTTTGCTAGCTGCTGAAAAAGCAAAGGCCCAAACCGTTAAATATGATACAACAGTAACTCAAATTATCACCTTTGAAAGCACCGATAATAACCCAAGTGTTAAACTAAAGAGCGAATACAAGAAGAATGCTATTGGCATACCTATACTTTCCTGGGTGCAAGGTTATCTTCCAGTTTATTATGAGCGCCACTTAACTGACTTTATGAGTATAAAGGCAGGTATTGGGATTTCTTTTAGAAGTTTTACTAACGACCTGGGAATGGTTATTTGGAACGATGGGAAAACTTCCGGTTACTTTGATGAATATGATACTCCGGGAGAAAGTGATATAGCTGACACTTATGAGAGTTATAAATTCAGGAAACCCGGTGTAGGTTTTTATGCCTCTATTGCCCCTAAATTTTATATACATACAGAGGGTATGAATGGCTTCAGCGTGTATCCTTCGTTGGAATACAAACACTTTAGCTTTAAGACCCAACTTGCCCGTACCGATGTTTCTACGAATGGATTGAGTTATTATGATGACAAAGCTTTGCCTCGGCAAAAAAACACGTTCCAAAATGAAAACAACCGATGCTTAGATTTTACTGTAAACATTGGCGGACTTTATCAAACCAATAATTACTTTTTTGTTGAATGGCGCTTAGGGGCGGGTGTTAGAAAACATTGGAGCAAGCGTTTAGATGTAGGAGCAAACCAAATTACAGACCGACTAGTGAATGTTGAAAGAAACTACAGCCGTATCAAGCCGGTTTTTGTTACCGATATTATTTTAGGTGGATTATTTTAATGCACCGATTACCTATGTATCTTACCATTAAATATTACATAAACCACTAAAAGCACTTCGTATGTTGAGCAATTACACCCTTATTTTCAGCTTACTTTTTTTGTTCTATGAGTTTACAGCCAATGCTGGTGACATTAAAACCAAAGTTACCTGGGGACCTGAATACTTTGCCCCAAAAAAACATCAACCACTTGCCTTTTTGGGTAATTTACAAAAGGGCTTTGTGCATATTAGCCATCAAAGAGGCAAAAGCTTATGTATTCAGTTGTTTAACCCTAACCTTAGTTTAAAAAGCGAAAAGTATATTGACATAAAAGCATTGCCCAAAGACCATGATATGCAGGATTGTATTGAATGGGGCGGCAGGTATTATCTTTTCTTTTCTACATGGACAAAAAGCGAAGCTAAAGAAAGGTTCTACGGGCAGGAGTTAGATATTGAAAAAGGAACATTCAAGGGTAGTGCTAAAGAGTTAATAGCTTGTAATCAGGTATCAGGGACAGGTACTTTTTATGGGTTCTACCAATTTCGCACAACCAACAAATTTCCCATTGTATTTGGCAGCGACTCTTCTACTATAGGAGTGTATGTTCAATACCGCCCCCAAGACAAAAAGGACTACGATAAAAACTCAGAATATGGTTTTTGGGCCTTTGACAAAGATTTAAAAGCAGTTTGGAGCCAACCCAAAGTTTCAATGCCTTATGCTCCTAAAAAAATGGATTTAGAAGATTATGCTCGCGACAGGGAGGGGAACTTTTTATTTCTTACCACTGTATATGATAATGAATCGGGCAAAAGGATAATAGACAATGCACCAGCTTTTCATTTTGAAATATTGAAGTTTACAAAAGGCAGTAAAACACCTACCAAAATCCCTTTTACTTTTACGGACAAGTATGTTTCACAAATAGCCATGTTTGAAGACTTACAGGGTCGATTAGTATGTGCCGGTTACTACGGAGTGCGCGATAAAAAAGGAAAGATGAAAGCTAACGGTTCCAATGTAGATGGTGCCTTTATTTTAAGGCTGAACGATGCCGGTGACGGCTTTGAAAATATTTATAAAGGAACGTATGAACTACCAACCGAAGTATTAAAACAATTCGAGAGTACCAGCACTCAAAAGAAATTAGATAAAAAGGAAGAAGCGGGCGAAGACCCTACCCAACAAAATCTGAAGCTACGCAAAATCATTTTCCATGATAATGGCTCTATCGCTATTATAGGAGAGGAATCATATTCTGTTACTGTTCAGTATTATAACCCCTCTACTAAATCGTGGACAACCAGAACCACCTATTACCGTAACGATATTTTTGTTCAGTTAATCGGCAACAACGGTGAATTAGTATGGACTAAGAAAATTCCGAAAGCACAAAACGGGGGTTCTCCAACCGGTTTCAGTTTTAGAGTAACCGCTTATAATGGTGATTACTACTTCCTGTTTATGGATAATGCTAAAAATACTTCCTTGTCAACTTCCACAGCCCCTGCTTCTTTTAATGGTGGGTACAATGGTGTCCTTTCGACAGTTAAGGTAGGTGCTGACGGGCAAATGAGTAAGGCTATACTTTTCGATACTAAAAAATTAGACCAGTTAATTACTTTGGAACAAGGCGATTGGTTAAACGACAACACATTTGTTATTAGCTCGGTAATGGGAACTAACGGCCCTAACGACCGTAATAAATTATGCCTGATAAAGTTTACCGAGTAATTACCTCTGCTTAGTTAAGCGAAAAAAGGCCGCTCCATTATGGAGCGGCCTTTTTTTTGTGTTACCTGAACTTGTTTCAGGAATTTGTCCTAACAAGCACGAGATTGATGAAATAGAT
>CAZLXD010000142.1:0-8317 GCA_964563185.1 uncultured Chitinophaga sp.
ATTAAGCAAATGACTATTACCGATGCCATAAACATTGTAAATAACAAGCAGAGCGATGCGGCTACCCGCTTTTTAGAGCGTACTACTACCGAGCAGCTAGTGGTATCATTTAAGCCGGCTATCAAAGCGGCTTTAGATAAAACACTGGCCACTAAATATTGGAAGGATATAATGAGCCGCTACAACAAAATACCATTTGTAAGCAAAGTAAACACCGATCTGCCCGACTATGCTACGCGTAAAGCCATTAGTGGTTTGTTTTACATGGTAGCACAGGAAGAAGCCAAAATACGTAAGGACCCGAAAGCTGCCGCCAACAGTGTTATAGAAAAGGTGTTCGGCTCTATTAAGTTTTAAGCTATCAACTCCACCTCATATCCACTGTTCTTACGCACATTAAACACATAGCCGTTTTCGAAAATGAAGTATTGACCGCGTATACCCACTAAAGGCATTTCAATAGCCGGCATTTTTTCGAACGAAAGGCTGCTTACTTTAAGGGGATATTGGGTAACGGGGTAAATAAGTTCTACCACTTCGCTATTGTCGGAAACATATTGGCGCATTTCTTCGGGCAGCAGTTGTTTTACCCGTTCTTTCTCTGCCACTAAATCCATATCGTTCGCCACTTCATTCTTCAACATGCGTTGCCAGTTGGTTTTGTCCGAAAGGTGTTTTTTTAATACCACCTCTATTAACCCTGCCATTTGGCGGTAAGGGGTTTCGGCCAGTATTATGGCTTTGTTGGCGCCCTGATCAATCCAGCGGGTGGGTATTTGCCCTTCGCGTGTAACTCCCACTTTTACCGAGTTGGTGAGTGCCAAATAAACATAGTGTTTACAGTTGTGGTGCTTTTCTTCCCACTCTGGGTCGCGGCCTTTGCCTAAGTGGGCTTCGCACAGTTCGGGGCGAACAATACACTCGGCATTTTCGGGTGAATTGGTAAAGCAGGGGTAGCACATGCCTTCGCCAAAACTCTTGCTGGTTTTTCTTCCGCACACGGTGCAGTAAATGTTGCCCGTCCATTGCAGGCGAAGTTGTTTGCCCACCAATTCATTCACCGCCACCTTATCGTTCCCCAGCGGCAAAAAGTACTGCACGGGGTTAATGAAAGAAGTGGGCATTTTATCGAGTATTCCGAGTGCGCGCATAGTGTATTATATGCGGGCTAAAATGCGAAAAAGACAAGGAACCAAACTGTGTATAGTTGGTTTTGCAATCTTCTAAATTCATGTAGGTTTGCTGCCGCAAAAAAACAAGCAATGAAAGAAGTATATATAGTAAGCATGGCGCGCACGCCCATTGGTAGCATGAGTGGAGTTTTAGCCCCCTTAAGTGCGGTGCAGTTAGGCGCGCAAACCATTAAAAAAGCTATTGAGCGCGCGGGTATTACCGGCAACGATGTAGAGGAAGTAGTAATGGGCAATGTAATACAGGCCAACAATGGCCAGGCTCCGGCCCGCCAGGCGGCTATTGCCGCAGGGGTACACACAGGTGCTACGGTTACAACGGTAAATAAAGTTTGCGCCTCGGGCATGAAGGCCATTATTTACGGAGCACAGTCTATACTGCTGGGCGATAAAGATGTAGTGGTGTGCGGTGGTATGGAAAGTATGACCAATGCCCCTTATATGATGGCGAACGGACGCAATGGCTACCGCTACGGCAATGCCGAACTGGCCGATGCCATTGTGCGTGATGCCTTACAGGACCCTTACAGCAAAGAAATGATGGGCAGCAGTGGCGACCGCTGTGCCCGAAAATTCAACTTTAGCCGCGAAGACCAGGATGCTTTTGCTATTGAATCGTACCGCAGAGCCGGTGAAGCCCACAAAAACGGATGGTTTGCCAACGAGTTGTTTGAGGTGGAAATAGCTGGACGTGGCGAAACAACCTTTGTAAAGGAAGACGAGGAATACAAAAAAAAGCGTGCCGATAAAGTAGCTACCCTGAAGCCGGCCTTTGGCAAGGATGGAACGGTAACGGCCGTTAATGCTTCGAAAATTAACGATGGTGCTGCTGCCGTGGTGCTGATGAGTGGCGAAAAGGTGAAGGAACTGGGTGTAAAGCCATTAGCTAAACTAATTGGCTATGGCGATGCCGAGCAGGCTCCCGATGATTTTACCACTTCGCCTTCAATAGCCATGCCCAAGGCTGCAAAAAAAGCCGGACTGGAAATTAAGGACATTGAATACTTTGAGATAAACGAAGCCTTTAGTAACGTAACTATGGCTAACACTAAACTGTTAGGCTTAGACCCTGCTAAGGTAAATGTGTTTGGCGGAGCGGTAGCTCTGGGCCACCCGGTAGGCGCTAGCGGTGCGCGTATTATTTGCACGCTTGTTTCGGTGCTTACCCACAAAGGTGGCAAATACGGGGCAGCCGGTATTTGCAACGGTGGCGGTGGTGCCAGTGCCGTGGTTATTGAAAAACTGTAACCCCCTTACCAACCATACTATACAGAAATCCGCCTTGGGGTGGCCTTTTTGTTTAGTTTACACGCCACAATAGAATAAGTAGCGCATTTATAGGGGCTAAAGAATTATGGAAGCGTAATGTCCCAAAACTTAAACAGGATTACAGTCTATAGAATCCTCACAGCATTCAGGTGCGTTCCAGTTAATTTGTATTACAACAAATGTAGTTTTGGCTATAGTAAAAAGTAACCGAACCTAGCTTTGGGTGCAAAGCAATCCGTAGATATCTCAGTTAAATCGCTTCGTTTTATTATTGAAATCTGCCCTGCAATCACTGGCTTCTGTAGGGGTAAGTTCAGGAATTCATTGATCACAATTCTTTAATCGTCTTCCTCAGTTCAGTCTTTATCTATTTTAATAAAGTGCAGGTGCGAAGTATTCTTTTCGCCAGCAGCGGTCAGGTCCATTACCGCTGAATCTAAGCGGGTAACTTCATAAACCGTTTCGGGCTTTTCGGCTACGGTTACCGATTTCATGGATAGCTTTCCGCCCTTTATGGAATACTTTCCCTTTTCCTTTGCACCTGCTACCATTACTAAGTAGCCGCCCTCATCGTTAAACTCCCACATCCAATCGCCCAGCGAACTTCCCGAAATTTCGGTGCCGTTAATTTCCATTACATCTAACTCCCAAATACCCACCAACAGCTTCTGTTGTTTATTGCGGCATTGGGTAAGGGTAATCAGTATCAACGAAATGGCTAACAGGTATGTGGTCTTTTTCATAGTTATTGTTTGGCAGGCACCATTACAAAAATCACTTTCTCTTTTCCTTCTTCCGCTTCAAACTGAAAACTGTTTTCCGTCAGATCTTTTACATGAAATACTTTGGTGGAACCATCGCTGGCGGTGCTGGTAATGGTAGAAGAATTCCAGTTCAGTTTCCATTTGCCTTCGAGTTTCTGATCCTTTAGTTGAGTAAAGTAAGTGCCATCGGCATTGTAAGTAATAGTGAACGACTCGCGCATTTGGTTTACCCAATTGGTAATAGCGGGTTTCATATCCTCGGGTATTTCCTGCGTGTATTTCAGGTCTTCAATCTTCCAGGTTTTAGCCAGCAGTGCGGTTTTATTTTGCCCGCACGACTGCATCATTAGAATAAATACCGGAAGAAGGAAAAGCGATTTTATTTGCATTAGCTAAGAATTGAGCGCGCTAAAATAGCCGCATCAAAGTCAATTGCAAACCAATACCATGAAGATAACGCTGCTGACAGTTGGCAAAACCAATATGCCCGAAGTAAAAAGCCTTTGTGCCGATTACGCGCAGCGCATTGGGCGATACACCAGGTTTGAAGAAGTGGTAATTGACAACAATGCGGTTAAATTGACCGATGCCGCAAAAATTAAGCAGAAGGAAGGCGAGCTTGTACTGACGAAAATTCAACCCAGTGACTATGTGGTATTGTTAGATGAAAAGGGGAAGGAATACACCTCGGTGCAATACGCCAGCTGGCTGGAAGGGTTGTTCAATCAATCGCTAAAGAACATATACTTTGTGGTTGGCGGGGCGTATGGTTTTAGCGATGAAGTTTACCAACGCTCCAACGCTAAAATTTCCCTTTCTAAAATGACTTGCAATCATCAGTTGATTCGCGCCATATTCAGCGAACAGTTGTATCGCGCTTTTACTATTATTCATAAAGAACCTTACCACCACAACTAAAACCCAATGAGTATAACCTTGCTGATAGTAGCTGTAACCTGCGGTATTTCGCTGTATGCCCTTTCTAAGCACGAACTGTTGGAACAACTAAAGTTTAATCCTTACTCCGTTGTTCATGGCAAACAATGGTACCGGGTGGTCTCTATGGTTTTCATCCATGCCGACCCTGTGCATTTAGCATTCAACATGATGGCCCTATACTCCTTGGGCAGTTCCACCGAAAGCGGTTTTTACCAACTATACGGCCCTTTGGGCGGAGGCATCTATGTTATCTTCTATTTCTTAGCCGCCATAGCTGCCAATGTTTTCAACCTTATTAAATACCGCGACCAACCTCATTACTCGGCAGTAGGAGCATCGGGAGCAGTAAGTGCGGTAATGTTTGCTTTTATCCTTTTTTATCCGAACGCCACCGGGTTCTCTCTTTTCTTTATTCCGCTGGGGCAAACACCGGCATGGGTTATAGGCTTAGGGTTTCTGGCGCTTTCCAGTTATATGTCGAACAAGCAATACGACAACGTGGACCACACCGCCCACTTTTGGGGGGCTGTGTTCGGGTTGATATTTCCCATCATCGGTAACTGGTGGCTCATTAGTAACTTTATTCAAAAGGTAATAGGATGATAGTTGACTTACGCAGCGATACTTTAACCAAGCCTTCGAAAGCAATGATGGAGGCGATGATGACAGCCGAACTTGGCGATGATGTTTTTGCCGAAGACCCTACCGTAAAGAAGTTGGAAGAAAAAGCGGCTGCGCTCTTTGGTTTTGAAGCGGGCTTGTTTTGCCCCAGCGGCACCATGACCAACCAAATTGCCATTAAAACCCACACACATCCTTTAGACGAAGTGATATGCGATAAGATTTCGCACATCTATAATTATGAAACCGGAGGTTGGGCTTTTCACAGCGGTGTTTCTGTTCGATTAACCGATGGCGACAGAGGCAGAATGACAGTGAGCCAGATAGAGGAGTTAATCCTCCCCGACTTTGACTGGTACCCGAACACCCGTATGGTAGCTATTGAAAACACGGTAAACAAAGGTGGTGGCAGTGTTTATACCATTGAAGAGATGAAAGCCATCTCTGATTTCTGCCGCAGCAAAAACCTGATAATACACTTAGACGGTGCCCGCATTTTTAATGCACTTACCACACTTCAGAAAACACCTGCTGCCTTACATGGTTTGTTCGATAGTGTTTCGGTTTGTATTAGCAAGGGATTGGGAGCCCCCGCAGGCAGTGTGCTGTTGAGCAACAAAGAGTTTATAAAGAAGAGCCGTAAGATTAGAAAAGTAATGGGCGGTGGAATGCGCCAAAGCGGTATACTGGCAGCGGCTTGTATTTATGCGCTGGATAATAATGTTTCGCGCCTGCACATTGACCACGAAAGAGCCGGGCAAATAGCACAAGTACTCAACGAATGCAAATGGGTAAAGCAGGTGTTACCGGTGGAAACCAACATTGTGATATTTGAAGTGGAAGATGCTGCAAAAACGGCAAACGCACTGGCAGAAAAAGGAATTCGCACCTCTCCTTTCTCTCCTACTCTGGTGCGAATGGTTACGCACTTAGATATTACCGAAGAAATGGTGGCGCATACTATTTCGGTTTTGAAAAGTATTTCGCTGTGAAACTGAAAGCCTGTTACAAACCTTATCAACTTCAGTTTAAAAAACCGGTGCGTACCTCGCGCGGTAGCATGGCGGTTAAAAACGGTTACTATCTTTTTATTTCCGATGGTATTAATACCGGAACAGGCGAGTGCAGCTTTATTGAAGGCTTAAGTATTGACCGCCTTGATAACTACGAAGAAACCCTACAAAATCTTTGTACGGCTATAGAAACCAACCAACCGGAGCTGTTCCCCGATTTCAGTTTGTATCCATCTCTTTCTTTCGGTTACGAATGTGCCCTGCTCGACTTACAAACCGGAGGAAAGAAAACTCTTTTTGAAAGCGATTTTACCAAAGGAGAAAAGCCTATCGCTATTAATGGTTTGGTTTGGATGGGCGATAAGGAGTTTATGCTGCAACAGATTGCGCAAAAGCTGCACGATGGTTTCCGCTGCATTAAAATGAAAGTAGGGGCTATTGATTTTGAAGAAGAAGTTTCTCTGTTGGAATACATACGCGAGCTATACCCGAAGGATAAAATTGAAATACGATTGGATGCCAACGGAGCGTTTCATGCGAATGAAGCTTTCCGAAAGCTGGAAATTCTATCGCGTTATGATATTCATTCCATTGAGCAACCCATAAAACCCGGGCAGCGAAGAGCTATGGAGGAGCTATGCGATAATCCACCCATACCTATTGCATTTGATGAAGAACTGATTGGCCCGTACGATTGGGAAGGGGCTTCGGAACTTTTAGAAATTGTCCGCCCGCAATACATCATTCTTAAACCTTCCTTGTTAGGCGGCTTTGATGTATGCGACATGTGGATTGAAATTGCCGAAAAAAATAAAATGGGATGGTGGGCTACCAGTGCTTTAGAATCGAACGTTGGCCTTAATGCCATTGCCCAATGGGCTTTTACCAAAAACAATCCCATGGTGCAGGGCTTAGGCACCGGCTCGCTTTATACCAACAATGTTGAATCGCCACTGGTGGTAGA
The DNA here is from genome assembly GCA_964563185.1 of uncultured Chitinophaga sp. Classification (GTDB taxonomy): domain Bacteria; phylum Bacteroidota; class Bacteroidia; order Chitinophagales; family LD1; genus Bog-950. Next base: position 6,761 of record CAZLXD010000142.1, read on the forward strand.
AGGAGGAGCGCTGCACTACCGGCCTGACGCTAAGTGGCACCACCTGCAATAAAAAAGGCTCCGCAAATGCGGAGCCTTTCTAATTATACCGGTAAACTGAATTACTTCACCTCTACCAGTTCTGTATCAAATATCAAAGTTGCCTTAGAAGGGATTACCGGAGGAAAACCCTGTTCGCCATAGGCAAGGTTGTAAGGAATAATCAGTTTCAGTTTTGAGCCTACTTTCATGAGTGCAATACCTTCGTCCCATCCTTTAATAACTTGTCCCTGTCCTAACGGGAAAGTAATAGGCTGGTTGCGGTCGTAAGAAGAATCAAACTTTTTGCCATCGGCTAAAGTACCTGTGTAATGTACCGATACTGTTTTACCGGCAACTGCCTGTGCACCTGTTCCTTCCTTCTCCACTACGTAGTATAAACCACTGGCGGTTTTCTTAGCGGTCGGGTAACTTTTCTTCACCAACTCCTCTGCACTAATAGTGTATTTCTTTTCGTCTTCTGCCTTAGCAGCTGTAAACTTAGCTGTGCTTGCGCGCAACAGATCCTCCTTCTTTGCCCAGGTAGCTACTGCATCAAAACCTTCGGCTTCGGCCCCAACACGAATAATGTTCACCTTGGTCATCACCTCTCCGTTATTGATTTGAGGAACCAGATTGTAGCCTTCTACTACGCTTCCGAAAATAGTGTGCTTGTAATCTAACCAAGTGGTAGCCGCTTCAGTAATAAAGAACTGAGAACCATTAGTGCCCGGACCGGCATTTGCCATAGCCAGCAAACCTACTTTGTCAAATTTTACACCGTAAACAAATTCATCGCCAAAAGAGTAGCCGGGGCCACCGCCACCGGTTCCCTGAGGGTCGCCACCCTGAATCATAAATGGCTGAGGTGTGTGAATACAACGGTGGAAAGTTAAACCATCGTAAAACGGAATACCTTCAGTTTTAGCGGTGTTTTTGATTTTTCCTTCGGCAAGGCCTACAAAATTAGCTACTGTTACAGGTGCATTTTGATAATCAAGCGCTATAACAATACTTCCTTTAGAAGTTACAATTTCGGCATACAGGCCGGGAGTTTGCTTCCAATTGCTGGAAGGCGCGGCAGTTGCCGGGGTTTCTGTGTTCATTCCTTCGTTGTTTTCTGTTTTGTTGCCATTAGCGTTGCAGGAACTCAGCATTCCGGCAAACAGCGTTAGCGTTAGTAAAATTGATTTTCCTGATTTATTCATAGTTGATTGTTTTTATGTTTTATAGTGTTAAGTCAACAGATGGAAGAGATTCTAAAAATTTTCTTTCTGTTTCTTCTAATCCAATAGTGCTCTTTCCCCCAGCTGCATTGCGATGGCCGCCTCCTTCAAAAAAGGTTCGGGCAAAAGTGTTCACATCCACATTGCCGCGCGAACGGAAAGAGATTTTAATACGGTCGGGTTCTTCACTAAAGTAAGCACTCATTACCACGCCTTCTATTTTAAACGGATAGTTTACTAATCCTTCACTATCTCCGCCCTGCAAATTGAACTGTTTTATTTCTGCCTGAGAAAGCATCATGTATGCCACCTT
>CAZLXD010000143.1:0-8193 GCA_964563185.1 uncultured Chitinophaga sp.
GAGTATATCAATAGTCATATTGCATATATTAAAGCTATGCTCGATTATTCTGTGGGTGTGGGAAATTTGCACACTGAACAGGTAACAGGGTATTACGAGCGTCTTTCAGAGGTTGTATGGTCAACCCTGCACTTCTGGTTACTACAGGAGGAAATTCGTGGTAAGAAAACACATCATATAAACGAAGCGCGCAAATTGATGTGGGATTTGGTGTATCCGCACTTAACAGATAAAGGAAGAAAAAAGGTAGCCAGTATGATGAATGAAGTTAGCGGTAAGAAAGTGCCCGTTTCTACTAAAAAGAAAACTATTAGCGTATGAGCGTTATTGCAAGTAAAGTAAACATACAAAGCGATTTGTATAAAGAGAACTACCAGAGCATGTTAAAACTGGTAGACGAGCTACAGACGAAATACCAGGAAGCGTTGTACCAGGGTAAAGAGCGCCACATTGAAAAAACAAAAGCACAGGGTAAAAACACAGCGCGCGAACGCATTGAGTTGTTGCTGGATGACGACAGCCCTTTTATGGAATTGTTGCCCTTTGCCGGCATACACGGGAAAAACAACGAAGGCGGCACCACTTCGGTGGGTGGTATCGGGTTAGTGTATGGCCGTTTGGTAATGGTTATTTCCAACGTGGGCACTAACAAAGGCGGTTCGGTAAATCTGGCCACACTTAACAAAAGTATGCGCCTGAGTGAGATAGCTGCTGAGAATGATTTGCCTGTTATTAGTATGGTAGAAAGTGCCGGAGCAGACCTGACCGAGCAGGCTAAGATTTTCAACTACGGTGGTGCTTCATTCCGCGATATTACCAAGCGCTCCAAAGCTGGTATTGCCAGCATATCTATAGTGTTTGGCAACGCTACAGCGGGTGGTGCCTATGTGCCCGGCATGAGTGACTATGCCATCTTCGTAAAGAATAACGCCAAAGTTTTTTTGGCCGGACCGCCATTGGTAAAAATGGCCACCAACGAAGTGGTAGATGATGAAAGTTTGGGTGGTGCCGAAATGCACTCGCGCATTTCAGGTGTAAGCGATTATCTGGCTGAAGATGAATTAGACGGTATTCGCATTGCCCGCGATATTGTTTGCCGTTTAAAAGCCGCCAATCCGCATCACATTCCGGCAAAAAAAATTACTCCGCCTAAATACAACTCCCATGAACTACTAGGTATTTTATCAGCTGATATTAAAAAACCTTTTGATGCACGCGAGTTGATTGCCCGCATAGTAGATGGTTCTGAGTTCAGTGAGTTTAAACCTGAATGGGGTAATACACTCATTACAGGTTGGGCCGAAATTCACGGTTATCCGGTGGGTATTATCGCCAACAACGGGGTGTTGTTTTCCGACAGTGCTAACAAAGGCGCTCATTTCATTCAGTTGTGCAACCGCAACCTTACTCCCATTCTTTTCTTGCAGAACATTACAGGCTTTATGGTAGGCCGTCAGTACGAGGAAGGCGGCATTATTAAAAATGGGGCAAAAATGATAAATGCAGTAAGCAACAGTGAGGTGCCCGCCATTACCGTAATGATTGGAGCCAGCTATGGTGCGGGCAACTACGCTATGAGTGGCCGCGCTTACAATCCCCGCTTCCTGTTCAGTTATCCCAATTCGAAAATAGCTGTAATGGGCCCCGAACAATTGAGCGGTGTAATGGAAATGGTGCAGCGCCAGGCAGTAGAGCGTATGGGGGGCACTTACGATGAAGAGCAGGCTAAAATGTTGCGCCAGCATTTAATGGGTGAAGTGGAAAAAACCTCTAACTCGTGGTATGCCAGTTCGCAACTTTGGGACGATGGCGTAATTGATCCGCGCGAAACGCGCAACTATCTGGGCTTTTGTTTAGCCGTTGTAAACAACAAACCTATTACCAGCAGCAACAGCTATGGTGTTTTCAGAATGTAAAATTGATGCAGCATGATTAAAAGTATATTGATAGCTAACCGGGGAGAAATTGTCTGCCGCATAATACGCAGCTGCCGCGCTATGGGCATTCGTTCAATTGCCGTATTCAGCGATGCCGATGCTAATGCACCACATGTAAAATTAGCCGACACCGCCATTTACATTGGTGGTAGCGAAGTAAAATCCTCTTACCTGAACGTAGACGCATTGATTGAGGCCGCAAAAATATCAGGGGCCGAGGCGGTGCATCCCGGCTATGGTTTCCTGAGCGAGAATGAAGATTTTGCAAGAAGACTGGAAGCGGAGAATCTGATTTTTATTGGCCCGAACCCCACCGCTATTGAGTGGATGGGCAGCAAGAGCAAAGCCAAAGAAATTGCATCGCAACACAACGTCCCATTGGTGCCGGGCTATAGGGGAGAGAACCAGGAACTGCAAACGTTTATCAATGCGGCAAAAGAGGTAGGTTATCCGGTGCTGCTAAAAGCAGCCGCAGGTGGTGGCGGAAAAGGCATGCGCATTATTCACGAAGAAAAAGAAATGGAGGACGGCTTTCATGCTGCCAAGCGCGAAGCCATGAATGCTTTTGGCGATGATGAATTATTGCTGGAAAAATATTTCCCTTCTTCCCGCCATATTGAGATTCAGATTTTTGGCGATAAACACGGCAACGCAGTGTACCTGTTGGAACGCGAATGCAGCATTCAGCGCAGGTATCAGAAAATATTTGAAGAAAGCCCTTCGCCTGTGTTGGATGAAACTACCCGTAAAGAAATGGGAGAAGCGGCTGTGCGCTTAGCCAAAGCATTACAATACGATAATGCCGGAACGGTAGAGTTTATATGGAGCGAGGGCAGGTATTATTTTTTGGAAGTAAACACACGCTTACAGGTAGAGCACCCCGTTACCGAAGCAATCACCGGCCTCGATTTGGTGAAACTGCAAATTGAAGTGGCCTCGGGCTTACCATTAAGTGTAAAACAAGAAGAAGTAAAGGCTAATGGTTATGCGCTGGAGTGCCGGCTATATGCCGAAGACACGGTGAATCACTTTTTGCCCACAACAGGAAAGCTATTGGCGTGGGAAACGCCTGCACTTGAAGGGTTACGCTACGATAGCGGTATTGAAACCGGGAGCGAAATATCCATTTATTACGATCCGATGATTTCCAAAATTATTGCGCATGGAAGTAACCGTAACGAGGCCATACGCAAAATGGAATATGCCCTGCGTCATTTGGTTTGCTTAGGCACCACCACCAATCACTCGTTTCTGCTTAGCACTATTCAGCACCCGGCCTTTATTAAAGGTGATTACGATACTCATTTTATTGCCAACCACCTTAAGCCATCTGAAAGCGAGGAACATACTACAGCGCAAATAAACCTGGCACTTGTTGCGGCTACTTTAGCGAAATGGAATAAAGAGCAACAGGAAAGGGCTTTGCTGAAAGAAGTGCCTTCCGGCTGGAGGAATAGTTTCTTCGCCCCACAGAAACATACCTTCCATTACAAGGGGGAAAAGTATGCAGTTTCTTATCGTGTTCAGGAGGCTGTATTTAACTTCAAAACGAATGGCGAGGTAAGTGAAGTTGAGTTGCTGTCTTTTGTCAGCGGAAGGCTAACCGCCCTTATTCAAAAGCAAGTGCATCATTTTTACGTGGTATATAACAGCAACGACTATTATGTTCAGCACGAACAGTTTCCGCAGATAAAATTGACCTTACAAAGCAAGCTGCCAACTAAAGAAAAAGAAGCTGTAAAGGGCGGTTATGTATCGCCTATGCCTGCCAGTGTAATTAAAGTTTTAGTTAATGCCGGAGATGCAGTAAAGAACGGTCAGTCTCTGCTGGTTCTTTCTTCGATGAAAATGGAAAACACTATTACCAGCAACGATGATGGAGAGGTGGAAGAAATATATGTAGCTGCGGGCGAAAACATAGAAGCGGGCAAACTCTTACTCAAAATAAAAAAACAATAAACTAACCTTAAATCATTCTTAACATGGCAGCAAAAAAAACAGTTATTACGGCAGCTCTCACCGGTGTATTGGCTAACCGCAGTCAGTGCCCCTATATTCCTTATACTCCCGAAGAAATTGCGGAAGAAGCTAAACGCGCCAGCGATGCCGGTGCTGCCATTTTGCACATTCACGCACGCAAACCAGATGGCTTGCCGGCTTATGATATTGAAACATACAAGCAAATTGGTGAAGAAGTACGCAAGCGGGTGCCCAATGCTATTTTGAATTATTCAACAGGGGCCATCGGCATTTCGCAACAAGAGAGAATTCACCACGTTACCGCATTAAAGCCTGAGATTGCCGCATTAAATATGGGTAGTATGAACTACGGCATTTATTCTTCGAAGGCTAAAGACTTCTACCACGATTTCGTATTCCAAAATCCTTTTAGCGACATCAAATTCTTTTTACAAAAAATGAAAGAAGCCGGCACCCTGCCCGAAATGGAGGTATTCGATAACGGCCACATCAACAACGCCAACCCATTTATAGATATGGGGTTACTGCAAAAACCATATATCATGAGTTTTGTAATGGGCGTGTTGGGCGGCATTCCGGCTACCACACAGAACCTGATGCACCAGATAGCCAGTGTGCCTGCAGGTACCCATTGGCAGGTTATTACCATTAGCCGAAAACAATGGGCTATGGCTGCTGTTGCACTTAGCGTAGGGGGCAACTTCCGCGTGGGGCTCGAAGATAATTTTTATTTACCCACTGGCGAAATGGCCAAAAGCAATGGCGAACTGGTAGATGCTGCTGTTAACCTTACCCGCATGCTGGGTCAGGAACCTGCCACTATCGAAGAAACACGGGCTATGTTAGGCTTACCTCAAATTTCTTAAACACATAAACACTAAAAGTATTCAAATGAAAAACTACTATTTCAATGAGGAACACGAATTATTCCGCCAGGGTCTGCGCGAGTTTTTAAAACGCGAGGTAGAACCCTTTATTGACCAATGGGAAGAGGAGCAACGTATTCCTAAAGAAGTTTGGAAAAAGTTTGGTGATATGGGCTATCTGGGGCTCAACTACAGCGAAGCCTATGGCGGTGCCAATGCCGATTTTTGGTATTCGGTTATTTTTTGCGAAGAAGTAGCTAAACTGTGGAGCGGTGGCTTTGCCGTTACGCCTATGGTAGTGCAGTATATGAGCACCCCTTACATTTATAAACATGGCTCCGAGTTTTTAAAGCAGAAGTATTTGGTGCCTGCCATTAAAGGCGAAATGGTTTCCAGCATAGGTATTACCGAGCCTGGTGCCGGCAGCGATGTACAGAACATTAAAACCCGTGCTATCCGAGAAGGGGATTACTACATTGTAAATGGCTCAAAAACATTTATCACCAATGCAGTGTATGGCGACTATATAGTTACTGTGGTAAAAACCGATTCCTCGAAAGGTTTTGAAGGAGTTAGCTTATTGGTAATAGACCGCAATGCACCGGGCGTATCGGCTAAAAAACTAAAAAAGCTGGGTTGGCATGCTTCTGATACTGCAGAGCTCTTTTTTGACAACGTAAAAGTGCCGGTCGAAAATTTAATAGGCGAAGAAGGGCAGGGCTTTATATACCTGATGGGAGGGTTGCAATTGGAACGCCTTACAGGGGCTGTATCGGCCGTAGCCGGATGCGAAAACGCTATTGAGTACACCTTGCAATACATGAGCGAACGCCAGGCTTTTGGCCGTTCTATAAACAAATTTCAGGTACTGCGCCACCGTATGGCTCAGTTAGCCAGCGAAGTAGAATGTACCAAACATTTTGTTTACCACTGCTGCCGCCTGCATAATGATGGAGAGTATGCTGTTAAAGAAAGCAGCATGGCTAAGCTACTTGCTACTGAACTCAGCGATAAAGCAGCCTACCAATGTCTGCAACATTTTGGCGGATATGGCTATATGGAGGAATACAAAATGGCGCGCATGTTCCGCGATAGCCGAATATTAACTATTGGAGGTGGAAGCAGCGAAATTATGCGCGAGATAATTGCTAAGATGATTATTGATGATAAGCAATACGAAAACAAAGGGCTTACCTTCAACTATGCCAAAACCGAGCGGACAGAACAGGCAAATCAGCCATCAACCGGCACCGAAAACAAAACAGCTACGCCATTCGATGCATTTTTAAAGCAGTTGCAGGAAAGAGCAGGCAGCACTGCTGCTTTAGGCAAAACACTGAAGTTTGATTTCGGAGGCAGTTATATTTTTGTTGATGGTACCGGAGACAACAATGTGATAACCGCAGAAAATAAAGAGGCCGATTGCACTATCGGTATTACCCTGGACGATTTGATGGCTATTGCCAATGGCTCACTAAATGCTATGAACGCATTCATGGGAGGTAAGATTAAAGTACAGGGAGATATGTCAGTGGGTATGAAACTGCAATCGCTGTTTAAGTAGGGTTTTAAACTACTTTTCTTTAGGAAAATACACCACCCTTTCCTGGGGTTGGTGTATGATAAGCATTGCACGACCGAGGCACTTGCAGCCGGTATGTATTGGATTAAACTGAACTACAACGAAAAAATGTTTGTAGGTAAGTTTATAAAGATGAAGTAACCTCTAGCTGAAAGGTTCTACATACAAAACCGCAAAGATTTTCCCTAACTCTTTGTGGTTTTGTATGTGAGTGTGGTGGTAGTACTTAGGTTACAGTTTCTTGTTTCTCCTTCACGTACTTTTCTCTTAGCCTCTTAATACACTTCAAAATCTCCTCCCTGTTTTTTGCGGCCTTTATCCATTGCGGTAAACGGCTGGCTACACTTCGGTTAACATTCGCTGTTCGTTGGCGCAGATTGGCTGAAACATAGTTCTCTAAGAAATCGAGGTGTGCCATGTTGCGCGCCCATAGAGTTTGTCCACAGCAATCTGCTACCAGATATAGTTGGTGGGTAGGAACAAAAACACTCATCGGGTTTACTAGAAAATCCTTTGTGTGCCCACCTTTTATATAACCACAATTTAAACAGCTGAAAGGGTATACTATTCCTTTTCCGGTTGTATCTATCTGGTAGTTAACCGGGCGCTGGCACCGGGGGCACGAGGCTATCACCATCTCCCCGAAATCCGCTAAAAATTCTCCTGAATCTATAAATCGGGACATTGCTACTTGTTTGTCTACTGATAAACCTTGCCCCCCAAACTTGAGAACATCTTACTTAATATTCAAATAAAATCAAACAGAGGGTATTTATGGAATCTGTCGCCACTTACATCTATAGATAGTTAATGTTGCTTACATGCCACTTTAACTAGTCATCAAAAAAGTAACCTACAAGAATGGAACTAAGCTACCTACTTATCTGTATAAGGAGCCCCTAAACCGCAATAAACGGAAAACTAATAGTTTGAAGATTTAACAAAACAAGCTATTCCCTTTAAGGAAAAAAATTTCGTTACATATTCCATTTTACTAATTTGCATTATTATTTAACTACCAAAAACAACAACAATGAAAAAAATGAAAGTATTAGCAATGGCCTTAATGGTAACATTTAGCGCCACTACCTTCGCTCAGGGCAATGAGGGAAAAAAGATTGGTTCATTCGATGAAGGCCACTCTCTATCAAATGATGACATCGGGTTTATTGATTTAGCCATTAACGGAACCGACAGCAAACATCGCGGAGCACCTACTGCAAAAGATGTTACGGTTGCAAAGAAGACCTTTAAAGCAGGCGATAAGATAACCAAGGCAGATGCTAAGTTGATTACCGATGCTATTAAAGCATACACTGAGAAGAACAAAGATGTGGTTACTAAAGATGCGAAGGACTCAGGTTCTAAGTCACGTGGCTGCTACTACTACTGCTACTACTACTACGGTGGTTACTACTACTGGTACTGCTGCTAGTAAATACTAAGCAAAAGAAACAAAAGAGACCACCTAAAAAGTGGTCTCTTTTGTTTTAGCACTATCTGCTAGTGAAGCACTTAAAACTTATGATGATCTTTCTGCTAAAAGCTTCATCTTCTACCAAACACTCCAAACGGAACACCGGCTTTAATACCTATATCAAGGCGATTATACCATTTCCGGTTGGCACTCTGATTCTCCAACGTAGTAGTGGCTGATTTGCGAAGGTCTACCTGTTGTATAAACAAGGTAAAGTTAGTTACTGAACGGTCGTGATTGCGGGGCGATGGAATAGCAAATACGAGCCCCTCTCCTAATGTCCAGAAAGCAGGCTTATAGCCTCCCGTTATGTTCTTAGTAACATCTAAATAAACGTTGAAGCCGAATATT
>CAZLXD010000144.1:0-8160 GCA_964563185.1 uncultured Chitinophaga sp.
CGAAAGCATGGTGGGCGTTTTTACCGTTTGCAGATAAACTTCAAAAGTCATTTGCTGCATTTGTAACAGGTAAAAGAAGGCGAAGGCCAAAAGCGGCAATACAAGTGCCGGCAAAAATCCTACCCAAAATTTATCCCACTTGTAAAATGTTGGAGTGGGGTTTAGTATTCTATCCAGCATAAAACGAATTAAAAATTGAACTCCTCTTTGCTTTCACCGGGTATATTTTCGTTCCCTTTTTCCACCACTTTAAACTGCCATGTTTCATTAATAAACGGAATGGCATGATGAGCAGTCAGGTCGTGTTGCACAGGCACAACACTTACAAAACCATTGGCTAATGCCCATTCATCGGTATCCTGCCCGTGGTCGTAGTTAACAAACTTACCTGTAAGCCAGTAATAAGGCCTGCCCATAGGGTCTTGCCTTTCCAGATATTCTTCTTCCCATTTGGCCACTGCCTGTCGGCAAATCTTCATTCCCTTTATTTGGTCAGTTGGCAGTTTAGGGATGTTTACGTTCAACAGTGTGCTTTTAGGAATACCATACTTTAAAATGGATTCGGCAATAAAGCGGGCGTAAAATGCCGAAGCTGTAAAGTCAGCCTCATAACTGTAATCGAGCAAAGAAAAACCTACCGAAGGGATTCCCTCTAAACTGGCTTCCACCGCGGCACTCATAGTTCCGGAGTATATAATGTTTATGGAAGAATTAGAGCCATGATTGATACCGCTAACGCATAAATCAGGCTTGCGGTGGAGTATTTTATCTACTGCAATTTTTACGCAGTCAACCGGAGTTCCTGAACACATGTATGCCTTTATTCCTTCAAAGTGGTGCACTTCCTTAAGGCGAAGCGGTTTATTAATGGTAATGGCGTGCCCCATACCCGATTGCGGGGAGTCGGGAGCTACCACTACCACCTCTCCTAAATCTTTTACAGCCTCCGCCAACGCTTTAATGCCGGGGGCGGTAATGCCATCATCGTTTACTACTAATATCAGTGGTTTGCTCATGCTGCGAATATAGAATTTAAGAGAACGCTGCAGGGGTAGCCAGTTGTTTTCATTTCAGCCTTCAAAGGAAAATGTAAGAATGTTATGTTAGCGTTTCGATTTTAAAAGTATGAGTATGGCCATTTCAACGAGGAAAGAACAGCACGAGTTGTCTTTGTCATTCAATGTAGTTTCAACGGTATTGTTTATGGCTGTCTTTATTCCTTTTGCTTACACCATTATTACAAATTTTCAGAAAGAGACTGTGATACCTGAAATAAAGCCTGCACCGAAGGTAATACAGCAGGTTCCTGTTGTTACTTCTTCGGACATTGATGCTGCTTTAAAGCAAGCTGCCGACAGCCCTGGGTACAAATCATTTCTTAACCTCGGATTAGCCTATTACAATGCAGGCAGTTACCGAGAGAGTATTGAGGCATGGAACAAAGCCTTACAATATGACAACCGCAGCGAGCTGCTTTATACCAACATTGCCGCTGCTTACGGGGCACTTGGTATGTGGGACGAAGAAATAGCTGCCTGCGAAAAGGCGCTTGCCATTAACCCGAGTTTTGATTTAGCGAAACGCAATCTTAACTGGGCTAAACAAATGAAAAGTAAAAAGTAACGCCTGATGACTAAATGTGTAAAGCTCGTTCTCCTTTCGGCAGTTGTTTTGGTAGCGGTGATACTGGCTTATGCCAACCACTGGCAAAACGGGTTTCATTTTGATGACTCGCACACCATCCAGAATAATGTGTACATACAACGCATCAGTAACATTCCTTTGTTTTTTAAAGATGTTTCCACCTTCAGTTCGCTGCCGCGGAACGCTTCGTACCGCCCCATTGTTTCTACCACCCTGACGATTGATTATTATCTGGGCAAAGGATTAACCCCTTTTTACTTTCACCTTTCCACGTTTGTTTTCTTTTTACTACAGGGGGTGCTCATGTATTTCTTCTTTGTAAAAATACTTCGCTCGGTTTCGCCCGATACCCCCAATGAATTCATTTCTCTTTTCGCGGTGGCATTTTATATGCTTCATCCAGCTATTGCTGAAACTATCAATTACATTATTGCCCGCAGCGACAGCATTTCCACCCTGTTTGTAGTAATGGGTTTTGTGGTATATCAGTATTCGGCCTTTACCCGAAAAACGTTTTTGTATCTGCTGCCGATATTAATAGGAGGGCTGGCAAAACCCACTACTATTATGTTCGCTCCCATGCTGGTGGCCTACCACTTATTGTTTGAACAGGAAACCGATTTCTTTGGGTTTCTTAAATGGGAGTGGAAGAAGTTGCTGCTTATTAGCATTCCTTCGTTTGCTCTGGTATTAGGGCTTTACTTTTTTATCAAAAAGCAGGAAACATCCTGGAATCCCGGAGGTTTCTCGCTGTTCAGGTATGTTATCACGCAACCTTATGTATTTATCCATTATGTTTCGCAGTTTATACTGCCCACGCAGTTAAGTGCCGATACCGACCTAAGCCCGTTTGAAAGCATTACGGATTTTAGGGCAATAGTTGGTTTCCTGTTTTTGGGCAGTTTAGTATTTGCTGTTTTCTACCTGTCAAAGTTTAAAAAGTGGCGCCCTGTTTCATTTGGGCTGGCGTTCTTTCTACTGGCACTTGTGCCAACATCGGTTGTTCCGCTGGCAGAGGTAATGAACGACCACCGCCTGTTTTTCCCTTTTGTGGGCTTAACCCTTACCTTTAGCTGGGCCGGCTATGTGATTTTTGAAAACTACCTGAAGCAGGCTTCGGGATTTGTACTTGCTACTTTGTTGGTGTTAGTTTTAGTAGGCTTTGCTTATGGTACGCATACCCGCAATAAAGTATGGCGGACAGAGGAAACCCTGTGGCATGATGTGAGTATCAAAAGCCCTAAAAACGGTCGCGGGCTGATGAATTATGGATTGGTATTTATGGGCCGTGGTTCGTACGATACAGCTAACTATTACTTCACTAAAGCGCTGGAATACTGCCCCCGCTACTCTTTGCTGCATGTTAATAATGCTATTCTGAAAAATGCCATGGGCGATAAAACAGCAGCCGATGAATATTTCAGAAGTGCTATTTCGGTGGGGAGGGATGAATCGGGTAACTACTTTTTTTACGCCCGTTTTTTAAAAGATAACGGACGCTATACCGAAGCTATTTATAACCTGTATCAGAGCCTTAGATTGGTAGATGCCCGTATGGATGCCCGCTACATGCTAATGCCGCTGCTGTATGAGCAAAAAAGATTTGAAGAGTTGCGCACCGTGGCAAAGCGCACTTTAGAGTTAGTGCCGGGCGATGCCACCGCTACTAACTATCTGCAAATGGCCGACAGTGGAAAATCGCTGCTACAGATAGAGGAGGAGAATAGTGTAAACTATAAAACCCCTGAGCAGTTTCTGAACCTGAGTTTGATGTATTACAATGCCGGTAATTACCGCGGTTGTATTAATACCGCAGAAAAAGCCCTGAAATTAAAACCTGATTATGCGGAGGCTTACAACAACATTGGCACTTCTTACAACCAATTGCGGCAGTTTGACAGTGCCGTAATAGCCTGCGAAAAAGCGGTGCAGTTGAAGCCTGACTTTCAGTTAGCAAAGAATAACCTGAACTGGGCAAAGGGTCAGTTGAACAAGTAGCGAATTACATATCGTAGTTAAGAACCACCTTGTTGCTCTTCGGATGGCTTTGGCAGGTAAGCACATAGCCTTTTGATATTTCTGCATCCGTCAGGCTTTCGCGGTCATCCATTTCTACTTTGCCTTCCAACAGTTTAGCGCGGCAGGTACAGCAGGCAGCTACCATACATGAATAAGGAGGGTCGTATCCGGCATCCAGTGCGGCTTCCAGAATAGTTTCCTTCTCTTTTACTTTCAGTTCCTTTTTATTGTCATCGTAAATGATGGTTACGTTGGCTACTCCGGTAAAGGGTTCTTCGGTAGCAGCAGCAGTTCCTACATCGGCTGCCTGCTTATCCTCATCGGCTTTAGCGGTAAAGTATTCAATGTGAATTTTCTCTTTGGGTATACTTAATGCGGCTAAAGCACTTTCCACCTCCTTCATCATTGGAGTGGGGCCGCATATAAAGAACTCTGCATTCTGAAAACTGAGGTTGGTGTTTTCGCGCAGCAAACGCAGCGCCATATCTTTTACCACAAAACCACTATAGGGGTGTGCCGTGTTTAACGGAGCATCGAAAATGTAAACTACCTTAAGCCGGTCGGCATATTGCGCTGCCAACTGCTCTATGCGCTCTTTAAAGATGATGCTGTTTTCGTTGCGGTTGCCGTAAAAAAGTGTTACGCGGCTGTTGGGTTCGGCTACCATTGCCGACTTTAATATAGAGAGCACAGGAGTAATTCCCGAACCACCACCAAACAATACATAATGCTTAGTGTTTGCGGCATTCAAAAGGGCTTTAAAGTTGCCCATAGGTTCCATTACCTCTACTTCCAGCCCGGCTTTAAAATTATCGTTGATGAAGTTAGAACCAACTCCACCAGTTACGCGCTTTACGGCAATGGTAAGCGGTTCATTCATATAAGCCGAACTACAGAAGGAATAACTGCGGTTTACCACCTGCCCGTTTACCGAAAGTTTAAGAGCAGTATACTGGCCGGGAATGTATTGAAAGTTAGATTGTAAGTCTTTTGGCACTTCAAACGAAACGGAAACCGCATCGGTTGTTTCGTTTCTTACTTCCTTCACCTTCAGTTTATGAAATTTCGACATAGTGTTTTTATTGGTGCGCGAATATAAAAACGTAAGGGCGATTGGAAAATCGCCCTTACGTGAATGTATACATTAAGTGTGTGCTTAGCAGAAATGCTCAAACACCTTTTGAAGGTGTGCTGCAATGGTATCGGCCGTGTTACCTTCAATTTGATGGCGCTCTACAAAATGAACCAGCTTACCATCTTTAAACAATGCCATAGAAGGCGATGAGGGAGGATAAGGCAGGGTGTATTCGCGGGCTTTGTTTACAGCATCTCTGTCAACCCCTGCAAAAGCAGTTACCAGTTTGGTAGGCAACTTAGAGGAATTCTGCACGGCCAATTTTACTCCGGGGCGTGCTGCTCCGGCTGCACAACCGCATACTGAGTTAATTACCAGAAATACAGTTCCCTGAGTTTGTGTGATTGCAATATCCACATCGGCAGCGGTTAATAATTCTTCGAAACCAACACTGGTCAGGTCGGCTTTCATGGGGGCTACTAATTCAGCAGGATACATTTGTTTACGTTTTAAGTTGTAGTGTTAAGTAATAAGTATAATTGTTTATAAAAAACCTAATTCCAGTTTGGCTTCTTCGCTCATCATTTCCTGGTTCCAGGGCGGGTCGAAAACCAGTTCGAGGGTTACCTCTTTTACTCCCGCCACTGCTTTTGCCTTTTCTTCCACCTCACCGGGCAATGTTCCGGCTACAGGACAGTTGGGCGAAGTGAGTGTCATTACTATTTCCGCATTTCCATCGGGAAACACATTTACCTCATAAATAAGGCCAAGGTCGTAAATGTTTACGGGAATTTCGGGGTCGAAGATAGTTTTGAGTACTCCTATTATTCCTTCTTTTACTTCGGTTTCGTTAATGGTTACTAGCACGCCTGCAAAATTAGATTTTATCTAAACAAGACAAAGTCCCTTTAGTTTAATTAAGAACACCCCAGTTTTCTGAAATGCCTGCGGGGCAGAGAATGCTACATCGTAATTTCTATCTTTCGCCCGCATATGGAAGATAAATACCTGCAACGTGGCGTTTCGGCCGGCAAAGAAGAAGTTCACGCAGCCGTAAAAGATTTGTATCACGGGCTTTACCCCAAGGCTTTCTGTAAAATATACCCCGATTACTTAGGTGGGGACGAGGCTTATTGCAATGTAATGAGCAGCGATGGAAGCGGCACCAAGTCAATACTGGCTTATTTGTATTGGAAAGAAACAGGCGACATAAGCGTATGGAAAGGCATTGCGGTAGATGCTATGGTAATGAACCTGGACGACCTGGTGTGCATAGGCGCTGCCGACAGGTTTCTGTATACTTCTATTATAAACCGCAACAAGCACCTGATAACCGGTGAGGTAATTGCCGAAATAATTAAAGGAGGCAAGGAGTTTATGGAGCGCATGAACGACTTTGGCGTGAACATACAATTGATGGGTGGCGAAACAGCCGACCTGGGTGATTGTGTTCGCACCACCACGGTAGATGCCACCATGACGGTGCGCCTGAAGAAAGATAATCTGGTTTTAACGAAGAACATTCAACCGGGCGATGTAATTGTAGGTTTAGCCAGTTACGGCAAAGCTACTTACGAAGAAGATTACAACAGCGGCATCAGCAGTAACGGGTTGACTTCGGCCCGCCACGATGTGCTTTCGAAATACTATGCCGAAAAGTATCCTGAAACTTTCGATGCTTTTATTGACAGTTCCTTAGTATACAGCGGAAGCAGGCGAATGACCGATGCTTTGGAAGGAACACCCCTTAACATAGGGAGAGCTTTGCTGTCGCCTACGCGCACTTTTGTGCCGGTGCTTAAAAAAGTGCTGCAAGAAATTCCCGGGCAGGTACATGGTTTAGTTAACTGCACCGGTGGGGCACATACCAAGGTGCTGCATTATATTGAGAACCTCCGCATTGTAAAGAATCACCTTTTGCCAGTTCCTCCTTTGTTCGAACTCATTCAAAAGGAATCGGGCACTTCGTGGAAGGAAATGTTTAAAGTGCTTAACTGCGGCACCCGCATGGAAGTTTACGTGGAAGAGAAGTATGCCACTCTGGTAATTGATGTGGCTCAATCATTCGGCATTGCCGCACAGGTAATTGGCTATGTGGAAGCTTCGGAAAAGAATGAAGTTCAGCTTCATTCGCCCTACGGTGATTTCCACTACGAGTAGCCGGCTTGGGCATGCCCCCTTAATTTCTATCTTCGCACCTCCAAAAAATTAAGGGTACACACTATGGCAGACGGTCCTATTATATTTTCCATGCTGGGGTTGAGCAAAACTATTCCGCCCAACCGACAGATTCTGAAAGACATTTATCTCAGCTTCTTTTACGGAGCCAAAATAGGCATCATAGGTGCCAACGGTTCGGGTAAATCTACCTTGCTGCGCATTATTGCCGGTATGGACGAAAACTACCAGGGCAAAATTGAAAAGAGCAAAGACTACTCGGTAGGTTTTCTGGAGCAGGAGCCTAAACTGGACGAGGAGAAAACCGTTATTGACATTGTTCGCGAAGGCAAGCAGGAGATATTTGATATGCTGAACGAGTTCAACGCCATCAGCGATTTATTTGCCGACCCCGATTTATCGGCAGAGAAAATGGAAAAGCTGCTGGAGCGCCAGGGAGCTTTGCAGGATAAAATTGATGCAGCCGGAGCCTGGGAGATTGACCAGGTACTGAGCCGCGCTATGGATGCCCTGCAATGCCCCGAGCCCGACCGCCAGATAAAGTTCCTTTCGGGAGGGGAAAAGAGGAGAGTAGCCCTTTGCCGCCTGTTGTTGCAGGAACCCGATGTGCTTTTGCTGGATGAACCTACCAACCACTTAGATGCCGAATCGGTGTTGTGGTTAGAGCACCACTTAGCGCAGTATAAAGGAACGGTTATATGTATTACGCACGACCGTTACTTCCTCGATAACGTAGCCGGATGGATTCTAGAACTGGACAGGGGAGAAGGTATTCCGTGGAAAGGCAACTACTCCTCGTGGTTAGAGCAAAAGCAGGTGCGCATGACCCAGGACGAAGCCGCCCAAAGCAAGCGCCAAAAGGTAATGCAGCGCGAATTGGAGTGGGCACGCATGGGGCAAAAAGCCCGCCAGGCAAAAGGGAAGGCGCGTATTGCCAACTACGAAAAAATGTTGCAGGAAGATGTAAAGCAGGCCGAAGAGAAACTGGAAATATACATTCCACCGGGGCCGCGCTTAGGAGCTAAGGTGATTGAAGCCAAAAACGTAACCAAAGCTTTTGGCGACCGGGTGCTTTACGAAAACCTGAGCTTTAGTTTACCACAGGGGGGTATAGTAGGAATTATAGGCCCTAACGGTGCCGGTAAAACCACCCTGTTTCGTATGATAATGGGATTGGAAAAACCCACCAGCGGCACCTTTGAAATTGGCGATACCGTAAAAATGAGTTACGTAGACCAAACCCA
>CAZLXD010000145.1:0-1502 GCA_964563185.1 uncultured Chitinophaga sp.
TTGTATTTTGTAGTTCATGTCGTCCCGTTACGTTAAAGTGCAAATGTGAAAAAAAGTTGCCGCTAACTCAAATATACCCGAAAGTTTTTCGCGCCATACCCTACAAAACTTTCGCATTTTTAAAAAAGCGGGGCGGCAAAGCCGCCCCGCAGTGTTGGTTTGGTTTAAAAATTAAAATCGGCATTTATGGTGCCGCCCTGTGGCACGGCAATGTTTTGTGTTTGTTGGTTGGCAGGTTCATCGGTAGGGTTAGCGCGCAGGGTTTGGTTGCCGCTGGGGGCATCGGGTATAGTGTAGTTGCCGCTGGAATCGGTGGTTACGCTTATAGGGTAGCCATCAATACTAACAGTGCCGGATACGCCCGCACCTGCACGGTTAACGCGGCCGGTAATGGTGCCGGTGGGGGCGGCCGGTATAAGCGCGGCATTAAGGGTGGTAATG
Organism: uncultured Chitinophaga sp.; assembly: GCA_964563185.1. Taxonomy (GTDB): domain Bacteria; phylum Bacteroidota; class Bacteroidia; order Chitinophagales; family LD1; genus Bog-950. The sequence goes on from CAZLXD010000145.1 coordinate 442, forward strand.
GCGCCTTCGGTAACGGTTACATCGTTGGCATTGTGCAGCTCGAAGGCATTTTTGTAAAAGGTAAGGCTGTAGGTGCCTGCGGGTTGCACGGGTATAAGATACTTACCCTGTGCATCGGTGGCGGTGTAAACATCGGTGCCGTTCAGCAATACTAATACGCCCGGCAGCGGGTTGCCGGTGTGGTTATCGGTAACGGTACCCATTATGCTGTAATCTTCGGGGCTGGGGGCCTCGCCCGGTGTGGGTACATACACCACGCCCCACTGGCGGGCTTTGCGCCTCATGCTGGCTTTATCGCCTTCATCGAAAGCCGTTTCGGTTTCGTTCCACATTTTTAAAATCAGTTTATCGGCTTCGGGGTTTTCGGCTGCCAGTATTTCCTGTGCCGCATCGTAGGCTGTTTTTGCGTTTTCCTGCAACTGGTTGGCCGCTTTAAACGCATCAATAGCCGTGTTTACATCGGCAATAGACGGAAAGGTAATCGGTGCCCCTCCGGCTGCTATGCGGGCGGCTTCGCCATCTTTTAGGTTAAGCCCCCAGGTAATTAGCTGTGCCTCGGTGGTTATAACGGGCAGTTTGTCGTCATTTACATTTAACTGGTAAAAGTTGCGCACGGTGGGCAAAAATACTTTACGCCTTATAGCCCGGTTAAGCGCCTCAATAAAATCGTGCACTAAGTAAATTCCCATTTGGCGGGTTTCGTTTACCTGTGCGCTGGCAGCGGTTTGGGCATTTTTGGCAGCGCTTACCGCTAAAAATTTGGTTCGGTAAACGGGTTGAAGGACATCTAAGCGGTCAATAGTGCCGGTGGTGTACGGAATAACCGGTGGCGGAGGCAGTAAATCCTTATGGTCTTTGGCTGTTCTGAGGGCCTCATCGCGCTCCTCGTCTGTTCTGGGTAATCTTCTGGTTGGCATACGCTTTAATTTTTATGGTTTTGATGAAAAAACATGGATTGCAGGCCTGTCAGCGGGTATATTGAAATCAAAATGGCTCTTGACAGAGTTGTCAGCGGCTGTTTTGAAATCAAAATGGGTCTTGACAGGGTTGTCAGCGGCCAT
>CAZLXD010000145.1:1602-8110 GCA_964563185.1 uncultured Chitinophaga sp.
ATTGAAACCAAAATGGCTCTTGACAGGGTTGTCAGCGGCCATATTGAAACCAAAATGGCTCTTGACAGGGTTGTCAGCGGCCATATTGAAACCAAAACAAGGTTTGACAGGGTTGCAGAAACCGTTTTGAAACCAATATGCCTGCTGACAAGGTTGCGCAAGCCGTTTTGAATCCAAAACAGGGTTTGACAGGGTTGCGCCACTTGTTTTGAAACCAATACGGGCTTTGACAGGGTTGCGGAACGTGTTTTGAAATAAATATGGAGCCTGACAGGGTTGCGGAACACGTTTTGAAACCAATATGCCCGCTGACAGGCCGGGCAACAAACGCTTTTAAACTTTTTTACCCGCTGCCCTTGTAATAGGGTATTAATATGGATGCCTGTTTCCATTTTCGGGCGCACATTACGCACAAATGCTGTAGCAGGCAAAGACAGATTTTCGCTCGTTCCCGAACTTTTTACCGGTTTCGGAGGCCTGTAAAAGCGTTGTTTTGTCTATGAAAAACACGTTTTATGCCGGTAGGCTTCGTTCCCGAAAAACGGGGGCGGAAAAAAATGAGGTTTGTTATTTGGGAAATAGCCATTAGCTGCGAGCCGCCAGCTATCAGGGAATACAAAGGCTGTTCGTGTAACAGCTAACGGCTAACAGCTGATAGCTGAACAACAGCCCCACCGTACGCCCGCGCGTGGCGGGGGCGGCTTTAGCCGCCATTCAAAAAACTCTCTTCCGCTTATCGGAAATTTGCAGCTGGCTTAAGCCTGCTGCAAAAACAGGTATAAACAAAAAAAACTTTGGAAGCGGGCTAAAGCCCGCAGCAAAATTCGCAACCACCAATGGGCTATACCCATCGGTAGGGTATTGCGCCCCGTTGGGGCTAACAGGTGCGCAGCCCCTAAGGGGCGGCATATTACTGCGAAGGGTGTTAGTTAGCCCGGTGCAGGTATTTTAAAAAGGAAATTTACACCGGGTCGGGCATGGCTATGGCCAAAACAATATAAAGCAGCAACCCTGTACCAAAACCGAACAAAGCTATCAGGAACAACACCCTGACAAGCGTAGGGTCCACATCAAAATATTCCCCCAGCCCGGCACAAACTCCAAACAGTTTCTTATCGCGCGATTTAGTCAGTTTCTTTTGCATGGCATTTAGTTTATGTGAAAATAATAAAGTGATTTACAGAATTACATTTGCGCACAAACAAACGCCATGCGGTTAACCGGCTTTACTGTTATTATAGCGCTTCTTCTTCAGGGCTGCGGCTGCGGCAACACCCAACAAACCGATAAAAAGTTCTTCCGCTACAATCAGTCATCGGGCCTTGCTTCGCTCGACCCGGCTTTTGCCAAAGACCAAAGCACCATTTGGGCCTGCAATCAACTGTATAACTCGCTGGTGCAGTTAGACGATAACCTGAACACCCAACCGGCTATTGCCAAAAGCTGGGAAATTTCGGAAGACGGGAAGGTGTATACTTTCCATTTGCGCACCGATGTCCGGTTTCACGATAACGAGTGCTTTGCCGGTGGAAAAGGAAGAACCGTAACGGCCGGTGATGTGGTGTATAGTTTCAACCGCGTTATTGATAGCAAGGTGGCTTCGCCCGGAGCCTGGATTTTTAATAACAGTATTGATACCACCGGGCCTTTCAACGCCATCAACGATTCCACCTTTCAACTGAAACTCGCTAAGCCTTTCCGCCCCATGCTGGGCATACTTTCCATGCAGTATTGTTCGGTTATTCCCAAAGAGGCGGTTGAAAAGTATGGAGCAGAGTTTCGTTCGCAGCCCGTTGGCACCGGCCCGTTTGTGTTTAAGAGTTGGAAAGAAGGCACCGCGCTTATTCTGGTAAAGAACCCCAACTATTTCGAGCGCGATGAAAAAGGAGTTCCTCTGCCTTATGTGGATGGGATAAAGGTTTCGTTTATTGACAATAAGAAAACCGAATACTTTTCCTTTAAGCAAAAGGAACTCGACTTTATTAACAGCATCGACCAAAGCTACATTGACGAAGTGCTGGACGAAGACGGCAACATGAAAGCCGAACTGAAAGGCCAATTCAACCTGCTGAAAACTTCGTACCTGAACACCGAATATCTGGGCTTTAATACCGAAGGCAAAAGCGAAAAGGAGAATCCTTTCTTAAACAAAAAACTGCGCCAGGCCATTAACTATGGTTTCGACCGTAAGGAAATGCTCAAATATTTGCGCAACGGAGTAGGCAAACCGGCCGAAAGCGGTTTTACTCCCTTCGGGCTCCCTTCTTTTAGTGAAGGAATAAAAGGCTATACCTACGATTTAGAAAAGGCGAAAGCCCTGCTAAAGGAATCGGGCTTTGATACCAAACAACAGCTAACCCTTTACACCAACGAAACTTACAAGGAATTTGCCCTGTTCATCAGCAAGCAGTTAGAGCAGGCCGGCTTACGGGTAAAGGTGGAAATTACCCAGCCCGCCATTTTGCGCGAATGGATGAGCCAGGGCAAGGTGCAGTTCTTCCGCGGCAGTTGGCTGGCCGATTACCCCGATGCCGAAAACTACTTTGCGGTGTTTTACAGCAAAAACGGCTCCCCGCCCAACTACACCCGCTTTAACAACAGAACCTTTGATGAACTTTACGAACGGGCTTTAGCCGAAAACGATGATGCCAAACGCTTTGAACTGTACCACCAAATGGAGCAGATAATTATTGAAGAAGCTCCGGTGGTTCCGCTTTACTACGATGAAGTACTGCGCTTTTCGCAAAAGAATGTAGAAGGCTTAACCGCCAACGGCTTAAACCTGCTGAACCTGAAAAAGGTGCAGTTGAAGTAGCTCCTTCCCTCCTGCTTTGCCATCCTCTGTCGCCCTCTATGCTTTTGGCGAGGGTGCTGCGGCTTCTGCCTGCCGCATACCTTTATCCACATCCAAAATTTGGCGCTTAAAATACCTTGCGTATTTTTCGCCCGCTAAAAAAAACTAAACATGAAGAAAACCCTACTATCCCTTATTACCGTTTGGTGCGGCAGTTTACTGTTTGCCCAAACAACCATTACCAACGGAGGTTTTGAAAGTTGGCAAAATGAAGGTCAACCTACCGAGGAGCCTACTCAGTGGAACTCGAATAAAACCGGAGGAAACAATGCCCCATCCGGCCCGCAAACCTGCTTTAAGGAAACCAGCAACCCGCACTCAGGAACAGCCTGTGCCCGCGTTAAAACCGGATTGGCTTTCGGTATTGTGGTGGTAAACGGCTCGCTTACCACCGGCAAGGTAGAAGCCCCTACCACCAACAAAGCCGATGGTTACATAAGAACAATTCCCACCGACCCTAACTATGGAATGTCCTTTACCGGCCGCCCCGATAGTTTGGTTTTTTGGTACCGCTACGATTCTTACAGCAGCGATTACCCGCGCGTGGAAGCCCGCCTGCATGTGGGCTATGCTTATGCTCCGGAGGCGCCTTCAAACAACAACCACCCCGATAGCACAGTCAACATTATTGCCCGTGCCCAGTGGACCAACGTGCCCAACAGCGATGTAAGTACCTGGACAAGGGTTTCTATGCCTTTTGTTTATGTTGACAGCCGCACTCCGCAGTATATTCTTATTACCACCACCAGCAGCGGCAATCAAACAGGCGGCACTAATAACAGCACCCTTTGGTTAGATGACTTTGAAGCTATTTACAACCCCACTATTGCCACAGGTACCATTAACCCCACTACTTATTATGTATCGAATACCGATGGTGCCTATGTGGGCGTTCCGTTTACCCTGGGCGGTACCTATCAGGCAGGTAATGTGGTTTCTATTCAGTTATCCAACAGCAGCGGCTCCTTTGCCAGCCCTACGGTTATTGGCAGTTTGGCCTCTACCACATCAGGAACAGTTTACGGCACCATACCTGCGGGAACAGCAGCCGGAACCGGCTACCGTATGCGGGTGGTAAGCAGCAACCCTGCTTTAACCGCTGCCGACAACGGAGCAAACATTACCGTTATTAACGTAAGCAATTCTATTGCCCCGGCAAGCGCACAAACTATTGCGGCCAACACTAACGGAACTACTTTAACCGTTACCGAAACTGCCGGTGCCACTTCCAGAGAATGGAAATACGCTACCACACCGGGAGGGCCTTATCAGTCTCTCGCACCGGCTCAAACCGGTACTACTTATACTCCTAACGCACCGGTTGCCGGCACTTACTACTTAGTATGCGTTACCACCTACCCGGGCGGCACTACCACCACCAGCAACGAGGTAACCGTAAATGTGGTAAGCACCAGCATTACCCCTACTGCCCCGCAAAGTATATTGGTAAGCAGCAACGGCAACACCCTTACCGTTGCTGAAACTCCGGCAGCCACCGGCCGCGAATGGAAATATGCTACGGCATCAGGCGGGCCTTACACCGCTTTTGCCCCTGTGCAAACCGCAACTACCTACACCCCGAACTTTGCCGGTGCAGGTAACTATTATATTGTTTGCCAAAGCACCATCAGTGGAGTTACCGTTACCAGCAATGAAGTGCCGGTATCAGTAAACAACGTAACACTTAGCACGGGAACTATCAGCGGCTCACCTTTCGAATTTAGTCCCAATGCCCCTGCCGCATCAGTAAGTGTGCCTTACACTACCAGCGGTAGTTTTAACGGTGGGAATGTGTTTACCGCCCAGTTATCCGATGCGAACGGCTCGTTTGCTTCGGCTACCAACATTGGAACAGTTACCGCCACTTCATCGGGAACTATCAGTGCTACTATTCCTTCCAACACCGCGGCAGGCACCGGCTACCGCATACGGGTAGTGGCCTCCACCCCAATGGTACTAGGAAACGACAATGGAACAGACCTGATAGTTGACCAGTTCAACAATTCTGTTGCACCGGGTTCTACCCAAACTATTCTGTTTAACACCAACGGAACCGCTATTACGGTTAACGCTTCGCAAAATGCTACACACGAGTGGCGATATTCTACAGTTAGCGGCAGCGGATATGCAGGTTTTACTCCGGCACAAACAGGTTCCTCTTATACTCCGAATTTTGCTCAGCCCGGCACTTACTATGTGGTGTGTGTTTCTACCAACCAGTATAACGATGCCGTTACCAGCAACGAAGTGCAGATTGATGTAACCAACGGAACCACCATTACCACTTCGGCTGTAACCGGTTCGCCTTATCTGGTATCGAACAGTGCCAACGTTCAGGTGTCGGTAAATTTTACCTCAACAGCGGTTTTCAATGCAGGCAACACATTTAAGGCCCAGCTATCAGACAACACCGGCAGCTTTGCCAACCCTGTTGAGATTGGAACATTAAGCGGAGCTACCATAAGTGCTATTAATACTACCATACCTAACAATACTGCCGCAGGAAATGCTTACCGTATACGAGTTGTAAGCACCGACCCGGCCATCACCGGTACCGATAATGGTACAGACTTAACCGTTATTCCTTTCGGGTTGAGCGTTAGCGCTACCGACACTCAAACTATTGAAAAGAATCAGCCCGGCAGTGCTATTACCGTTACCGGTACGCACCCCTGTACTTATTTGTGGCAGTGGAGCGAAGTTTCCGGATTGGGCTACATTAACTTTAACCCATCGCAAACCACCGATACCTACACCCCGCAGTTTGCCAATGCCAGCACTTACTATGTTATATGTAAACTAACCAATGCGGTAAACGATGTAATTACCTCGCAGGAAATAGTAGTGATTGTGGAAGAACCCAATGGAATTGATGATGCCAAAGCCGGTAACATTAAGGCTTACTGGAGCGGCAATAACTTTGTGGCAGACCTCAGCCAATCAACACTAACTAATGGTGTGTTGGAAGTAATGAATGCCAACGGACAGGTGGTGTTGAAGGAGCCTCTAAATGCGGCTTCCATAAACTATATCCCTACCGAACTTCCTGCAGGAGTGTATGTATTCCGCCTTACGGCAAACGGCCATTCCTATAACGGTAAAACAAGCAAACAGTAAATTTTTGTGTTTTAGTTTTCAACGCGCTGCTCTCTAAAAGGGGCAGCGCTTTTTTTATGGATAGGCAAGGTGTGGAATTGCTTTACGGATGCATCTATAAACGTGATAAGAAGATGATATCATTCATCTTGCTTACGGGTGCCGAAAAATTGTAAGTTTACACAGGTCTATGCAACGTATATTTTTACTTGCGGGTTTATTACTCACCATTCTTTGTTCGGCACAGGACAGAGGTGCCACTGTTACCAATACCCAACCCACAGTTACCGGCAATGTATACGCGCTGGTAGTGGGTGTTTCAAAATACAATGAAGTTACTCCGCTCCGTTTCGCCAACCGCGATGCCGAAGCTTTTGTTGACTTTCTGAAATCGAAGTCGGGCGGTAATGTTCCGGCTGATAACATAAAGATACTGACTGATGAGGAAGCTACGCGCTCTAACTTCTGGATGGAATACACCGACCTGAAAAAGCGCATAAAAGAAGGAGATATGTTCTATGTGTATTTTGCCGGGCATGGCGATATAGAACAGGATAT
>CAZLXD010000146.1:0-7956 GCA_964563185.1 uncultured Chitinophaga sp.
TGTAGCTTAGTTGTACACAATCAAGTGTTTATACAGTCTTCCGAACACTTGTGGTCAGGCGACCAAACGGGGCGATAAGCAACGCTCTTGTTTTTGTGAACTGTGGTCTATTGACTATGGTCTGTAGTCTCTCCTCCCTTCAACCCTTCAACCCTTCCACCAACACCTTGGCTTTCTTTTCACCCAGCAGTTCTTTCAGTTCTTCCGAGGGCACTTCTTTCAACTTCTTTAGGCTCTTGTATTTTTTCAAAAGAAGTTCAAAGGTTTTTTCGCCTATGCCTTTAATGGAGGTGAGTTCCGAGGTAAGGGCGCTTTTGCTTCTGCGCTGGCGGTGGTGGGTTATCCCAAAGCGGTGCGCCTCATCGCGCATGTGTTGTATCAGCTTCAGCGACTCCGATTTTTTGTTGATATAAAGCGGCAGCGGGTCATCGGGGAAATAAATTTCCTCCAGGCGCTTGGCTATGCCCACAATGGGAATTTTACCATACAACTCCAACTTCTTTAAACTCTCCACCGCGCTGCTCAGCTGGCCTTTGCCTCCGTCCACAATTATCAGTTGCGGAAGTTCTTGCGCTTCATCCAGCATGCGCTTATACCTTCGGTAGATGACTTCCTCCATCGTGGCAAAGTCGTTGGGGCCTTCCACTGTTTTTACATTAAAAATGCGGTAGTCCTTTTTACTCGGCTTGGCTTCCTTAAACACCACACAGGCGCTTACCGGGTTGGTGCCCTGTATGTTCGAGTTATCGAAACATTCAATGTGTTTAGGAAGTTCCTTCAGCTTCAAATCTTCCTTCAGCGTTTTCATAACTCGGAAGGATGGCTTCTTCTCTTCGGGCGTAAGCGTTTGGTTAATGCGCTCCTGACGAATGTAGAGCGCATTTTTAGTAGCGAGGTCGAGCAGTTTTTTCTTATCGCCAATTTGCGGCACACTCACTTTTACTTTCTCGAAAGGCAGCTCCAACTCAAAGGGCAACAGAATTTCTAAAGGCGGTTGCTCTTCGGTAATAGAATGTTCGCTAACGGCTCGCAGCAGAATTTCCTCGCGGGTTTCTTCCAGCACGCGCTTTATTTCCAGGGCACGGGTTTTTACCACCGTGCCGTTTACAATTTTCAGGTAGTTAATAAAGGCAGCGGTTTCTGTTTCGGTGTAGCCGTACACATCTATGTCGGTCAGCTTGGGATTTACAATGGTACTGCGGCTTTCGTAGTCGGTCAGCAAGTCTAACTTCTGCCTAAACTCCTCCGCCTTTTCAAACTCCATATTGGCGGCATACTCGTTCATTTTTCCTTTCAGGAAATGCTTTACCGAACCGAAGTTGCTCTTTAGTATGTCGCGTATCTGCTGTATGTTCTCGTTGTAGTCCTGCTCTGTTTGCAGGCTTTGGCAAGGCCCCAAACAGTTTTTAATATGATACTCCAAGCAGACCTTAAACTTGCCCGCTTCAATGTTTGGTTGGGTAAGGTTGAGCGTACAAGTGCGCAGCGGAAAAATGTTCTTCATTAAATCCAACACAATGCGCGCGTTGAATACAGATGTATAAGGGCCGAGGTATTCGGAGCCATCGCGAATAATTTTGCGGGTGAAGAACACACGCGGGAAAGGTTCCTTTTTAATGCAAATGAAGGGATAGGTTTTATCGTCCTTCAGCATAATGTTGTAGCGCGGCTGATACTTTTTTATCAGCGAATTCTCCAACAGAAAGGCATCCTGTTCGGTATCTACAATAACAAACTCAATGTGGCGTATTTGATGAACCAGCCGTTTGGTTTTGTAGGAGTGGTCGTTCTTGGTAAAGAAGTAGGAAGAAACGCGCTTCTTTAAATCTTTGGCTTTGCCTATGTAAATAATATCGCCCGCCTCGTTCAGGTATTTGTAAATACCCGGCAGGTTGGGTATGGTTTCGCGAAAGGGTTTAAACTCTTCGGAGGTCATGGAATACAAAATAAAACTTCACGCAAAGACGCAGAGGTCGCGGAGAAACAAAAAGTCCTTGGCGTTCTCTGCGCCTCCGAGTGAACGCTCTTACTACTCAAACTCATTAATCATTTGCTTGGAACTTCCCCCACCGCCTTCAAACTTTTTACAGTTCAGTTCAATATTCAACTTTCCTTCGGGCACGGCAAAAGTATGCTCAGGGTTTATTTCCTGTTTAAAGTTGGCGCTGTCGGCATATACCTTCTGAAAGAACTTAGCCCATATAGGCAATGCCGTGCTGGCACCCTGTCCGTATTGCATACTGTTGAAGCGTATGTAGCGGTCATCGCAGCCTACCCAACTGCCCGCCACCAAATCGGGCGTGCAGCCCATAAACCAGCCATCGCTGTAGTTTTGGGTGGTGCCTGTTTTGCCGATGATATCATTCATTAACTTAAAGCGATAACGAACACGGGCAGCGGTTCCGCCATTTACCACATTGCGCATTAAGTCTACCATTACATAAGTAGTCTGCTCATCGAGCGCTTCGTTTTTGGTGGCTACAAAATCCTGTAATACGTTTCCGTTGCGGTCTTCAATGCGCGTTACAAAAATAGGGTCCACGTGTACGCCTTTGTTGGCATAGGTGGTATAAGCTCCCACCATTTCATACAGCGAAATATCGGGCGAGCCCAAACAAATAGAAGGTTGGTTCGGAATCTCGCTCTTAATACCCATAGCCTGCACCAGTTTAATTACGGCATCGGGGGTCATTTCATGCATCAGATAAGCAGTAACGGAGTTGATGGAATTGGCTAATGCCTGCTTTAAACTAAGCGTACCTCCATACTTACCATCGCTGTTGCGCGGAGTCCAGTCCTCCAGCAATCCAAAGCGGGGGTCGCCCTTCTCGAAAGTTACCGGCTGGTTAGGTACGCGGAAACAAGGGGAGTAACCTTTGTCGCGAATAGCCACGGTATAAACAAATGGCTTAAAGGTGGAACCAATCTGCCGCTTGGTGTTAATGTTTACGTGGTCGTACTGGAAGTAGCGATAGTCCACCCCGCCCACCCAGGCGCGCACAAATCCCGATTCGGGGTTCACGGCCAGAAAACCGTTCTGCAAAATCATGCGGTGGTAGCGGATAGAATCATACAGCGACATCACCGTATCCTTCTCACCACCATCGTAACTGAAAATGCGCATGGGCACCGGCTTCTTCATTTCGCGGTCAATCTCTTCTTCGCTCTTGCCCTGCTTCTTCAACTCTTTGTAGCGGGGTGCATGGCTGTAAACTGCCTTCCATTCATTCGGAAATTCCTTCCAGGGGTCGCGGTTAGCCCAATAGCGGAAGAATGTTCCCTGCACTTCGGTTAAGTGTTCGCGTTGCGCTTCTTCGGCATACTTCTGTAAGCGCGAATCAATAGTGGTGTAAATGCGAAGGCCGTCTTTGTAAATGTGGTATTCTGTGCCATCGGGCTTCTTGTTTTTGCTGCACCAGTCTTTCAGCCACAGGCGCAAATGCTCGCGGAAGTAAGGCGCAATACCCTCGGCATGTGTATCGGGGTGGAAGTTGAGTTTAATAGGAAGTTTGAAAAGTGAATCGCGCTGCTCCTTAGTAATAAACTTGTAGTTATACATCTGGTCGAGCACCACATTTCTGCGCTTGGTCGAGTTTTCTACTCTGGTTCGCGGGTTGTAAGTAGAAGGGGCTTTCAGCATTCCTACCAGCACGGCTGCTTCTTCCACTTTCAGCGAGTCCACCGGCTTTCCGAAATAAACATAAGCGGCACTTTTTACCCCAAAGGCATTATCGCTAAACGGCACGGTATTGAAATACATCGCCATAATTTCTTCCTTGGTGTAGGAGCGCTCCAGCTTAACAGCTATAATCCATTCCTTCAGTTTGCGGAAAACCAATTCCAGCTTATTTAGCCGCTCACGCGGGAAAAGGTTTTTGGCTAATTGCTGCGTAATGGTAGAGCCGCCTCCCTGCGAGTCACCGGTTACCACACCCTTTACCACGCGGGTAAGGGCGCGTAAGTCTACTCCGTTGTGGCTAAAGAAGCGAACATCTTCGGTAGCCAGTAAAGCATTGCGCAGGTTATCATTAATGTTGTCGAAAGTGATGTTGCTTCTGTTTTCGAGGTAGTAGCGGCCAATTACCACATTGTCGGTGCTGATAACTTCGGTAGCTAAACTGCTACGCGGGTTTTCCAGTTCCTGAAACGAAGGCATGTAACCCATTTTGCCTTCGGCAATCAGGTAAAACATCAGTGTTATAAAAAGAATGCCGCTGAAAAACGCCAGCCAAAACGTAACAAGAAACTTTCTGTTCATGAGGAAACCCGCCCTGAATTTTCAAAAGTAAAAAGAAAACAATGCGGAGGGGGGAAGATGCCTACTTATACACCCTGTTAAAATACTTCTGGTAAGCGTCAATATCTTTTTCGCTGAGCAGCGTGGCAAAGTTGACGGTAGAAATACAAGTGAGCACGTATTGCGGTTTCTGCATGTCATCAAACACCTGCGCCTGTCCTTTTACTAAGTTGTAGTAAGCCATAGCATCGGCACGGTCTTTAAACTGCTTTATGTTGATGAGTTTGTTGGTGCTGTTAATGATAATTTGCTTGGCCTGTAACCTGCGCGAAGCATAATCGGTAGAGCCGTTAAAAGCATTCAGTTTGGCAATGGTATTCATTACGGAGTTAGGCGTAACGGCAGGGTCCTTTATATAAACAATAAAGTAGTGGATGCCGTTGTCGGTGCGTATGTAAGGCGAGGTGGTATCCTCCTGCGGAACAGTGTTCTGCACCACCGGTTGTTTAACTGTTGTGTCTTTTGTTACTGCGGTATTCTGCGTAACGGTATCCTTTACCTGCTCCACCGCCTTTGTAACGGTGGATGAGGTATCTTTTACCGCTGAATTGGTAGTGGTATTCCCCGGCACAACTGTTTGTTGCTGTTGGTTGTTGTTCGGTTGCTGTGGCTGCTGAACATTTGTTTGCGCGTCTGCCGGTGTATACAACAGGTTCAGCGAATCTCTGCGGGTGGTATCTTTACTTAAATCAATTTGCGGCAGCGAAGATTTGTTGAGGTAAGACAGCAACTGTGAGGCTGTGTTCTTCACCTCCACATCGGTAGTCTTGCTTACAATCTTGTTCAGTGCCTGCACATATTCTTCCAGCTTGTTTTGCTTAGCTAAAACCAAGGCCAGTAACAAATCGAACTTTGCAGAGAGCGGATTTGGTTTAAACGTGGCATCGGCCATTTTACACTTATACCAGGCCGAATCGAGGTTGTTGGTAGCGTAATCGTTGTAAGCACTTTCGTAATACGTGTTTACCTGATTTTCCTTGCTCTTTAACTCGGTAATGTAATTCGGATTGCGAAGTATTTTGGCAATCACACTTTCAGGAAACTCGGCAAGAATCAGGTTCTTGTATTTCTCCGCCTTATCGTTGTTGTTTTGCTTTTGGGCAATCAGGTAAAGGTTATAGTAGCTTTCCAATAACAGTTTGTGTTTGGGCAGTTTGCTGTTCATGGTTTCAAACATGCTTTCCGCTTTAGCATAGGCATCTAAACCATCCTTATAAATAGTGCCGGCAGTGTAGTAAGCATCCACCAGGCGGTCGTTGCTCTTCGCTAACTTCTCGGGCGTATTCGGAATGTTTGCGAGCATCTGCTCTTCGGGGGGTCCGGTGCTTACCGGTGCTGCCTTGGTATCGGTAGCAGCCGTATCTGTGGCTACAGCATTAGGGTCGGCATCATCGGTAGTAACCGAGCTTTTGTTTTGCCTGCGCCAGTTTTGTTCCAGTTTTCTGCGCCCCCATTTCTTAATAAAGTCGTTATAGCCGGCTGCTCTTACGGCTGTGTTGTAAAAATACCAACTGCTGGTAGAGGTAGCCTGTTGCTGCGAGGTAGTGTTGCGGTTAGGTTGGGTGTTACTGTTGTTGAAGTTATTTTGTTGCTGCTGTTGTTTTTGTGCTTCTTCCTGTGCTTTCTTTTCCTCTTCGGCTTGTTCCTTTTTGGCTAAGGCATCTTTTATGGCTTTCTGTAATTCGTCTTCCGATAACAAAGCAAGTTTACGCAGGCTGTCTTCTTCGGCTATAATAGCCAGTTGCGTCACTAAGCTTTCCAGCATTTTGTTGCGCTCTTCTGTTTCAGGGTAGCGTTTATCTGCCTTCGCCATAAAACTAAGCGTAGTGTCATAATAGAATTTAGAAGAAACGTAAAGCTCTTCTTCGTAATCCAGTTCTGCCATCAGCAGGTACGAGTTGGCTTTCTGGTCATCGTTGGTTGTAGAGAAATCAATAGACTTGCGAAGGAACTTACGCGCTTCGGCACGGTTGTTTTCCTGCACCGATAGGAGAGCCATTTCGTAGTAAATCTGGTCCCAGTATTCCTTATACTTTCCATCCTTTGCCATTTTAGCGAGCAACGAACGGATGGCGGCATTGCCTCCTCCGGCTGCCCGGCCCAGTTTTGCCATTTTCAGTTTGGCGTAAAACTCCATGTCGTAAGTAGGGCGGTTTTTTAAAACCAGCTTGTAGTTTTCAATAGCCTTGGTGTAGTTGCCGGTTAATTCGTAACACTGTGCCAGCACAAACAGAGGGCGGCCTTTCAATCGCTTCTTCTTTCTAATCTTCTTAAAGTCCAGGTACTTCTCCAAAGGTTCAATGGCACCGGCATAGTTTTTCGAAGTTACCCGAAGGTCGGCATCGGCCAGTTCTAATTGGGGGTCCAGGTTTTTGTAAAAGTTATCATCGCTGCGCACAAAGGTTACTACCGATGAAGCCTGGTCGTATTTTCCCTGACGGGTATAAGTGTTTACCAGCCAAATCAAAGCTTCGGCACGGGCGGGTTCATGCACCCACAGCGAATACTTAGGACGGTTGTCTTCTTTCTCCAGTGTTTTGGTTCCATCGGCATTGGTCACCACTTTTACTACCGGCTTCTTCTTTTTCTTTTTAGCCTTTACATACTTCCCCACTTTTTTGCCCAGGCCCTTTTGCACCTTTACATAATCCACCCCTTCTTTAAATTCGGTGGTAATGTATTTAAAGCTGGAAGAGGCCTTGTCGTAATCGCCCTTATAATAGCTGGCGCGGCCTATCAGCAGCATGTTATCATCGCTCCAGTTAGATATGTTGTGCAACTGAATAGATTGGGTGCTGCGTTTTACCACATCCTCCAAATCGCTGTTGTAGCTGGCAAACTCGCTGGGGTCGTTGTAATAGTAAACGGCAATAACAGAATCAAACTTGTCTTTATGCCCGGTTTGCACCGACTGAAGGGCGCCCTTCAGTTTTTCGTTAGCATTAAAGTAAGCATTGTAGTGTGCGGTAATATCGTGGTAAGCCTGTGTAGGCAATATGGCGTGGTTGGTAGTAGAGCAGCCGCCCAGCGCCAGTAACCCCGCCATAAAAAGAAGATAAACGGCAGCTTTACAGTTGCTCACGATGGTCTTAAAATTTAAGAACAGGAAATGGGCAGAGGAAAATATTGATACTTTTGGCAACTTCAACTGACTGAATCTTTGATGCAAAACGTGATTAGAACACGCAATAAGCAAAAATATTTCGTTTTGCAGAAAATAAAAGCCGGCTACAGGGTGCCGGGAGTTGCTTAAACGGAGGAAATGGCTGAAACCATAAAGGCAAAAAAGAACAAACAACTAAAGAACCGTTTCCGGTTTGTAGTGCTAAACGATGAAACCTTTGAGGAAAAGTTTGCGTTGACCCTTACCCGTACCAATGTATGGGTGTTTTTGAGCACCGTGGCTGTTACGCTTATATTCCTTACCACTGCGGCCATTGTTTATACCCCGCTTAAATATTTTATACCGGGCTTTGGCGATTACAATTATCGCAGCCAAATTCTCCGGTTACAGTTTCAGGCCGATTCGCTGGAGGAGGTAATGCAGGGCCGCCAATTATGGATTGAGAATGTAATGAATATTGCTGCCGGAAATGTGGACAGCACCCAACCATCGCCCACAGCTTCCGGAAAAATAGACAAGTCGTTGGTGGATATAA
>CAZLXD010000147.1:0-7954 GCA_964563185.1 uncultured Chitinophaga sp.
GAAGAAGAAAAGCTGTGGCAGAAAGATGAAGTGAAACTATACTACAGTCGCCTCACAGATATTCTGCGCATGTATTTAGAATACCGATATGATTGGCTGGCATTGGAATCAACTACCGAAGAAATTATAGCAGAAATAGACAGGTATGCCATTAACGATGTAGCGAAGAAGTTGTTGCTGGATACTTTGCGAAGTGCTGACTTAGTAAAGTTTGCAAAGATGTTGCCTGCTCCCGAAGCCAATACCAAAGCAATGGAACATGCGAGAAATTTTGTGGATGTAACCGCATTAACCGAAACCAAACCCGAGGACAAGAAGTAATGTTCAATCATTTAACCGAAATATCTTTTGCCGAGAAATGGGTGTTGTGGTTTATACCTGCAACTGTGGTGTTGGCGGCATTGTGGTGGTACTTCCGGTCAAAAAAGCAATATCCATCGCTGCGCGTTTCATCCGTTAGCTCTTTTACCGGGTTCGAGAATCCCGTGAAGTCAAAAATTAAAAAACTGCTGCCTGTTTTACGCGTACTCAGTCTGGTGCTCCTGTTAGTAGCTATTGCCCGCCCGCAGACTTCGCAGGAAGAAGAAAAGGTAACTACGGAAGGCATTGATATAGTAATAGCTGTGGATGTTTCAACATCCATGCTGGCGAAAGATTTTTCACCAAACAGGTTGGAAAGCGCCAAAAAGGAAGCGCTGGGTTTTATTGACGGGCGGCCTCGCGACAGAATAGGACTGGTAATCTTCTCAGGCGAAAGCTTTACGCAATGTCCGGTTACTATCGACCATAACATTGTAAAGAATCAACTGAAGGAGATAAAAAACGGGTTGCTGGAGGACGGCACCGCCATAGGAATGGGTTTAGCTACTTCTGTGCAACGATTAAAGGAGAGCGAAGCAAAAAGTAAAGTAGTGATATTAATGACGGATGGTGTAAACAATAAAGGCTTAGTTGACCCTATGACTGCTTCGGATATTGCCATGCAATTTGGAGCGCGGGTTTACACTATTGGTATAGGAACCAACGGACAGGCTATGACTCCTGTGGCCATGACTCCTGACGGAAAACTGGTGTTTGATTATGCGGATGTGCAGATTGATGAAAAGCTGCTGAAGGATATTGCCAAGAAAACCGGAGGGCAGTATTTCCGTGCAACCGACAATAAGAAGCTGAAAGACATTTACTCGCAGATTGACAAGCTGGAGAAAACAAAAATTGAAGTAAGCGCTTATGAAAGGAAAACCGAGAAGTTTCATGCATTTGCGTTGATTGGCGGATTGTTGTTGCTGGTTGAATTATTGTTCCGTTATCTGTTAGTACGAAGTATACCCTAAAGAAATGTTCAGGTTTGAGCACATAGAATATTTGTGGTTGTTAACGGCTCTAATTCCGCTAACTCTACTCTTTATCTTTTTTCAAAGATGGAGGAAGAAAGCGGTAAAGGCATTCGGAAAACCTGTGTTAGTAGCACAACTTATTCCCGACCTTTCTAATACAAGCCATGTAGTAAAGTTTGTGCTTCTTACACTGGCGTATACTTTCATTGTGTTGGGCTTTGCCAACCCGCAAATAGGAACTAAGCAGGAAAAAGTAAAACGCCAGGGAATTGATGTCATCATTGCTATGGATGTTTCCACCTCCATGCTTAGCGAAGATGTAAAACCTAATCGCTTACTGCGCGCCAAAAACTTTGTCAGCAATTTTATTGATGAGCTTAACAACGACCGCCTCGGAATGATTGTGTTTGCGGGCAGAGCCTATCTGCAAATGCCTTTAACGGTTGATTACAGCGCCAGCCGCATGTATCTTAAAACTATCAATACCAACCTCATTCCAACACAAGGAACCAATATTGCCGAAGCAGTAGAGTTAGCAAGGAAATCGTTTGTTGAAGGCGATACCAAACACAAGGCGCTGGTAATTATTACCGATGGCGAAGACAATGAAGGTGGAGCAGAAGAGGCCATTGCCGATGCGGTAAAAGAAGGCATTAAGGTTTTTACACTTGGTGTTGGCACCGATAATGGCGGGCCTATTCCGCAAGGCAGCGATTACAAGCGCGATGAGGAGGGCAACATCGTGCTTTCAAAAATGAATCAGGATATGCTGCGCGATTTAGCCTCGAAAGGCAACGGAAAGTATTTTCAGCTGGGTAGTGGAAAGGATGAAATTGAAGCAATTTTTAAAGAACTAGGCCGAATAGGAACCAAGGAATTTGAAGAAATGGTTTTCACGGACTTTGACGACCAGTTTCAGTGGTGTTTAGTGATAGCCGCATTGCTGTTGCTGGCAGAGTGGTGGATTTCAGAAAGAAAATTCACGCTTAAATTTTAATCAATGGAGGAAGTGTTGCGTCAATTTTTGCGATTTGTTTTTCTGCTTGCCGGGTTAACGGTTTGTACTCTGCACGCCAATGCGCAAATGCCATTTACCACCCAGCCCGAAAAAACGGAAACCCGTAACGGGAACAATCAATTCAACAAAGGCAACTATGCCGATGCGGAAGCCAGTTACAAAAAGGCGCTTGATATAAAAAACAATATGCCCGAAGCTACCTTCAACTTAGGCGATGCGGTGTATCAGCAAAAACGGTATCAGGAGGCAGTGAAGCATTTTCAACTTTCGGCACAAACCAGTTCCGACCCGAAAGTGAAAGCCAAAGCTTATCATAACTTGGGAAACACCTATATGGAGGGAGAAAAATGGGAGGATGCTGTAAAAACCTATAAGAATGCGTTGAAACTGAATCCGAATGACAATGATACGAAATACAATCTGGCTTATGCCAACGAAAAGCTGAGGCAGAAACAAGCAGAAGGCGGCAACAATGACCAAAAAGACAAGCAGCAGGATAAGGATAAGCAGGACAAGAAACAGGATCAACAACAGGACAAGAACGAGCAGAATAAGGAGCAGCAAAAATCTGACAACAAAGAACAGCAAAAGCAGCAGCAAGGGCAGCAACCCAAACTATCAAAGGAAGAAGCAGAGCAATTGCTGAATGCCATCAACAACGAGGAACAAAAAACCAATCAGAAAGTGCAACAAAAGCAGGTAAAAGTTGTGAATGTGAAAATTCTGAAAGACTGGTAAATGCTTGTGAAAAAATATTAACTGGATTAAATCAGCCTTGATAAAGCGTATTAGTTAAAGAACTTTGTAAGCATTATGCATCCAACCAACAAAACAGTGTTTTTAAGAAACGGAAAATGGCTTCTTCCGTTTTTTTTGCTGTTTGTATTCGGTTGCAACCATTTGGTTCAGGCGCAGGCAAAATTTTATGCCTCTGCGCCTAAGTCGGTTCCCGTTAACCAGGGCTTTCAGTTAAGTTATACCTTAGAAAACGCCAACGGTGGAAATCTCAAACTTCCTTCACTGAGCGATTTTCAGGTGATTGGCGGGCCGAATACTTCCACCAACATGCAGTGGGTAAATGGCAATGTTTCACAGTCGGTTACTTACACTTATGTATTAAAGCCCAAAAAGGAAGGGATATACAAAATTGCCAAGGCAAGTATACAGGTGAGCGGTGTAACTATGGAATCGAATGAGTTGAGTATAGAGATAACTAAGGCGGTAGCCCAGCCACAGGCACAACAACGTCAGCGCAATGCCTTCGACCCATTTGCCGATGACCCGTTTTTTAACCCGCAGGCACAGGCAGAGCCTGAAGTTTCAAAAGCTGATTTAGAAGAGCAGTTAAAGAGTGATGTATTTATCAAACTCGTAGTCAACAGAAATTCTGTTTACAAAGGAGAGATGTTAACTGCTAACTATCGTCTTTACTTCCGCCAGAATCTTTCGGGCTTTAATGTTACCAAGGCCCCCGCGTTTGATGGTTTTTGGAGTCAGGAAGTGGAACTGGACCCGCAACGCAGGCCTACTGTTGAAATCATTAACGGTAAACAATACAACGTTGTAGATATACTTCAGTATAATTTATACCCGCAAAGAGCGGGCAACCTTACAGTTCCCTTAGCTGAAGTACAAACTGTAGCACAAGTATCGGTGCGCAGCAAAAGCAGAAACTTTTTCGATGACTTTTTTAGCGTGGGAAGAGTGCAACAAGTGCCATTAAACCTTAAAACAAATTCTGCCGCCATAGCAGTTAAAGATCTTCCGGAGAACGGGAAGCCCGCTGATTACAACGGTGCCGTAGGTAAATTCAACTTCGAGGCAAAGCTATCGGGTGCAGAAACAAAGACGGATGAGCCCATTACCTACACTATCAAAATTTCAGGGAACGGAAACCTAAAGTTTATCGAGTCGCCCACTGTAAAAATGCCTGAATCATTTGAAGTGTACGACCCGAAAACAAAAGAAAGTATTTCGAATGCCTCATCGGGTATGTCGGGCAACAAGCAGTATGACTACCTGATAATACCGCGGCAACCTGGTGAGTATGTTATTGAAGGGAACAGCTTCTCTTACTTTGATCCTTCAGCTGCTAAGTATGTTACTATTCAATCACCGGAGTTTACAGTGAAAGTTACCGGAGAGCCTTCCAAGAATGTAAACGCTCAGGCAAGTAATGTGAGTGCGCCTAAGTCGAAAGTTGCTTTACTGGGGAAAGATATCCGATACATAAAAACGAATGTGCCCGAGTTTGATAAGGAGAATTCCTCATTTGCATCCATCGGCTTTGCAGCTGTTTATGCCACACCGTTTTTAATGTTTATAGGGTTAATAGCCTTAAAGCGCAGAAACGAAAACCTGGCTGCTGATGTAATAGGCACAAAGCGCAGAAGAGCGCTTAAACTGGCTAAAAAGCGCTTAACTGCAGCCGATAAACTTCTGAGCCGGAACGATAAGAAAGGATTTTACAACGAAGTTTCGCGGGCAGTTTGGGGCTATTTGGGTGATAAACTGAATATAGACATGGCTTCGCTTTCTAAAGAAAATGTAGAGGAAAAGTTGCTTGCGCGAAATGTTAGCGCTGAAACTATCAGCAAATTGAAATTGTTACTGAGCACCTGCGAATTGGCACTTTATTCACCTGTGGGCGAAGGCGGGCAAATGAAGCAGAATTATGAAACAGCCATGAATCTGATGGCGGATTTTGAAGATGAGATAAAAGGATAGATAAAAATGGTGTTGGGGTTCAAATATCAAAGCTCAAAAACGAAGGCAATGGCTGTCAGCTTATTGCTTTTTGTGTTTTGCTTTTTGAATGCGGCAGAATCACCCGATGCTTTATACAAACAGGCCGCAACCTTTTACAAAGCAAATGACTTTGAAAATGCTGCTGCGCAGTACGAAAAAATGTTAGCGGCCGGATATAAAACAGCAGAAGTATACTACAACCTTGGCAACTGTTATTACAAAATGAATAACACAGGCAGGGCCATTCTTAACTTTGAGAGGGCAATTAAGCTTTCCCCGAACGATGAAGACATTCAACACAACCTAAATTTGGCCGAGCAAAAAGCGGTGGACAGGATTCAACCTGTGCCGCAATTGGAAATAATCACCCAATGGAAAAATTTTGTTTCGTGGCAATCGGCTAAAGGATGGAAAACCTTTGGGGCTGTTAGTTTATGGCTTGCCTTTGTAGCTTTTGCGGCATACCTGTTTACGGAACTAAGGCGCCTCACAGCCTTTTCCGGTGCACTTTTGCTCATTCTTTCTATTGCTTTTATGTCGCTTGGTTTTAAGCAAAGCAGCAACGAGCAGTATTCCAACGAAGCTATTGTAATGGTTGAATCGGTGAATGTAAAAAGTGCTCCCGATAGCAACGGCAACGATATTTTTACGGTACACGAAGGTTTAAAACTTAACATATTGGATAGAGTAGGCCAGTGGCACAAAATCCGTTTGGCCGATGGTAAAACCGGCTGGTTAGAAAGCACTTCCTTCTCCCGCATTTAACACCGTATTGTTTTTCTGTTGATATTTTTCCTCTGTAGAATTCTTTTGACCGGGTTGGTAGGGTTACATTTAGGAAACTAAAAACTATACACTATGGGTATGTTACAAGAATTTAAGGAGTTTGCCATGAAAGGAAACGTGGTAGACATGGCAGTTGGTATTATTATCGGTGCCGAGTTTGGTAAAATAGTGAACTCGCTGGTAAACGATGTTATAATGCCGCCTATTGGGTTGGCTATTGGCGGGGTTAACTTTAAAGACCTGAAACTGATAATTCAGAAAGCCGATGCCGCCACAGGGGTTTCGGAGGTTGCTGTTGGATATGGCGCTTTTCTTCAGTCCACTTTTAACTTTATCATTATTGCCTTTGCCATTTTTATGATGATAAAGGCTATTAACACCCTTAGAAAAGATACAGTTTCGGGAAAGGCATAGAAGGCTAATTGATAAAAGCAAAGGGGCTGTCTCAAAACTGAGCAGCCTCTTTCTTTTATTATGGAGGTTATTTCTAACATCTCTTCACAGGAACTTCCGAGTTACAAATTCGGAAGAGCAGTAATTGTTATTTCAATGTAAATACTCACATTTACGGCATGACAACCAAACAAATCCTCGAATACGTAAAAAAACATCCTGCGCAAAAAGTAAAACTGGCCGTTACCGATACCGATGGCATTTTGCGCGGCAAATACATTTCGCTCGATAAATTTCTTTCGGTGGTAGATTCCAACTTTGGTTTCTGCGATGTGGTGTTTGGCTGGGATAGTGGCGATGTGGCTTACGACAACACTACTTACACCGGCTGGCACACCGGCTACCCCGATGCCAAAGCGCGGATTGATTTAAACACCTTCCGCAAAATTCCGTGGGAGAACGATTTGCCGTTTTTCCTGGGCGAGTTTATTACCAATGAAGCCAAGCCTTTGCATGTATGCCCCCGCCAGCTATTGAAAAAAGTAATTGGCGATTTAGACAAAGCAGGCTACAGCATGGTGGTATCGCAGGAGTTTGAGTGGTTCAACTTTGCCGAAACCCCGCAAAGCGCTGCCGAGAAAGGTTACCGCAACTTAACTCCGCTTACCCCGGGCATGTTTGGTTATTCTATTCTGCGCAGCACTTTGCGGAATGATTTTTTTACCGCCCTGTTCGATGACCTGAAGAAGTTTGATGTGCCTATTGAAGGACTGCATACCGAAACCGGACCGGGCGTTTATGAGGCAGCTATTACTTATGGCGAGCCTTTGGTAAGTGCCGACCGTGCGGTATTGTTTAAGAGCGGCACCCGCGAAATAGCTTACCGCTTTGGCATTATGGCCACCTTTATGGCTAAAATTAGCGAGAACCTGCCGGGCTGCTCGGGCCATGTACACCAGAGTTTGTGGGATAAAGCGGGCAAGAAAAACCTTTTCTACAACGAAAAGAGCAGCGATAAAATGAGCGATGTAATGAAGAGTTACATTGCCGGCCAGTTATACTGCCTGCCGTTTATACTGCCTATGATAGCCCCCACCATTAACAGCTACAAGCGGTTGGTAGAAGGAGCCTGGGCACCTACCACCTTAACCTGGGGCCTTGATAACCGCACCGTGGCACTGCGCTCCTTGCCGGGCTCTACCAAATCTACCCGATTAGAAACGCGGGTAGTGGGCAGCGACAGCAACCCATACTTAGCCTTTGCGGCCTGCATGGCTTCGGGTTTATATGGAGTAAAAAACAAACTGAAACTACAACCTGCCACCACCGGCAACGGCTACCGCGATACCAGCCATGGCACTTTGCCGCGCAACCTGTGGGATGCCACCCAGGCCATGAAAGAAAGCAAAGTTGCCAAGGAGCTTTTCGGAGAGAAGTTTGTAGAGCACTTTACCCAAACCCGCGAGTGGGAATGGCGCCAATACCAACGCGTGGTTACCGACTGGGAAACGAAGAGGTATTGGGAGATTATTTAGTGCCGGTGGGTTATAGTGTGTTGCGTTACAGGGCGGTGGAGTTTAGGCAGGCTTACCGCGATTATAAGGGTAAGGTTAAGAAGGTGGTACCGTTTTTTTATTGAAAAGGAGGGGAGATTGTTCTTTTGCCTTGATGC
>CAZLXD010000148.1:0-7924 GCA_964563185.1 uncultured Chitinophaga sp.
GCCACTGTGGAGTGGAAAACCCTTTTTGGAGGGTAGTGTCATTATATCTAATCTTTACAACCATACGCAAACTCCTGTTGAGGAGGGTTGGTCGGTAAAACGCTCTCAGGTAAAGGATTTCAGAGGAAGGGGGCTTACTTACAACAGCCACAATGGTACTGACTTTGCCATACCCATAGGCACAACGGTTTGCACGGCTGCGCCCGGTAAAGTGGTAGCTATACTTTCGGAGTTTAACCGGGGGGGGCTGAAAGTTTTTATTGATCACGGAGATGGGTTGATGACCTGCTATGCTCATTTGGCTAAAAGTTTGGTTAAGGTGAATGATATTTTGCATCGAGGGCAGGCTATTGCTATATCGGGTTATAGCGGGTTGGATGGGGCGCTTACTTTTCCGTTTGGTGTGCCACATGTTCATTTTAATGTGTGGCTGAACGGGGAACCTACCGACCCTTTTGCACATGACTGCCAGCCTTCACTTTGGAGAGGTGGCGACATTCCTAAGGCTGCTGTAGATGATGAAGCAGATTATGTTGCTTCTCAGTATCACAATGCAAAGGTTGAAGTGGCTATTGCTGCTTGTAAAACAGATAGCGTTCGCCAAAGGCTTTTACTGTATCATTCGTTGGAGGAGAGAGCAATACATACTATTATACAAATGAACTACTATCCTACGCGTTTTACCAGGCGGATAAGTATGTATAACAAAGACTACCCTCGTTGCCCGCGGCTTGATTTGCCTTTCCGAGCACAAGATTTTAACCAGATTGTTTTCTTAGACGATGTAATGGGAAAGCGTAAGTGACTAGGAGTGCTTAGCTAAGTTGTCAAGCAACTAACCCTAATCCGGCAAGCTACAAACTATCTTCTTTTGGCAGCGAAAAAGGAAGTGTTCAGACACTCAACGCAATACCTAGTAGAAGTAACCAGCGACAGTTAAAATTTTACGCAACTATTATGCTATAGTAAGCGGCCGGATGTTCAATCAGTAACTTGGTGGTGTTAACTTTCGGAAAATATTTTTTACACAACCAAGTCTCGCTTTTGTCAGATATTCATCTCGGCCCACTTCTTAACCGGAACAGATTCCAACATTCGTTTAATATCGGTACCGGGTTTTACGTTTGACAAATTTTCGTTCAGCTTTCTGAACCATGCGGTGCGTTCCCGTTTGGTTTGCAACGCTGCCAGTTGGGCCAGTTGTTTAACAAACTCAACTTCAGCGGTAGATACTGAGCCTATCTTTTTTCCGTACAAAGCAAAACTCTTTGCAAGAGAGGTAGAGAGCAAAGTGTTTCCTAATTGAGCATGTATCATTAGAAGCAACAGGCGGGCGTTTTTTGTAGCAATCGGGTTTACATGGTCAGATTCTTCGTTAAAGAGCTTTTGCAGCAGGCGGATGCTATCATCCACATCGCCAATCAAAAGGCAGCAGGCTGCTGTTTTGTATACGAGCGAAATAAAATGGAATGGGGTAATGTGTTTCTGTTCGGTAGCGTATGAGCGTAGAATACGCTTGGTAAATGACCGGACTGCCTCCGGGGCTACTTTACCTTCTGCGATAAAGCGGAAGTAAGCACCCGATTCAAATATGTTTTTATATGTGCGCAACATGTTGTCAATGTAAGTGCAGTCAACCGGTAGTTTTTGGTAGTACCGTGCACTCAGTTTCTTCATCCACAAGCTATAGTTCTCAAAATTACCCGCCATAATCAGCGACTGGGTAAGGTTGGCAATAATGTTCCAGTACCCCATTTTATCAATAGCCAGTTGGGTTTCGTATAGTGATAGTACCTTGTGGTTGGTGGCAATGTTTTGCGCATGATTACCCATGCGGGCAAACAGCAGCGATTGTAAACTGTATTTGTAGGACAGCAGTTGAAAGTTATTGTAATCGCTTTGCAGTAAAGGGTGGTCTAATAGCTTCTGGGTCTCTCTACGATGTGCTTCCGTGCCATCGGTGCTGCGATTAGCGTAGGAGTTGTATACTTCTTCACTAAAGAGTTCAAACTCTGTAATCAGTTTAATGCGTTCGGCAATTTGCAGCATTTGACGAAGGTGGTGCTGCGAGCGGTAGGTGGCATCAACAAAGGAGGTAAAAGGATCGCTGCAAAGCGTAAGCATGAGGCTGTTAGCCTGCCATGCAAGTGGGCCAGTTATTAGTGGCAGTAGCAGAGCCCACTGCACGTTGCACAGATGCCGTGGCTTGTAATGGAAGGTTCTTTTCCATAAGCAGGATACCCTCAGCTATACGGTTCAGAATGCTGAGTTGTGGATGGTTATCGTGGTATTCGCGGAGAGAAGCAAGGATATTCTTTTCCAGATACTTCTTTTCATTGGCAAGGCCTGCTTTATTTTTTTTCAATCGAAGTGAAATCTCTTGCGGGTTATAAGTGTGGCTGCCTAATAATAGTTTATATAATTTAACGTAACTTTTACTGCCTGTTCCTGTACGGCTACGCTGCATAAAGTATTTCTTTTCCCCCTGTGTAAGGGAGCGGATAAGGGCTGTTAGTTGATCTTGTTTGCGCATAGTCGTTATATAAAGAGCGCTAAAAACATAAAAATGATTCTTATTTTATTGGAAAAATAAGAATACCATATGTGTTGCTATGTAGTATGATTGCCTAAACTTTTTTCTATGCAGAGAGTAAGTGAGCGGGTGGTGTTACTTTTCTTTTCTCGATACACAGGCACGAAAAAGTACTTGCAGCCCTATGGGGCTTTACAGATATCTGTGGTTAAGAGAATCGCATATAGCCACTTAACCGGCAAGCGTTTAATGGTTGGTTCAGGAGTAGCAGTGGAAACTCAGGAATAGTGGGAGTCAAACTTCGCCCGGTTTTCTTTCTTCAAAGCGGAAAACGAAATTAACCCAGGCCAGCAGCATTACAATAGCCGAAACAATCAGCGGCAGGCGGAAATCGAACGAAACCAGTATGCCTGCAATAAGAGGGGGAAAGGTAAATGCTAATGAGGCAATGCTTTGTTGTATTCCCAGAATCTCGCCCTGGTTTTCGGGTGGGGTAAGGGTTGAAACTATGCTGGTTTGATTAGGTTGGGTTAGCCCCTGAAAAATGGCGATAAAAGGATTGATTAAATAAAGCATCCAGGCCTGGGGCGGTAGCAGTATTACCAATATAGTAACCGCTAAGCCGAACAGCGATACCTTTAGTATTTGGTGCGGAGCATAGCGAGCAGTTACTTTGCGCACTATTACACCCTGTGTAAACGCTATCCAAATTCCTATATAGCCAAACAAAATGCCTATTGATTTTTTATCGAAACGAAACTTTTTAATCAAAAACACCTGGTTGAACTGCATAAAGAAACTGAAGGCAAACCCCTGTAAAAAAACCGTGAGGAGGATGACCCTCATGTTCAGCATACCAAAGGCTCTCTTAATGTTATTAATACCCGTTAGCAGAGATACATTCCCTTCTGCACTTGGTTTAAAGGTTTCAGGAAACTGCCGTGCTACATAGTAAATGTTTACTGCTGTAAGAAGGGCGGCAAACCATAGTGGAGTAGAGTAGTCAAACAGGTAAAAAACTGAACTGTCGGAAAGTATGCCTCCCAAAAAAGGACCCAGAATAAATCCCAATCCGAAGGCCATTCCTATTAGTCCGAAGTTGCGGGCACGTTCCTCGGGTTTTGAAATATCGGCCAGAGCAGCTGTAACTATCGAAATGTTTCCGCCCATAAAGCCAGGTATGGCCCGTGCTAAGAATAACAACCAGAAAATGTTGAAGTGAACACTGAGCGCAAACACTACATAGCCTATGAGTGTGCCAATAAGAGAGAACTGTAAAATCTTTTTGCGACCGTATTTATCGGCCAGTGTACCCAGTATGGGTGCTCCAAAGAACTGAAAGAAGGGGAAGGTGGCTGTTAGGATACCATAGAGCAGGTTGCGGGTAGGTTCTGCCATGGTAGCGGGCAGTATTCCTTTATCGTTTTCAATAATCAACGGGGCAAAAATGGGAATGATGATACCCACGCCCAACAGGTCGATAAAAATGGTTATAAACACTGCCAGG
Source organism: uncultured Chitinophaga sp. (assembly GCA_964563185.1). Taxonomy (GTDB): domain Bacteria; phylum Bacteroidota; class Bacteroidia; order Chitinophagales; family LD1; genus Bog-950. The sequence goes on from CAZLXD010000148.1 coordinate 4,041, forward strand.
GTTGGGGTTAATCGCTTTTTGTCCTGCATGTTGCGAAGAAAGAAAAGTTGGCAGAAGATTTTTTACTCTATCCGTAAATCACCGTGGCCTTTGTAGTAGAGTGAGTCCAGGGCATTGTAAAAGCCGTAATACATGCGGTAGTAGTGCCCTTTGCGAAAGGCGGTGATTGCAGCTAAGTTGTATGCCGTAATGATGGGCCCGCCCGTAAAATTTCGGGAGAGGTAATGCAGTATCTGAAACTGTTCATTCACAAAAATAGCTTTCATTTTACATCCCTTTTCTGTGTCTACTCCTATAAAAAAAGTGCCTGCAGACGGGTTGGGAAAAGCAGGGGAAATATGAATGTAACCGATGGTAGTGTCACTGCTCTTCAACGTATCTTTAAACGAAAGCAACTGTGTTTCGGCTGAACTCCAATTGGCATCGTAACCCCAGTCAGAAGAATCAACATAACCTATACTGTTAGCGCTTGCATCGGTTTCGGTTATTTGTGTGAAATTATAACTCTGGCTGCTTTCTTTTTTGCACGATGCTATTGAAAGAAGCAGGACGGCCAATGCAAGCAAAACAAGTTGAACCTGCGTCATTATTGTTTAGGAGAAGAGCCGCTACCGGCAGCTTTGCGTTTTACAAAACCATTGGTGTAAACCGTAAGTGTAAAATGATTCATTACCTGTCCTTGTGCCATTGGCTGAAATCCGTAACTGAAATCGAACTGGCGCACCCGCATTCCTAAACCAAACGAAAGGCCCGGCACTCCCCTTCGGGTGGAAAGTTTTAATTCCTGTTGGCGAAGGTGGTTGTAAGCTATATCCAAGCGGACAATGCCTTTAATGTTGAATTCAACTCCTATGATTATGTGGCGCATTAGTTTGTCGCCTATGTATTTCTTTTTGGTTTCGCTACTGTCGGAAAAAAGGTTGTCAGTAGGTTGGTCGGCCGGATTGTTGTAGCGGATATCCCAACGGTACAGATTGTGAAAAGTGGTATGAATACGGAATGGCACTCCTTTAAACCCAAACGAAAGCCCGGCTTGCAAATCGAACGGGATGGGTTCGCGGTTGCCTTTGTTGTATGGCTTCAATTGGCCGCCAATGTTTTTGGCAACAATAGAAGCTGTAACTAAATGTGCGGTATCATTAATGGTAAAACCTAAGTCGGTAGCCATGCCCACCGAACTGTAAGGACCCAACTGTGAATAGATAAACTTGTAGTTAGCACCTACCGAAAACAATTTGCCGAATTGGTAAGCATAGCCCGCATGTATTGCCATTTCACCTGCGCTGAAGTTGCCGGTTACATTGGCCATTTCATCGGCCTCTTTAAATTTCCCGTAAGCCATGTATTGCAAACCGAAGCCAAATACCCCCGGCACTTTGTCAAACCGTTTACCGTAAGCTACGTTGCCAAAGTTTACTCCACCGGGATAAATTACTGTTCCGAAAGCTGCCTGTCCGTTCATTTTGCGGTTAAGCGAAGCCGGGTTGGCTAACTGTGTATTTAAGTCGTGGTCGTAAATGGAAACATTGGTGCCGCCCAAGGCAGTAATGCGCGCATCGGGCGAAAGATTCAGAAACTCATAGGTGTTCTCTCCACCTATTTGTGCAAAAAGGGGAAAAGCTGCTGCCAAAACAAATGCAAAAAGGACACTCTTTTTCAAACCTTTGACGATTTAGACGCTAATAAACGCAAACTACAGGAGATTATTTTCTGCCTGTTATAGGCTCCAGTTTATGGCCGACAAGCCGTGCTGTTGTAGCCATTCGTTGGTTTTTGAAAAATGGCGGCACCCGAAGAAGCGGTCGGCACTATAAGGTGAGGGATGAGCAGCTTTCAGCACTAAATGTTTTGAGGTGTCAATCAGTGTTTCCTTATCCTGTGCAAACTTACCCCACAGTAAGAACACAACTCCTTCTTTTTTGTCGGATATAGTTTTAATCACCGCATCGGTAAATGTATGCCACCCGCAACCGGCATGTGAATTTGGCTCGGCCGCATTCACTGTTAATGAAGCATTGAGTAACAATACTCCCTGCTTTGCCCAACTTTCTAAGTTGCCGTGGTTGGGAGGTTCAATTCCCATGTCACTTTTTATTTCTTTGAAAGTGTTTACCAGCGATGGAGGAGGCTTAACTCCAACAGGGACCGAGAAGCAAAGCCCGTGTGCCTGACCGGCTCCGTGGTAAGGGTCTTGGCCTATGATAACAACTTTTAGTTCAGAAAACGGTGTAAGATTAAAGGCATTGAAGATAAGTGAACCCGGGGGATATACCTTTTTGCCTTTATTTTTCTGCTCCAGAATAAACTGTTTGATAAGTGGAAAATAAGGTTTCTGAAACTCGCCCTCCAGCACCTGTTTCCAACTCTCATCTATCTGAATACTTGTTGTTTCCGGCATGGCCTGAAAATATAAAACATGGCGAGGCATAACTGGCATCGGAGTAAGCAAAATCTTTTTTGTATGTTTTCAGTTAGAAACCGTTAATGGTGGTTACACAGTATGAAAATTGCAAAACAGGTATTTGGTATCTTATGGGCAGTATGGGGCTTTACCTGGTTTTTGCTGGTGGTGGCGGTGTTTACGTTTGTTTATGCTATTGTGCTTGGTTTGTTCGGAAAGAAATACTCTATGTCATGTGTATGGATTAACTGCCGTTACCTGTCGCCATTTTTAATGTGGGTAAACGGATTGAAGTTAGTGATACACGGAAAAGAAAACATACAGCCAATAGGTAGTTATGTAGTGGTGGCTAACCATTGTTCGCAGGTTGATATTATAGCAGGGGCTTCTGCGTTACCTTTCCCGGTAAGGTTTTTGGCAAAGGCTGAGGTAAAATACATTCCGTTTTTTGGGTTTATGGTTCGTATGCTTGCCATTATTGTGGACAGGAAAAGTAAGGAGAGCCGCGAAAAATCTTATCGCTACATGGCTGCTGCACTGCATAAAGGGGAAAGCCTGTTTATCTATCCCGAAGGCACCCGCAACAGAACGGATGCACCGCTCAAGGAGTTTAAAGATGGGGCATTTAAGGTAGCTATTATGGCGCAGGTGCCGGTAGCAGTACAAACTTTGGTAGGAGCTAAGAAAAAAAACAACCCCAATACATGGTCGCTTTACCCGGGCACTTTGCATTTGTACTGGAGTAACCCTATAGAAACAACCGGAATGACTTTGGATGATATACCCCGCCTGAAAGAAATGGTGCGATCGGAGATGATGCAACACCTAACATAAGGATGATAAACAAACGGAAATAAAAAAGCCCCGGTAATTAACGGGGCTTTCAAGTGGTGGAAGTTACAGGATTCGAACCTGTGACCCTCTGCTTGTAAGGCAGATGCTCTGAACCAGCTGAGCTAAACTTCCTTTTTTACGAAGCGGAGCGCAAATGTAAATTGAAAATTCATTTTTCAAAATTCACAGACATTTTTTGTTGAAGATATTTTCAATGCCTTAGTTATATTAACTGCCATGAACAGAAAAATATTTCTTAAACACACTGCATTAGCCACGGCAGGGGTTTCTTTGTTAGACTGGTTAACCCCAACCGATGCAGCAGCATTTCAGCAGCATCTGCAACGTATACAAACCATAGATCCTGCAAAGGCCGCTGCCGATGAAGATTTCTGGCATTTTATACGGCAGCAATACACCGTGTCGCCCAATATTATTAATCTGAATAACGGAGGTGTAAGTCCGCAACCCAAACCGGTGCAGGAAGCGCATATTCGCAATTATCAGTATTGTAATGAGGCGCCTTCGTATTTTATGTGGCGGGTGTTAGACCAGGGTCGCGAGCCCTTGCGGGAGAAACTGGCGCGGTTAGCCGGAGTATCACCTTTAGAGATAGCTATTAACCGCAACACTACCGAGGGATTAAATA
>CAZLXD010000149.1:0-7918 GCA_964563185.1 uncultured Chitinophaga sp.
AACCACCCAAGAACTACCACCATCAAAACTAATTCGGATGCCATCATCGGAACTATAGCTTACCCGATAGAATCCTGCTGTGAAGGTTCGGTTCATACGGTGCGTAGTGCTAAATCCATCGGCATTTGATGTATAGCAGGTGGTAGTTGCTCCGCCTGAACCCCAGTTGGCGGTAATGTTTGTAGTGGTGTTGGTGGTAATACCGCTGGTAATTCTGCCAAGTTCGGTATTCAAATCCATGCCGTTGTATGCATTGCTGATCCATGTATTAGTGCCATAAGCAGGACCTTGAGGTGTGTTATATGTAAATCCTCCAAGTGTAGCTGTTCCTCCGGGAGTAGTAACGGACACACTGCCGGATGAGCCTCCGCCTACCACAGCCGTAATTTGTGTATTGGAAACTACGTTAAATGAAGCCGCTGCGGTTCCGCCAAACGACACTGTAGTTGCTCCGGTAAAATTGTTTCCGTTTATAGTTACTGTGTTGTTTTGGCAAGCGCTTGTAGCGGTAAAGTTTGAAATGGTAGGCACAGGAACTGCACATGAGCCGGAGTAAACCACATCCAATATGAAACCATTGTTTTGAACCGAACCATCGCTTGTAAACTGCACTGTAAGTGTTTGACCTACCGAACCGGTATAACTTAATGTTGACCACGAAGAAGCATGATAAGTAGCCAACAACGTTCCGCCCGTTCCAGCTCCATTATAAATTCTGATGTAGTCATAACCAGACTCGGTGAAATATGAGCCGTTAATACTTATTTGAGCACTCGAAAGAGCATTGTTATTTAAAACCGTATAGCCGTTAAGACCACTGCTATATGTATAGTTACCGTTCTGCGATATCCCCTGGTGGTCGAGCAGGGTTACGTTTGTGCCGCAGGCAACAGAGTTGTTGCCCGATGAAGGTACTCTTACTTCATTAAAGGTCATACCACCGTAAGAACCACCCACACCCTCAGTAACTCTATATTCCACTTCGGAATTGGCATCTAAAGTACCTGTCCACACATTCGGATAATATGCCCAGGTGCCTGCAGAATTAACGGTCACTCCATTTATTATGAGTACATAGGTATCGTCCTGATTAACTGAAATGGAGTAGGTGCCCGAAGGAAACCCTTTGCGTCTGTATATGTAAGAGTGATAATCTGCCGGAATGGCGCAGCCCGAATAAGCAGAGCCTGTTAAGCCATTTGCACTGGAGGGTGTTCCATTGTAGTCCCATCTGCTCCACGTATCAAACCCCATTCTGTTTTCGGTATAAAAACCTTTATAGGTGTTAAAGTTATTTCCATCATAGCATGCCACATTCCATACGTTGTTGCCAAAGCCCGGAGGGGTAGTAACTGTAACTGTTACACTGCCACATGTAGTAGTATTACAGGTGCCGGAATATCTTACATAATAGGTGGTAGTGGATGAAGGAGAAACGGTAATAGAATTTCCTGTGCCAACCGAGGTTCCACCGCATGAGCCGGTAAACCATTGTGCTGTAGCACCTGTTCCGGCACTTCCGCCCGATACGGTTAGCGTGGTTGAACCACCGGGGCATATTGTAGTTGTGCCGGATGCTCCTGTAGGAGCAACTGATAATGTATTTGCTGTAATAGTTTGGTCAACAGTACATCCTGCATAAGTGTATCTGATTGTTGAGTTGGTGCTACCCGCGGTAAATGTAGAGCCTGAAATAGAAGCACCACTACCCTGAGTTACAAACGACCATGTTCCACCGGCTATATTTGCTGAGAGTGCTCGCTGCTCGCCCTGGCACATTGCCGCATTGGAAGATGTAATTGCCAAATCAGCGGTTTTGGTTAACTCAACTCCGCCATACGAACCTCCGCCCCCTTCAACAATGGTTAATTCTAAGGTTGAATTAGCCCCTAAAAACTGGTTAGAAAGAACTGCAGTTGGGTTGCTACAACAGGTGCCGGAGTGAATTTGACCACCATTTAAATACAGCACATAGTTATCATCATTTCTTACCTGAATATTGTAAAACCCACAAGGGAAACCCTGGCGCTTAATTCTGTAAGAGTGATTATCGGGTCCAACATAACATCCCTGAAAGGCAGCTCCGTTAGTTGCATTTGCATTGTAAGGTGATTGCGTACCTAAATCCCACCTGTCTGTTGTGGTAACGCTTAAGCGTGTATCGGTATAAAAACCGGCATAACTAGATGACAAATCCTGATTGTTGTAGGCATAGATGTTCCAAATGTTGCTGCCAAAAGTAGCGGGGTTGCCCGGAGGTGTGGATGTCAACAACTGTAAATGTAAACTACCATGAGAGCCCCCCCCACCTTCCGACACTCTATATTCAATGGTGGATACATCAGATAACCAACCTGTCCAAACATTGGTATGGGCATCGCAGCACCCGTTGTCGTGTTCCCATACCATGGAGCCATTTATAAAAAGCCTTGCCTCGTCATCGTGATTGGGGATATTGATTTGATATTGCCCACACGGAAAACCTTGGCGCTTGAATGCATAAGAATGATTATCCGCTCCAACGGTACAACCCGAGTAACCACTTGCGCTAGAAGGCGAACCATTTGGGTCCCAACTTTGAGCGGTTGAGTAGGTTTGTCCGGTACGCGTATCAAAACTTAAACTACTGATGGTGTAGTAGCCGCTATAGTTGTTTGTCCATGCACCATTGTTACCATTCTCATCTCCGGCATTCCATACATAGGCATTCCACTGATTACTGCCAAAAGTGGAAGGGTTGCCTGGGGCAGTGCAAAGGACAACACAAGAGATAGCTAAATTAAATCCTGAACCGGTTACAGAGTAATCAGAAGTAAACCTGACTGTGAGCGCACCATCAGAAGATGTAGAAGTTACTGTGGGCACAGTTCCTGAACCGGCAACCCCTTCCCATAATAAGGTTCCTCCTAAGCCTACTCCATTGTAAATGCGCAACCAATCACAACAACCCTCCCCCGAAGTAGAACCGGATACTCTTACAGCATTACCACTGCTAGATGGGTACAAAACTGTGTAACCGTTGGCATCATTACTGTAATTTCCTGAAGAACCTCCATGGTCGTACAAATTTCCTGAACACGTAGTGTAAGAATTGTTACCAGAATAAGGTACTAGCATTGGGGGGGCTGTAATTGTCCATTGCAAGTTGAAAGTTCCAGAACTGTTATTGTATCCATCCTGAATCCACCATACATTTTGGGTGGAGCCTGTGTTGTTGGTCCACACTGTGTGTGCCAAACCATCATTATCCCAACATTGTATTTGTGTACCCGGGCAGGTTGCTCCATAACCTACATACTCATATTCATCGTAACCATTGCTGGGTTCCCAAATGTCAATAGTATAGCCGTTTGCCACACTAAAGTAGAATACCTGATCAGGAGAACCTGTTCGGCATGTACTGATATCATTTGAAGCACCCACCGTAGTGCCGCTATATGTACCACTTACAGCACCCAAGTAAAGAGCGCTGGAACAGTTTTCCTGTGCATGGACTTTTAGTATAAAAAGCCCAAAACCCAATAAAAACAACCACTTAACATCAAGAAATGCTGTAAGTCTCACTTCTTTAAAGAACGCCAACGTGTTAATGTGCTTTCTTTCATTTGAAACCGATAATCCGCTAAAAACTAACAGTGCAAAGCGTAGTATTTTTTTCATAATATCTGTTTTAATGGAGCAGGCAAACACTTGCTCTGTTATTTATTATTTATTGAAGCATAAGTTAAAGTAATTCGGTCGAAACGTCAATGGGCTCGCCCGATGTTACACACTCTTCCGCAACGTAGTGCAAACTTAGTGCCTTTTTACCCAAAAAAATATGTTCTTAGTTAGTTTCCAATAAGAAAAAGACTCGGTAGTGACAATTATCATAACCCGGTGTATGATAATGACATGCGAATGCTTACGATATGCTACACGCATAGTTTCATAAATGCTACACATGAAATATTTTACATACGTTTAGAATAGTTGAAACGCGCTACCGGCATACTTGCTCCCTTTTCTCTTATACCCTCACACTTACCTTAACAAGGAGCAATAGCTTTAGAATTCACTAAGCCCTTGCTCGGCAAAGAAGATACCCCACCGGTTGGTAACCGTAAACATGAATTTGAAAAGGCACATCTTCAATTTTTAGGTAAAGTGCCCGATAAGTCGAACAATATCTATTTTAATTGATTATCAGCAGTTTAAATTGTTATCTACAGTTTATTGCACTTTTATGGTAGTTTTATAGTCCGATTATGTCGTTCTATAGTATGATTATGTCGTTATTTAAGTAGTAATGTGTCTCTATATAGTAGGATGTTGTCGCTTTATAGTCGGATGCTGTCGTTTTTAACTACAGATTATGTGTTGTTATAGTCGGATTATGTCGTTTTATGGTAGGATTATGTCGTTGTTTAAGTCGGATTGTGTCGTTCTATAGTAGGATGCTGTCGTTGTTAACTACAAGTTATGTCATAATTATAGTATTGTTGTAGTATTTTTATGGTCTGATTATGGCACTTTTACGGTAAGTGTATAATGCAGGGGGTGGCAAACTGTGCGTGGGTTAGGGCAGAACTTTGTTTGGTTGATGCTCTCAACAAGCAGCGTTTCGGGCGCGTTCGAAAAACAGGGCAACCAATAGGGTTGTAAATTTTGCAGAAAGCCCAGCGGAAAAACTGAAGAGGGCTTTATCTGCCAAACTTATTTGTGCAGACAAAACCCTCTTGCCGGTTGCTGAATTTAATTTTCGATTGCGGTGTTACCTTGCCACACTCACACTGCGTTTCTCTCTTATAACCGTAACTTTTACCTGACCCGGGTAGGTCATTTCTTTTTCAATTTTCTGAGAAATGGTAAACGAAAGTTCTTCGCTTTTTTTATCATCCACCTTGTCGGCTTCTACTATTACGCGGAGTTCGCGGCCGGCCTGTATGGCGTAAGCCTTTTCTACCCCTTCGAAGTTCTGAGCCAGTGTTTCGAGGTCTTTGATACGTTGCAGGTATCCTTCCATAATCTCTCTGCGGGCACCCGGGCGCGCGCCTGAAATGGCATCGCAAGCCTGAATGATGGGAGAGATAACGAACTTCATTTCCATTTCATCGTGGTGGGCACCTACGGCATTGATGACTGCTGGATGCTCGCCATACTTTTCGCACAGTTTGGCGCCTAAAAGAGCGTGCGATAACTCACTCTCTTCATCAGGCACTTTGCCTATGTCGTGTAGTAAGCCGGCACGCTTAGCCAATTTAGGGTTAAGGCCTAATTCAGCCGCCATGGTAGCGCAAAGGTTGGCTACTTCGCGGGAGTGTTGTAACAAATTCTGTCCGTAAGAAGAACGGAAACGCATACGGCCAACATAACGAACCAGTTCCTGGTGCATTCCCTGAATGCCCATATCTATTACTGTGCGTTCGCCAATTTCGAGGATGTGTTCTTCGAGTTGTTTTTTTGTTTTTGCCACTACCTCTTCGATACGGGCTGGGTGGATGCGGCCATCGGCCACGAGGCGCTGTAGCGAAAGGCGGGCAATTTCTCTGCGTATGGGGTCGTAGCCGGAAATGATGATGGCCTCCGGGGTGTCGTCTACCACAAATTCGCAACCGGTGGCGGCTTCGAGGGCGCGTATGTTGCGCCCTTCGCGGCCAATAATCTGGCCTTTCTGCTCATCGCTATCAAGGTTAAACACCGATACGGTGTTTTCGATAGCGTTTTCGGCTGCGGTGCGCTGTATGGTTTGAATAACAATTTTCTTAGCTTCCTTATTAGCCTTGGATTTGGCTTCGTCCATGGCGTTTTTCATGTAAGAAAGTGCCTCGGCTTCGGCTTCTTTCTTCATGCTTTCGGTTAGCTCGCGCTTGGCATCGTCTTTTGAAAGGCCGCTTATTTGCTCTAATTTATTGACGAATATTTCGTGGCTTTTTTCGAGTTGATTTTTCTTGGTATTAACCAGTTCGAGTTGTTTGTTGAGGTTATCGCGAAGGCTGTCGATTTCCTTTTCCTTTTTAGAAAGTTCGGAGGTGCGCTGCGATACTTCGGTTTGCAGTTGTTTTACCTGTGTTTCTTTTTCAATGGCTTTTTTGTTGCGCTCGGCCACTTCGGATTCGTGCTTTGATTTTAGCTGCAGGAAGTTTTCTTTGGCTTCGAGCATTTTGTCTTTCTTAACGTTTTCAGCGTTGCGCTTAGCGTCTGCGAGTAGTTTTTCTGCGGCAGCAGTGGCATCGGCAAGTTTCTTTTCAACTTCCTGCGTAGCCTTTTGTTCTATTTCCTGATTTGATTTTTGGGTAATAGACCTGCCCACCAGCAAACCCACAATCGCAGCGAGGACTGCTATGGCAGCCGCTATGATTATGATGATTGTGTTATCCATAATTGGAATGGTTTATAGTGAATAAATAAATACAAGTTCCTGTTATTAAAGAGGAGGCGGTAAGGCGGCTGAACGGGCGGAAGGCTAATCAGGAGGTGGAAAGCAGTTGTTCCAGTTCGCTGATTTTATTTTCGATAGAACGGTAAGACTGTTGACTTTCGCTTTGGGTATTCAAAATTTCTACTGCAAAGTTGAGCAGGCACATAGCCAGGTAATCCTGTTTATCGTTGCCTTTAAAGGTTTGGCGGTATTCGCTTATGCGTTCATTTACCAGTTTTGCTGCTTTGCTGATTTTTTCTTCTTCCGATTTGAGTACTTTGAGCGGATAGCTGCGTTCAGCTATCGTTACATTCATATTTACCGTTTCATTTTTCTCCGCCATACTATCATTCGTTCAACATGGCAATACAGTTATCTATCTCTTTAATGTATTCGTTAATTTTTCGTTTCAGTTCCGTTGTTTCTGCGCCAGCAGTTTTAGTGGAACCTATATTTTGCGCTAACTTAATTATTTTAATTGTATTGATTAGTTGAGCCTCTTTTTGCTGTTGCGAAGCGAGTTGTTCTTTTAAAATGGCCAGTTCTTTTTCCAGTTTGGTGTTTCGCTCGGTTAATGCCTGCTTTTGGTTTAAGAGGCTGCGGAGTTTGAGGGAAATTTGATGGAGGCGTTCAACCGGCTGCACGTTACTTTATTTGAAGGTAAAGTTAGAAAAGGGGAGGAAGTTTTAAAGTGCGGCCTGCTGTTCTTTACCGGTTTTTAAGGCCATGCCGGCCGCGGGCATACCGCAGTTGCGGGGTATTATGCCGCGCCCGGCTTTGTGCTTAATTTGTGGCTTTTGACTGCCTGGTGCGGGAGAACTACCAAGGTGCCCGGTATAGCTTTAGTTGTTGCACAGGCAGTTGGCTTAAGCCAACTGCAAGAGATTAGATAAGCGGAAAAGAGTTATTAAAGGCGTCTAAAGCCGCCCTGTTTCTTTTGTTTATACGCAGGGCTAACACTCTGCCAGTGGTATTGCGCCCCTTTGGGGCTTGTGCGCTCCGGCCCCGAAGGGGCGCAATAAATAACCGGGGAGTATAGCCCATTGCTTAGCCGCCTGCACTCTCTGCCCCGGCAGCACCGCCAACACCTTTGGCGCTATTCGGAAGAGTTCTGGATTCGAATCCTGTATTTCAGAATATAAATTCTGAATTATAAAATTTGAATCCTGAAATTTAGAATAGAAATTCCATAAATCTGAATGCAAATTCTAATATTTAGAATAAAAATCCTGATTTATAAGATATCAATTCTAAAATTAAGAATATTAATTCTATATTTTAGAATAGAAATTCAGCATATCAGGATTAATATTCAGAAAGTTAGAATACGAATTCTGAAGGTTCATTACCACCATTTTTTCTTTAAACACTTGCTTTTTTGCCCTAAACGCCTAAATTTTGCAACAAAATACACCGCTTATGGCAAGAGATTACATTCCCAGGTCAGGGGCCGATTTCTACCAGTTTCAGAAAATAATGGTGGGCTATGTAACCGCCAATGCTGCCGCCTGGAACATT
>CAZLXD010000150.1:0-7899 GCA_964563185.1 uncultured Chitinophaga sp.
AGTGGTTGGTCGGGCGACCCAACCACGGCAGCAGTCCGCAGTGTGTTAGCTCATATAGTGATATATGTATCAAGTATTCGCGTGAAAACTTAATTACTTTATACTGCGAGTAATATATTGCCTTACAATCACCACCGGTTTACTCCGGTGGTGATAATTAACGAACATGAAACAACTAATACTTATTACAGCATTGTGGCTTTTACTGCTTAACATAAATGCCCAAAGCATAACGGTGGAGTACCGTATTACGAATACCACCACACCGCCTGAGTTGGTTTTTACCAATGCCCTTACGGGCGATACGGTGTACCGTTCGGCTGAGTTAAAGGGCCGGTTTACTATTACCGATGTTACCGCGTGCCCTTACCTGGTGTTGTTGGGCAATTATTCGCCCAACGATTTTCAGCAAATAGCCCTGGATAGCCCGTATGTGTTTTTTATAGTTGAGTGGCAGGGCGAACACTTTAATCTTCATTTCCCTTCCTCTGCTTTTAATCAGGTTCACTTTCAGGCAAAAAATAAACAAAGAGCAGAAAAGAAACACCGCTTTGAGGTAATGATGGAAGCAGGAGCAACTACCGATAGTTTGCGCAGAGATTCGTTATGGGCGGTATACACTGCACTGAATGCTGAAATGGACCGGCAGTGGTTCTCTTTCTTTAGCGCCCACGGCAATCAATCGTTTATGAAACTGCATTACCTGTATATGCAGGTAGCGGGCAATACCTATTCGCACGATACTTTACTTACCTTGTTTCAGCAACTGGATACTTCGCTTGCCCGCTTTGAAATGTATGGCCTTTGCCGCAATATGCTAACCGACAACAACTACACTATTGCGGAGGGAGAGCCGGCTGGGCAAATTCCGTTATACACTGCAAACGGTACGGTTACCAATGTGGCCGCCTTGCAAAAAGGCAAAACCACCTACCTGTATTTTTGGGCTACCTGGTGCAGCGGCTGTAAACCTGTGCTGCAACTGCTGGAAACGTTAAAGCCCGCATTCGATTCGGCCACTATTAATGTGGTTATTGTTAGTATTAATACCAATGTGGCGGGCTGGCAGGCATACATAGCACAAAGGCCTTTGCTTCAAAACAGTTACCTTCTTCAACCATCGTTATCAAGAGAATTTTGTTTGCGGATGGGTATTAACGGGGTGCCCTACGGGCTGCTGCTGAACGGGGAGGGTATTGTTACCAAAAAAGGCATAAGCCCGCAGCAGGCACTTTCGCATCATTAACTACGGCCTTAAACGTTATATGCCTGTGAACCGCGCAACTATACTAACCGCCTGCCTGCTTATGGCAGGGCTGTGGGGCAGGGGGCAAAAGCAGGCTCCGCAAACGGTGGTTGTTTATTTCCCCGGTAACCAGTACTACCTTACCAACGGGGCAGCACAGGCGCTGCAAAGTGCTATGGCGCAAACCGCAGGGCACGTAATTGATTCGGTAAAAATTTATGCTTACTGCGATGCCGAAGGCTCGCTGCAGTACAACGATACCCTGGCCGCCAAACGTGCCAATGCCGTAAAACAGTATTTGCTAAGCCATTACCCCTTTTTGCAGCAACTGCGCCAGGTAACGGGCTATGGCAAGCGGGTACCGCTAAACAGCAACGCTACCGATTCCTTAAGAGCGCTTAACAGGCGTGCCGAAATTTTAATATGGTCGCATGTATATAATGCCACCGACAGTTTCAGGCAGGTAATTTCGGCTGCCAAAGCAGGCGATAAACTGCGCCTACCTAATCTTAATTTTATTGGCGGGCAGCATCAGCTTATTCCCGAATCGAAACCCATACTGGATACGCTATTAAAAATATTAAAAGAGGTGCCGGCCATGGAAATTGAAATACTGGGCTATGTATGCTGCACAGTAAAAGGTACCGATGGATGGGACTATGGAGCGAAAAACGGGCAGCTTTCAAAAAACCGCGCACGGGCTGTTTACGATTATCTGGTGGCTAATGGTATTGCCGCAAACCGCCTTAGGTATAAGGGTTTGGGTAATATACCTTTGGTAGAAGAACGAACCGAAGCCGATGCCGAAATAAATCGCAGGGTGGAAATTCGCATTATTAACCGCTAAGGCTGCGCGGCCCTTCCTGCTTTCTCTTCCGTCCCCACCGGTTTTCTCGTAGAGCCCGCCTGACCGAACGGGCAGGGACTCTGCGGGCATAAAAGCAAAGCTCTTCTTTTCGCAGAGTCCCGCAAGCGGAGACTCTGCGAGGGCGGGGGCACAAACAGCTAAACGAAAACAGTGGTTGGTCGGGCGACCCAACCACGGCAGGAAACTGCGAGGACACAACCGCTAAGCTCCCCGGCCCTTCCTCCTTTCTCTTTACAAAAACTATCAGCTAACCCTGCGGGGCCGTAGGTATCAGTCAGCGGCAGGGGGACGGCCGCCTGCTGCGGGGTAAAAATTGTTTTCGGGGCATTTTGTGAAGGAAACGGAATTACATACAGCCTGCTTTCTACTATGTAATAATGGTGTATAAGTAAAAACAGGCCCTAAAAAGCATGAAGGAATGGCAAAAATCTGTCTTTGCAGGGCTTTTGCCCCTTTTGTAGCATAGCGCGCAATTGTAAAGGCATATAAGGTTATGTTAAGCAGCATACAGGTAAGGCAGGTGCAGGCAAATACCGAACAGAAGGAGGGCATTGGAAAATTCCTTTCGGGGTCATTCTGTACAGATTGGGGTTATCCGAAATTCCTTTTGGGGTCATTCTGTACAGATTATGCCTCCGGAAAATTTCCTTCACCCACCTTCTGTACAGATTCCGGGTCGGGAAAATTCCTTTCGGGGTCATTCTGTACAGATTGGGGCTATCCGAAATTCCTTTTGAGGTCATTCTGTACAGATTATGCCTTTAGAAAATTTCCTTCACCCACCTGCTGTACAGATTTCGGATCGGGAAAATTCCTTTCCGGGTCATTCTGTACAGATTGGGGCTATCCGAAATTCCTTTTGCAGTCATTCTGTACAGAATTAGCCCTTCCGAAATTCCTTTTGCCCTTCAGCTGGTCATACTGCGCATATCTTAAACATAGCATACTGCCATTTCTTATTGTTTTTCCATGCTTTTTAATCAAAACACTATAAAAACGTAACCTATGCCACAAAGAAAATTACCGCAAACCAACCCCACCCGCATCCACGCCCTTAAAATGGTGAACGACCGTAAAGCCGTAACCCCGCCTGCCGATGTGCCCCTAACCCCGGCCTCGGTTACCCGGTTCGATGCCTTTTACCCCGTTTACAAAACCCACTATCTGGCCGTGCAGGTAGCCCTTTCGGCACAGTCGGCCCTTACCAACCAAATAAAAGCAGCCAAGCAGGCAGCCGCCTTTACCGTGGCCGATTTTATTGATGCCATGCAAAATGCCGTGCGCAGAGGTAAGTTCGATGCCTCGGTGCGCGGTATGTACGGCCTGCCCGTTACCCATCCGCTGCGCCCCACTATTGAAACCGAGCAGCAAATACTCGACTGGGGCGAGCAGGTACACGATGGCGAAACCACCCGGGTGGCAGCCGGGGGCGACCCTATTACCTTTCCATCGCTGGCCGAAGTAGATGCCGCGGTAAACAACTTTAAAAACCTGAACCTGCAACAGGCAGCCGCCAAAAGCGCCTACGACAACGCACAGGAAACCCTGCAAAACGATAACATAGAAGCCGACAAACTGATACTTAAACTGTGGAACGAAATTGAAGCCGCCTACGATACGGGCGATAAACCCAGCACCAGGCGCAAAGCCCGCGAGTGGGGCGTGGTATACATACCCAACCCGGGCGAAGCCCCAAGCCCCGAGGACTACAGCATACAGGGCACCGTTACCGACAGCGCCACCGGCAACCCTATACCCGAAGCAGTAGTACTACTGGCCGGTACCGATGTAGTGGAACTAACCGATGCACAGGGCAAATACCTTATACCCGTGCAGCCCCCGGGCACCTACACCCTTACCTTTTATAAAAACGGCTATCAGCTGCACGAGGTGCGCGATATTGCCGTAACCGCCACCGCCATAGCCACCGCCAATGCCGCCCTACAGGCTGCACCCGCCACCGGCACCATTACCGGTAAAGTAATACGTGCAGGCATGGGGGTAAGCGGCACGGTAAGTATTGATGGCTACCCCATTAGCACCGTAACCGATGGCGCAGGCAACTACACTATTAACAATGCCCCATCGGGCAACCAAACCTTAAGGGCTTATGTAAACGATGACCCCGGCAACCAGCAAACACAACCGGTGGCCGTGCCCGAGGGCGGCAGTGTAAATGCCGACTTTAATTTTTAAGCATCCATCACCACCCGCGGGCAAGCGTTCTTTAAAACCGGAAGGAAGTATAGAGTCAGGCCTATACCCCCCTTCCGAGGCCCTGCGGTGGTTTTTTAAATAGAAAATAAACCAGCGTTTCCCGAAAAGCTGTGAGAGAGTAGGGGGAGAAAAAAATTTAAAGCCATGGCATTAGACAAAAAAGTAGGACACATACAATACAACCACTGCAATTACTGTAAACGAAAAACCAAGTGGGTGTTTTGTAGAGATTCAGGCTTTTGGAGCACTAAGTACTTTTGGAAGTGCTTAACCTGTGGTACTACACGCGAAGTGAGTAGTTAGTAGAGATACCATTGGCTTGGTACCGGCTAGTTAGGTTTAACGAAAACTTGCAAGGACAGAGTTCTTCTCCCCTTGCAACGAAATATAGGAGAGGGTTGTCTTGTGAATTCGCAGATTTTTAATTTAAAAACATAACAGTATGTATAGAGGATTCAAATTAGACATACAAGATGAATTTGAAGAGTATTTTGAGAAGGGACGTTCTTTGTATGTTAGGGATAAAGCCCATATAAAGCATAGTTTAAGTTCGTTCTTGTCTGATGATGGAATGTTGGATGGCTCGAAGATTGAAGATAATTGGTTCAAGCAAATCAAAGCGGATGTTTTTATATCACACTCGCATGAAGACAGACGAATAGCCATTGCTTTAGCTGGATGGCTTAGTAGTTTGGGCATTAGGGCTTTCGTTGATTCTTGCATTTGGGGTAATTCTGATGAACTGTTAAGGTTGATTGATAATGAGCATTGCTATCAATCGTTGACACACACATACAGTTACGAAAGACGCAACCGAACCACCAGCCATGTTCACATGATGCTTTCCACAGCGTTAATGAAAATGATAGATAAAACAGAGTGTTTATTTTTTATAAATACACCGAGATCAATTTCAACTTCGGAAGTTGTTGACCAAACAGAATCTCCGTGGATTTATGCAGAGTTATCTATGACAGAATTGATTCGAATAAATATTCCATCTAGAGTTCTCGATGAAGAAAGAAGAACATTTTCAAAGGGGGGTAGAGTAGAGATGTTTGAACACGTTCAAATAATGAAACACAATGTAAACTTGAAGCATTTAAGAGACTTAAGCGTGGAGGGTTTGTTAAGATGGGCGAATTTTGGTTCGTATAGTAATGCTGATGTGGCTTTAGATAAATTGTATAAGCTATATCCTGTTAGTGATTTAATTAAAGGATAAAGGATGGAAAAACATATTTCGCAAAATGCTTTGCAGACCTTTTACAGCAAGGAGCTGAAAATTTTAGGTAAGCAAGGGATTAAGAAAAAAATAGAAAAGAGACGTAGTGAAGCGACAATAGGAGGTGAGAAGAGGAAAACCATTTTTTTATCGCATAGTCATTTGGATAAAACCATCGTGACGAAAATCGGTTTATTATTCGACAAACTTAACACCGAATTGTATGTGGATTGGCTAGACGGCTCGTTGCCGCCAACTACGAACATACAAACTGCGGAAGTGATAAAAACTAAAATTCAGGTGTGTCATTACTTTTTGTTTTTGGCAACTGTTCGCGGATTAAGTTCTAAATGGTGTAATTGGGAAATTGGTGTAGCCGATGTATTAAAAGGGAAAGGCAAACTTGCCGTTTTGCCAATTGAAAGTAAAGGAGGAAACTGGAGTGGGAACGAATACCTGCAGCTGTACCCCGAAATGAAGTTTGAAACTGAAGATTTAGATTCGCTTAATGTAAATCAAGTAACAATTCAGCAAGCGAATGGAGAACCCATAACACTTGACGATTGGTTACGTAACTAAAACTCGCAATTATGAAAACTAAGCACCTGGAATTTATCCAAAACATCATCACTAGAATGAACTCAAACTCCTTTTTAATTAAAGGATGGGCAATTACACTCGTTTCAGCATTGTTCGCTCTATCTGCAACCAGTTCAAATCTGAAATTTATATACGTTGCGTTTATTGCGATTCAAAGCTTTTGGGTTTTAGATGGTTTCTTTATTGCTGTCGAAAGAAGATTTAGAGATCTATACAAAGAAGTTGCCGGCAAAGACGAGGATTCTATAGATTTTCAGATGGACATATCGAAGTTTAATAAAGGAGATAGAACTTGGTTTAATGGTGTTTTTTCGAGTACTCTAGTTCCATTCTATGGAATACTGATTGCTGTTTGTTTAATTGTTATGTACTTAATCAGATAGTTTATGGGCAAGAAAATTTTCGTTTCATATAAGTATAGCGATGCAAATGTTCGTGCATTCACTGGCAATTACTCTACTACTGTAAGAGATTATGTTGATGTTTTGCAATCTAAGTTGGATGTGAGCGATCATATTTATAAAGGAGAGGATGATGGGGAGGATTTAAGCTCTCTTGAAGATTCCACTATCGGTTCTAAACTTGGAGATAAAATTTTTGATAGCACAGTAACTATTGTGCTAGTTTCAAAAGGCATGAAGGAAACATATGTTGCTGAGAAAGACCAGTGGATTCCATGGGAGATTTCTTATTCTTTGAGAGAGCAAAAGAGAGAAGGGAAAACCAGTAAAACAAACGCAATGCTTGCGGTGGTGCTTCCCGACAGCTTAGGGCAATACGATTATTTTTTGCAACACAATGCTGAATGTAATAGTACGACCTACATGACCAATGTGCTCTTCGAGATTCTAAGAGAGAATATGTTCAATATTAAGCAACCTGAGACAAGACCTTGTAATGGCAATACAATTTACAGTGGTTATTTCTCCTATATATATTGCGTAACGTGGGATATTTTCATTAATGACATAAATCGCTACATAGATATTTCACTGGAGATTTGGAGAAAACGAGATGAATATAATATACGGAAGAATGTATGATGTAGTTGGCCCCCCGCTCCTCCTCGTCTCCCGCTCAGCCATTAGCCAAGGGGCGAGGATGATATTTATATAACAAGAGCATTACAAATGCTGAACATCATTAAAACATCCTCCGCTGGCAGAGGTGGCATTAAACCTTCGCACCTTAACACCTTCGCACTTCAACACGTAAACACCTTAACCCCTTCGCACCTCAACACCTTAACACCTTAACACCTTGCACTTCAACCCCAATGGGTAACTTTAGCTTACTTTATACAGCATAAAACAAAACGGGCGGTAAACCATGCGGCATATTGCTTTTATCTTTTTGGGTTTATTCAGCATCTCCTCCTCCTGCAAAAAAGAAATACCGCAGAATAACATTATCGGTGCTGCTTCCGGCAAACAAAACTTCAGGTCAGAGTTAAGCGGTAGCCGTGCCGAAACCTACCACCTGCTTTTTGAAGATACCCACGGGGTAATTAGTTTTAAAGCCTCGCGCCCATATCAAAACCAATCATCCACCACCTGGCACTGCTATGCCACCTTTTGCAAAAACCTTTGGGCAAGCTATACTACTAACCGAGTGTACGAAAACGTAGGGCAGGTAAAAATCAATAACTACCAATTGCCTGTTGAACCGCACAACGCATACATTGTGCGCGATTTTTCCGAACTGGAAAATACTTTCTTAGGCTTATACGGCACTACCGTTAAC
>CAZLXD010000151.1:0-7888 GCA_964563185.1 uncultured Chitinophaga sp.
TTCGGAATCGGAACATGGGGATTGAACAAAACCATTGGTTGGGCCTGGGATATCACCAATTTCGTTTGGTGGATCGGAATCGGCCACGCAGGAACGCTTATCTCGGCCATCTTGTTGTTGTTCCGCCAGCGTTACAGAACCGGTATTAACCGTGCTGCAGAAGCGATGACCATCTTTGCGGTGATTTGTGCGGGTATGTTCCCTATTTTCCACATGGGACGTGTATGGGATGCTCCTTTCATTTTTCCTATCCCTAACACCCGCGGACCACTTTGGGTAAACTTTAACTCACCGCTTCTTTGGGACGTATTCGCTATCTCTACTTACTTCTCTGTATCGCTGTTGTTTTGGTATTCAGGCTTAATGCCTGATTTTGGAACTATTCGCGACCGCTCAAAAGGGAAAGTAAGAAAGTGGATTTATAACATCCTTTCCTTCGGTTGGATGGGAACCGCTAAACACTGGCAGCGTTTTGAATCACTGTCACTGGTGTTAGCTGGTCTTTCTACCCCACTGGTACTTTCCGTTCACACTATCGTATCCTTCGACTTCGCGACATCAGTTATTCCCGGATGGCATACAACCATCTTCCCTCCATACTTTGTGGCAGGAGCTATCTTCTCGGGTTTTGCCATGGTGGAAACACTGATGTTGATTACAAGAAAACTTTTCAGTTTAGAAGATTACATCACAGTTAACCACATTGAATCTATGAACAAGATTATTGTTCTTACCGGTTCAATTGTAGGTATTGCTTACTTAACGGAGTTGTTTATTGCCTGGTATTCGGGTTACCTGTATGAGCAGTTTGCTTTCTACAATCGTATTCTTGGTAAGTACCTGTGGGCTTATGCACTTATGATGTTCTGTAACGTGGTATCGCCTCAGTTCTACTGGTTTAAGCCGCTGCGAAGAAATCTTTGGGTAACTTTTATCCTCTCTATTTTCGTGAACATTGGTATGTGGTTTGAGCGTTTTGTAATCATTGTAACCTCAGTAGCGGATGACTTTCTACCATCAAGTTGGGCATACTTCTCTCCAACATGGGTGGACATAGGCATTTATACTGGATCTATATCTGTATTCCTCTTCTTGTTCTTATTGTTTGCGCGGTTCTTCCCAACTATCGCCATTGCCGAGGTAAAATCAATTTTCAGAGTTTCTTCTGAGGCAGCGAAGGCAGAAAGGGCCAAGAAAGAAGGTGCCGCACATGGGGGGTATGTAGGTATGACCACCATTGGCCCTATGGATAAAGATTCTAAAAACTAATTGTACATCAGGATAACAAATCATAAAGATGAGCAACGAACCAAATAAAGTAGTAATTGGCTTGTGGGACCATGAAGAAGTATACCTTCATGCCATTGAACACATCCGCGCAAAAGGTATCGAAATTTACGAGAGCCTTACACCGTTTCCGGTTCACGGATTGGAAGAAGTTTTGGGCTACCGCGAAACCCGTTTGCACACGGCCGGATTTTTTTTCGGTGCAACCGGGACTACACTGGCCTTAAGTTTTATGACATGGGTAATGACAGCCAACTACCCAATTGACTTTGGTGGTAAGCCTAATTGGCCAGTGCCTTCATTTATTCCTATCACTTTCGAGTTAACGGTATTGTTTGCTGCATGGGGAATGACACTTACTTATTTGGTGCGTAACCGCCTGTGGCCGGGACGTGTTCCCCGCATTTACGATGTAAGAACTACTGACGACCGCTTTGCATTGGTTTTTGATGCGGAAAAATATCCTGCTGATAAACTAAACGAGATAAAAGAACTTTGCAAACACGAGGGTGCTGTAGAGGTAAAAGACAAGGAGTTTTCAGAAAGTGAATAATTACAGAACGGGCTTAAATACAAAGACATTTTAAACGATGAAGAATTCAATAATAAGACTGATTCCAGTGTTGGTTGTAGCAGTAGTACTGACCGCCTGCGGCAAAGCCGGTAAGGATAAAACCGGCAGAGTTTATATGCCGGATATGACTTATAGTAATGCGTACGAAACCTACTCGTCCAGTCCGGTTGTCACAGCTGAAGGGAATAAAATGTCAGCCCGTAAGCCGGTGGAAGGAACTATCCCACGCGGATTTATCCCTCAGGATGAAAAAATTAAAACCAATGAGGCTTACCTGTTAAGTTATATGGCTAAGAACCACTTTACACATGATCCTGCTAAATGGCAGGAAGAGTACGATAAGGCAGGTGCTATTTTGCAAAATCCCTTGGAGTTAACCGATGCAAATATTGCTGAAGGGAAGAGGCTATACGAGATAAATTGTAAAGTTTGTCATGGTGAAAAGGGCGAGGGCAATGGACAAATTGTAGAATTACCTGATGGGGGTGATGGGCCTTATACTGCCCGCCCACCGTCTTATTCAAATCGTTTAAAAGAAATAACTGATGGTCACATGTTCTACGCTGTCAGCTACGGAAGGAATATGATGGGTGGCTATGGCTTTCAACTTTCAGTAGAGGAAAGATGGCAAGTGATCCAGTATATTAAAGGATTGGCAGGTTTAAATGCTTCTGCTGCTCCAGTTGCTGCTGATTCAACTACAACAACAGCGGCTAAATAACTTTAACTAACTATACGAAACAACATAAAGCCATGACAGAGAAATTTGAATTTACAGCCTCCATTAAGAAAGCACTCTTCTGGATGATGGGTGCCGGATTGGTAGGACTTCTGTTTGTATTCCTGATGTATCCGGAGAACAAGCATGCACGTTTTTGGGCCAACTTAACCACCAATATATACTACTTCACAGGTATAGGATTGTTTGGTTTGTTTGTTGTGGCAGCAACCCAGTTAGCCTACGGAGGCTGGCAAACGCTTATGAAGCGTATTTTTCTTTCGCTTTCAGCTTTTGCAGCAATTGGTGGTTTTCTTCTTTTAGGTATTGTTCTTTTGGGCTTTGGTCATGTTCACTCACTGTATGACCATGTTATGCATATTCTGCACACCGGGGCTGACAATCCTAAATACAGTACTAAACTGATATATTTTGCACCTGCTTTTTGGATAGGAAGAATGGTAGCCTATGCCGTGTTGTGGTTTATTTTCTCAAGGGTAATGAATAACTTTTTTGGCAATCCGGATCAAACTAATCCTAGAACATATAAGCGCTCTAAACTTTTGGCGGCAGCTTTTATTGTAGTGTTTGCTGTAACCGAGTCAGCAGTTAGTTGGGATATTGTAATGAGTTTGGATCCCCATTGGTATTCAACCTTGTTTGGTTGGTATAACTTTGCTAGCTATGGTTGTGCAGCCTGGGCAATGACAATACTTTTAATTCTGTTTCTTAAGTCGCAGGGATACCTCGAAAGAGTAAACGAAAACCACATCCACGATTTAGGTAAAATGCTTTTCGGCTTCTCTATTTTTTGGACTTATCTGTGGTTTGACCAGTTCATGCTGCAGTGGTATGCTAATATTCCGGAGGATACAAATTTTTGGGTAAAGCGCTTTGATGTAGGTTATTTTAAGTTCACTGTTTTCTTTGCGCTTATTGTTAACTTTCTGTTCCCACTTTTTGTGTTAATTAAGAGAAGCGCAAAAAGAAATTTCCGTTTAATCGGTTTTGGAGCAGTTTTGTTAATTTTGGGACATTATATTGATTTTTTCAATTATACTTTTGTTGAGCCAACTTGGAATGCAGCAGCTAAGGAACATCATAATAGCGGACACGAGGCTTTTATTGGTAATACTGAAACTATTTTGTATGCAGAGGCTGCAAATGAGCACGGAGTAACAGATGCTGCCCTTCCAACTGATCATGGCAAAGCTGCCCATACCACTGAGGTGCCAAAAACCTTTGCAGGTATAGGAGTTGGGGAGATTTTAATTTTTATTGGTTTTCTGGGAGTTTTTCTTTACATGTTCTTTAACAATTTGGCCAAACGTCCTATTGTTCCCGAAAGTGATCCTTACTTAAAAGAAAGTGAAAAACTTACTGTAACGTATGCTTAATACAAAGAGTACATTAAAGCATAATCATTAAGCAGTATTACTGCATTCAAATGCAGTGGTAAATATTTAAATAAAAACATATCAAGTTCAAATAGCATAGTTAATTATACTCAAAAAGTAAAAGTGCCAAAAAACAAAAAAACAAATGAGCAACATTTATAATTTTGACTTCTTGAACGCAGATAACAATAAGCTAAACCAATAAACAGATACAGATGCTAACATTTTTAAGTTTTACAGTATTAGTACTTTTGTTTGTAGTATTAGTGCTAGTTGCTAGAGCTAACGAATTGTCGCTTGTACTCAAAAGCGGCAAACTGGATTTTAATAATCAAAGTAAGATAAACGGATATTTGCTGTTAGGTTTCTTAGTGATGATGTTTGCAGGTTCTGCTTATGCCTTTAAGGAATTGGCTCCGGTTATGTTACCTAAGTCAGCATCAGAGCATGGCGTTAAAACCGACCAACTGTTCAATATTACGATGCTTATTATCGGTATTGTGTTTTTCATTACGCAGGTAGCGCTTTTCTACTTTGCCTACCGTTATAATGAAAGTCGCGGACATGAGTCGTACTTCTACCCGCATAACAACACACTGGAAGTTATTTGGACAGTAATTCCTTCAGTAGTACTTACAGGTTTAATTGCCATGGGTATGTATGAGTGGATGAAGATTTTTAATGTAGAAGCGCGCGATAAAAACAAGATGGTAGTGGAAGTGACAGCAAAACAGTTTAACTGGATAGTTCGCTACCCCGGTAAAGATGGAAAGTTTGGCGAAAGAATAATTGATGCAGCACATGTTACCCCTACCAATGAATTAGGTATTAATTGGGAAGACGGAAAGAGCCATGATGATTTTATGGCCGATAAAATTTATCTGGTAAAGAATAAACCGGTGTTAATGAAACTTGGCGCCCAGGATGTAATACATAGTTTTTATCTTCCTCATTTCCGCGTTAAGATGGACTGCGTTCCGGGAATTCCAACGGAGTTTTATTTTACACCAACTATGACTACCAAAGAAATGCAGGATTACCTGAGCAAAGAGCCGTGGTGGCAAACAACAAACCCCGAAACAGGTGAGGCGCGGTGGAAAACATTTAAGTATGAATTGGCATGTGCCGAATTGTGTGGTAAGTCGCATTATGGTATGCAGAAGGAAGTGGTGGTGGTTACACAGTCTGAATATGATGCATGGGTAAATGAGCAGGCAGCTACGTACGAAACAGTGAAGCCTGCTTTTACTGATGGACCAAAGGCAGAGGTTGAAAAGACAGAGAATAAGACCCAGGCCATGTTAATGACTAAATAATTTATTGAAAGACTAAATAACCGTAACAATATGCAAACTGCTCACTCCGTTGAACACGCTCATGCACACGATATGCATGAAGAGCGCCACCACGAAGAAACCTTCCTGACGAAGTATATCTTCAGTCAGGACCATAAAATGATTAGTAAGCAGTTCCTGATTACGGGAATTTTTTGGGGAATTGTAGGTGGCTTGCTATCAGTGCTTTTCCGTTTACAGTTAGGATGGCCAAATGAAACCTTTCCTTTCTTGGAAACTTTCTTAGGTAAATGGGCGGAAGGTGGTAAAATAAGCAATGAGTTTTATTATGCCTTAGTTACCATGCACGGTACCATCCTTGTATTTTTCGTATTAACCGGAGGGTTGAGTGGTACATTTGCCAACTTGTTGATTCCTTACCAGGTAGGTGCGCGTGATATGGCTTCTCCATTCATCAATATGCTTTCGTACTGGTTTTTCCTTTCGGCAAGTATTGTCATGCTGTTTTCATTCTTTATTCAAACCGGCCCGGCTTCAGGTGGTTGGACAGCTTACCCTCCATTGAACGGGTTACGCGATACCTCAGTTAACCTTGGTTCCGGCTTGGGTTTCGATCTTTGGATTTTAGGTATGGCACTGTTTATTGTATCATCTCTAACAGGAGGTTTGAACTACGTAGCTACCGTACTTAACATGAGAACAAAGGGTATGAATATGATGAAAATGCCTTTGACCATGTGGGCGTTGATGTTTACTGCTGTAATTGGTATTCTTTCATTCCCGGCACTGTTAGCAGGTGTTGTGTTGTTAGAGTTTGACCGTTTGTTAGATACTAGTTTCTATTTGAACAACATTATCATTAACGGACAGTTGTTAGGTTACAAGGGCGGTTCTCCTATTTTGTTCCAGCACTTATTCTGGTTCCTTGGACACCCTGAGGTATACATCATCATTATTCCTGCAATGGGTATTGTATCGGAAGTTCTTTCTGTTCACTCACGTAAGCCAATTTTTGGTTACAAAGCGATGGTGCTTTCAATTCTCGCTATTCTTGTACTTTCGTTTATTGTGTGGGCACACCACATGTTTGTTACAGGTTTGAACCCTAACTTAGGGGCGGTGTTTACTCTATTCACCCTCCTTATTGCTATTCCATCAGCCATTAAAGTATTTAACTGGATTGGAACGTTGTGGAGAGGTAAAATACGTTTAACCTCGGCAGCTTTGTTTGGTATCGGGTTTGTTTCCATGTTTATTTCAGGTGGATTAACCGGTATTATTCTTGGTAACTCTGCTATTGACATTCAACTACACGATACCATGTTTGTGGTAGCGCATTTCCATATTGTAATGGGTGTGGCGGCATTCTTTGGAATGTTTGCCGGTGTTTATCATTGGTTTCCACGTTTGTATGGCCGCTACATGAATGAGACTTTAGGGCAGATTCACTTCTATGTAACCTTGGTTGGTGCTTATGCAATTTTTTTCCCTATGCACTTTATGACCGGTTTGCCAAGGCGTTATTATACCTATGCTAACTTCGATACGTTCAACAACTTTAACCACTTGGCTGCCTTTATTAGTATAGCGGCTATTATTGTGTTCCTTGGTCAGTTTGTATTTGTAGTAAACTTCTTCTATAGTATTTTTAAGGGTCGTGAAGTAAGAGGCGTAAAAGCTGCAGATGGCCATGAGTATGCTAATCCATGGGGGGCCACTTCATTGGAGTGGACTGCACCGGTTGAAAGACTGCATGGTAACTGGCCAGGTGAAATACCAACTGTTCACAGATGGCCTTATGATTACAGTGTAAACGGACGCGAGTTTACACCACAAACAGAGCCATTAAAGCCGGGCGAAGTTCCGCACGATTAAAATAACCTTAGGAGAAAATAAATTGGGACAGGTTAAAGCCATATCAATAAATCGCAGGAGCTCACTTTTACAAAAGGTGAGCGACTACGCTATGTTGGCGAAATTCCGCCTAAGTTTTTTGGTGGTGTTTTCGGCAGTAATTGGTTATATGTTTGCCGTAGATGGTATATACAATGTTACCAGTATTTTATGGCTGGCTTTGGGTGGTATGTTGGTCACCGGAGCCTCGAATGCAATTAATCAGATTATTGAGCGCGATATAGACAAGTTGATGTCGCGCACACAAAACCGTCCGTTGCCTACCGAAAGAATGAATGTATTGGAAGCGATTGTGGCTGCTGGTGTGTTTGGCATATCGGGAATACTTTTGCTTACGTGGAAATTTAATCCGGTGGCAGGTGTACTTTCTGCCATTTCCTTACTGAGTTATGCCTTTGTTTATACCCCACTTAAGCGGGTATCATCGGTAGCGGTTTTTGTAGGGGCGGTTCCTGGTGCATTGCCGCCAATGATTGGGTACGTATGCGCTAGCGGGCAAATTGATTTTGCTGCAGTGGTTATTTTTAGTATACAATTCATTTGGCAGTTTCCGCATTTTTGGTCTATTGCCTGGTTGCAATATGAAGATTACCTGAAGGCGGGTATTATGCTTCTTCCTTCGGCCAGCGGAAAAACGAATATGAGTGCCATACAAAGTGTTATTTACTGCCTGTTGCTATTGGCGGTGTCTATGATTCCTTAC
>CAZLXD010000152.1:0-7884 GCA_964563185.1 uncultured Chitinophaga sp.
TGCTCCGGCTTTAACAGTGGCATCGTTGGCTACCACTATACACAAGCGGCCCTTTACATACCCCAGTTGAACTACCACACCACCCGATGGGCAGCCGCCTTCGCTTTCGTACATGCCATAACCCGCCAATTCACCCACTTCAAGGGTGGGTTTGTTTTTGTCAAACAATAACTCTAGGCGTTCGCGGGCGGTTAGCTTGCCTTTGGCTTTATGCTTTTCAATACTTTTTTTTCCTCCACCAAGTTTTACCTGCTCGCTTACTCGCTTCAGCTTGCTTAGCAACAGCTTATTGGCATCTTCGTTTTTATTGAACTCAATATTCACTTTCTCAGTTTTTACACTCATGGGGCCTTGTGTTTTTTAGGGGCGGTAAAAATAGAAGAAAGGGGCGCATTGAGAATAGTCTTATTTACCTTATGGAGGCTATACTTATATTAGCTGACTATGCGTTATGGCAAAGTGCTTGTTTTAATGTGGTTGCTGCTGCTGTTGGCTGGCAGCCTTTGGGCACAGGACAGCACTCGGGTGGCTTTTACTTTTCCGGACGATGTGGATTCGGTAAAAGTGGACTCGTTTTTTATAAAGCACGGGCTGGATATACATACCTGCCAAAAACCCGAGTTATATTTAGAAGTATACCGCTGGTACCGCACCTGCTACCGCTATGGCGGGTCGGGCGGCAAGGGCATTGATTGCAGCGGCTTTACCAATATGCTGTACGAGAAGATATATGGAGTTAAAATTCCCAGGGCTTCGTACCTTATATATGATATATGCGAACCGCTGGCTAAAAAGGAAGAAAAGCGCGAAGGCGATTTTGTGTTTTTTAAAATACGGAAGAACCGCGTTTCGCACGTGGGGGTTTACTTAGCCAACAACAAGTTTGCCCATGCCAGTACACAGGCGGGGGTTATCATCAGCGATTTAAACGAGCCGTACTACCGCAAGTATTTTTTTAAAGCCGGAAGATTGAAGGGAAAATTACCCGAGGCTCCGTAGCAACAGGTTTTCGGCAAAGTCGGCTATATCGTGCGGCTTTACTTTGCGCCATAACACGTTGTTGTAGTGCGGCCCCATGTTAAGGTAGTAATGCAGGCGGCCCTGTTGCATTTCGTTTACCACATGCTCCCTAAAGTTGAGTACCAGCACCCAGCCGCCTTCCTCTTTTATGTCATCGTACCATTCTTCGTAATACAAATCATCGGAGGCGTGAAAGTTGAGCACGTTTTCGCCCAGCAGCACAAACTTAACTATGCCCTGCGCCACCATGGGGTCAATAAGGCTGCGCTTTAGTTCCATAATATCGTTGTGTACGGCATCGTTCCATTCGCCAAAGAGTTCAATAACCGCCAGTTGCTGCTCGTAGTTGGCATACAGCACTTTGCAGTAAAGGGTAGAAGACCCGAAGTTATCCCACTGTGGGTGGATGTAGTGGTTGTATATTTTATCGGTAAAGTGAAACTCGCTGTACTGGCGTCCATAAAAAGGTGATAACTTATCGTTTGCGGCTATGTAGTCATCGCGCCAGCCATAGTATGGTTCAATATCGTGCAAGTGTTTGTGGTTTACAGTTTACGGTTTCCCGTTTGCTTTTTCTTCCGGGGCAAAGCTAACAAGGAACTACGAACACCGAAGTATTCTATATTCGCGCTTCATGAAAAACAAGTTGGCTTTTGTTTTTGTTGCGTGCATACTTTTGTTGTTCAGCGCCTGCGAAAAGTGCTACCGCTGCCACAATGTGTGCAAGGTTTGCACCGAGCAACACCAGGATACCACCCTTACCATTACCGTTTGCTCCAACACCTTTGGCGAAGAGTATTACAATGAATACCTCGATTCGCTTACCTCGCCCGCATTGGGCTGGGCCTGCAGCGATACGGCTTCGAATTATAACGAGCGCTTTTGCGGCAATGCCTCGGGCAACAACTTGCAGCTTATTAATAAAAAAGCAAACGGGTTGATTTGCGCACCGGAGTAGCTGCCTGCTACGGGCAACTTCATTTTTATTTAACCGGAATTCGTTTAGGTTTGCCTGCCCTTTAGGGGCGTAATAACCTTAAAACATACTAAAACTGAATATTATGGGAGAAAAAATTACCATCAGCCGCGGGAAGTTGAAAGTTCCCGACCAGCCTATTATTCCTTTTATTGAGGGGGACGGAACAGGCCCCGATATTTGGCGTGCCTCAGTGCGCGTACTGGACGCTGCCGTTGAAAAGGCTTACAAAGGCAAAAAGAAAATTGAATGGAAAGAGGTGCTGGCAGGCGAAAAGAGTTTCAACAAAACCGGCAGCTGGCTGCCCGATGAAACGCTCGATGCCTTCCGCGAATACTTAGTGGGGATTAAAGGGCCGTTAACTACCCCCGTAGGTGGCGGTATCCGCTCGCTGAATGTGGCCCTGCGCCAAATTCTGGACCTGTATGTGTGCCTTCGCCCGGTGCGTTATTATGCAGGTACTCCTTCACCGGTGAAACACCCCGAAAAAGTGGAGATGGTTATTTTCCGAGAAAACACCGAAGATATTTATGCCGGTATTGAGTTTGCCGGTGGCAGCCCCGAGGCTTTGGAAATGCTGAAGTTTTTAAAGAAGAAGTTTGAGAAGGACTTCAACAAAATTCGCTTTAGCGATAAAAAGAAAGGTAAGGAATACATTAAAGTAGCCCGCCTGAGGGATACCGACCCCGAAACCTGCGTGGGGATTGGCATTAAGCCCGTAAGTAAAATAGGTTCGCAGCGTTTAATCCGTTCTGCAATTCAGTATGCCATTGATAACAAGCAGAAGAGCGTAACCCTGGTACACAAAGGCAACATTATGAAGTTTACCGAAGGAGGTTTCCGCGATTGGGGTTATGCCCTGGCCGAAAAGGAGTTTGCTGATACCACTTATACCTGGAACACCTGGGAAAAGACCAAGAAAGCCGGTGGCGAAGCAGCCGCTAATGCCGAAATGAAAGCCGCTCAGGAAGCAGGTAAGGTAATTATTAAAGATTCTATTGCAGATATTACCCTGCAGCAGGTGCTTACCCGCCCCGAGGAATTTGACGTAATAGCCACCCTTAACCTGAACGGTGATTACCTGAGCGATGCTTTGGCTGCACAGGTGGGCGGTATTGGTATTGCCCCGGGTGCCAACATTAACTACGTAACTGGCCACGCTATTTTCGAAGCTACCCACGGCACGGCTCCTAAGTATGCCAACCTTGATAAGGTGAACCCTGGTTCTGTTGTCCTATCAGGTGCTATGATGTTGGAATACCTGGGTTGGGAGAAAGCCGCGCAGCTGATACACAAAGGGCTGGAAGGCGCTATTGCCAACAAGCGTGTTACGTACGATTTTGCCCGCTTAATGGATGGAGCCACCGAAATTAAGTGCAGCCAGTTTGCTGATGAAATTATCAGCCACTTTTAAGTTTCAACTATTGAGTTTTTTAATAATGGCAGCCGGTGAAGTTTTCACCGGCTGTTTGTTTTTGAACGGTGGTCCGCAGTAAAGCATTACCCGCTTTTGGTATACAGGTGCCGGCCGTTTTCCATATTGCTTTCGGTTTGTGCAATATTGCATAAGGTGTTTTCTAATTGTATTTCAGTTTTTAACGGTTTTAGACAGTTTGGGTAATGTCCTAACCGGCTTTCAGTTTCTAACATTTAATCAACACAACTTTAAAACTCCCTTCACTATGTGTATGTTTGTGAAACCCTTCTAAAATGGCTAAGTATATTTTTGTAACCGGTGGAGTTACTTCATCGTTAGGTAAAGGAATTTTTGCAGCCTCCCTCGCTAAACTACTGCAATCAAAAGGTTACCGCGTAACCATTCAAAAGTTCGACCCCTATATTAACGTGGACCCGGGAACCCTGAACCCCTACGAACACGGAGAGTGTTATGTAACGGAAGACGGTGCCGAAACCGACCTGGATTTGGGGCACTACGAACGTTTTCTGAATATTCCCACATCGCAGGCAAACAACGTAACTACCGGTCGCGTTTACCAAACGGTTATAAACAAGGAGCGCGAAGGTGCATACTTGGGAAAAACCGTGCAGGTAATACCGCACATAACCGATGAAATTAAGCGCAGAATGTTGCTGCTGGGCAAAACAGGTGAGTATGATATTGTTATTACCGAATTGGGCGGAACCGTGGGTGATATTGAAGCGCAACCGTATGTGGAAACCGTGCGGCAGATACGCTGGGAACTGGAGGAACACGAAACGCTGATTTGCCACCTTACCCTGCTCCCCTATTTAAAATCGGCCAAGGAGCTAAAAACAAAACCTACCCAGCACTCAGTAAAGGAGTTACAGGCACTGGGGGTTATGCCCGATATACTGGTAGTAAGAACCGAGCAGGCTTTAACCGATGACATAAGAAGAAAGCTGGCCCTGTTCTGCAACGTAGAAAAGAATGCGGTAATACAGGCATTGGATGTAGATACTATTTATCAGGTACCTTTAGAAATGCAGAAGGAGCACCTGGACACCACCGTGTTGCAAATGTTGCAGTTGCCCAGCGATAAACCTTCCGAACTACGTAAGTGGCATCAGTTTATTGACCGGTTGCACAACCCAAAAGGAGAAGTTAGAGTTGGACTGGTAGGAAAATATATTGAGTTGCAGGATGCTTACAAATCCATTCATGAAAGTTTTATACATGCAGGTTCTGCCAATGAAGTGACGGTAACAGTAGAACCAATACACAGCGAGCATATTGATGAGCACAATGTGGCTCAAAAACTTGGCCACTTACAAGGTATACTGGTGGCCCCGGGCTTTGGTAACCGCGGTATTGAAGGCAAGATTACCGCCATTAAATACGTGCGCGAAAACAACATTCCGTTCTTTGGTATTTGCCTGGGTATGCAGTGCGCGGTTATTGAATACGCCCGCAATGTATTAGGGCTAAAAGATGCTCACAGCACTGAAATGACATCCGATACGCACAACACTGTTATTGATATGATGGAGGCGCAAAAGAAGGTGGTGAACAAAGGCGGCACTATGCGCCTGGGCGCTTACGCCTGCCATTTGGAAAGAGGCTCCTTAGCCGAGAAACTTTACGGCAGCACCGATATTAGCGAACGCCACCGCCACCGCTACGAGTTCAACAATATTTACCTTGATAAATTTGAAGCCAGGGGTATGAAAGCCACCGGTAAAAACCCCGGTAGCGGATTGGTGGAGATTGTAGAAATACCTACGCACCGCCATTTTATAGGTGTGCAGTTTCACCCTGAGCTAAAAAGCACGGTTGATAACCCGCACCCGCTGTTTGTGGGCCTGGTTAAAGCTGCCATGGAATACAAAGCCGCTGAAAAAAAAACGGCTGACGTGAAAGGAGAGGCGGTAGAGGCTTAGTTTTTCCTCTTACAAATCCAGATAATCGGCATCGGCATTTACGTAAGCACGCATAAGCATTTTTACAGCCTGGTGAATATCCAGCCCTTCGAACAATACTTTGTGAATGGTTTGCAAAAGCGGGGCGCTTACTCCGGTGTTTTCGGCAATCAGTTTACCTATTTTAAGGGTGCGGATACCTTCGGCTACTTCGCCTAAGTCGGCTATAATAGTATCGAGGCTGTCGCCTTTGGCTATACGGTAACCTACCGTGTAGTTGCGCGACTTGGGGGAGGAACAGGTGGCAATTAAATCGCCAATACCGGCCATACCTAAAAAAGCGCGTTTGTCGGCACCAAGCGCATGGCCTATGTAAATCATTTCGGCCATACCGCGGGTAATAAGCATGGCTTTAGTGTTTTCGCCATAGCCAAGGCCGCTCATGGCACCCGAAGCAATAGCCACATAGTTTTTCAATACCCCCGCTAACTCAATACCCAGTATATCGCGGTTGCCGTATACCTGAAAACGCTTACTGCGCAAAGCCGCCTGCCCTTCGCGGATAACTTCATCAAACCGGCTGGCAATAACGGTAGCTGCCGGCTCACTAGCCATAATTTCAGCGGCCAGGTTGGGGCCGGCCAAACAGCCTACGCGAACAATGCCCGTTTCCTGCAATATCAGTTCGCTCATGGTTTTAATATCCTTCAGCTTAATATCCTTTGCCCCGGCAGTGTTTAAGTCGAAGTCGCAGTGCAGCCCTTTGGTGGCGTGTATCATCAGGTGGTCGGGGTGTAAATACGGAGAGAAATCAATAATCATATCCTTAAAGTGCTGCGAAGGCACTGCCGGAAAAAGCAGGTAACATTTGCCCGCTATCTCTTCAATACTGTTGGTAGCCACTACATTTTCGTGCACGGCATGCCCGCGGTGTTTGCGGTCGCGGTTAATTTCTTCCACCACCGGTTGCTTACGCTCATACATCAGCACCTTTTGGTTCTCTGCCAAAAGGTTAGCAATGGCAAGTCCGAAACTTCCGGCTCCAATTACACCAACTGTTCTATTCTCGCTCATTAATTGATTTATGATTTTTGATGTGAGATTTGTGATTTAAGTGGATGGTTCTGCTTCAGTGTTTTAATGGAAGCAACAAAAATAGAGGCAAGTTCATTTGCTTCTTTTTGCAGCACCATTACTTCCTTACTGTCAGCAATCTTCGATTCAATAAATAACTCTAGCCAGTGCATGGCTTCATCGGCTTCCTCCGCACATATTCCCAGTTTTGCTATAAACTCCGCCTTTGACCTTGCTTTGCAGGCTGCCCGGTAATTTGCCGAAACCGAGGTAGCGGAACGGAGTAACTGGTCACCTAAATTTCTATTAACAATATTATATGGCAAAGCAGAAACCAACTGAATAACCGCAAGTGCAAATTGCTTTGTTCTGTTTTTTAGTTCTGTTTGGTTCATCGCACATGTATTAAATCTAAAATCCTAAATCCCACATCTCAGATGCCTAAATCTCTTTTTCCAACCCATAGCCCTCTAAACGGTTATGGTAGTAATACAACAGTTTTAAATCTTCGGTGCCTATTTCATCGTCATCGTGGGTTAAGGTTGAGGCGGTGTGGTACAGGTTAATGTTGCGCATTCCGTGTTCAATAATCTTATCTACGTTCCAGCGCAGTTCGGGCGAAATAAGTACCTCCCCGGCATCGTACATCAGCTTTAGTTTCTCCTTAACTCGGTTCACCGCTTCGGTTACTTCCTGGTAAGGAAGGAAAATGTCCTCGGCAGGGGTGCGCAGTATGCTGAACAAATCAACCCCTGCGTATTTCTTCTTCAACAGTTCAAACACGGTAAAGCAAACCAGATGGCTGGTAAGCACCACATTATACTTGTAGTAATTGGCCACAATCTTTTCGCTGAGCAGGCGGGTGTATTCGCCATCGCGTTGCTCATCGTCCTTCAGTTCGCCATTGGTAACAAAGTAGTTTTTCACCTTTATCTTCTGCCCCAGGTGGTTGTAGCTTTCTCCGTTTTCATCTACTTTGTTGCCCAGCACATCCATAACATCGCCAAACGAAACCGATAGCGAAGAAGATGCCGACAGGAACTTGAGCATGAACCTTACCAGTTTGTAAGAGGTGGAATACTCATCGTTCTCTTTAATAAACTTCTCTTTGCCTGTTTCTTTCAGGTAATCGTTAATAAGACCCTGAGCTTCCAACACAAAGTGATAGTTGATTATACAGGGCACGACATAAATTTTGGGGGCCATTTCCTCTGGGTAGTTTTTGTAGTGTAGCTTTTGCGCTTCTACGGCAGTGCCCAGCAACCCCAGCTTCAGTTTCTTTTCCAAAGTGCCGGAGCGCGAGCGGGTACCGCCCGGAAAGAAGATACTATGCGCCCCGCGCTGCAAAGCCACGGTGGAATAACACTTGAGGGTTTCTAAGTAAACGGTGTTTTTCTTTCTGCGGTCAACTTTGTAAGCGCCCAGGCGGCTCATAAAAAAGGAGAGCATGCCAATGCTGAACAGGTTAAGCCCCG
>CAZLXD010000153.1:0-323 GCA_964563185.1 uncultured Chitinophaga sp.
CGATGAGTTTCTTAACTACCGCATGTGGGGCTTAGTGCCCAGCTACCTCAGCTTTATATTCATTGCCTTTTACTCGGGCATAGGCAAAACACAGGTGCTGTCGGTTTCTATTGTAATAATGACGGTGCTCAACATTGTGCTCAACTACGGGTTGGTGTACGGGCAGTTCGGCCTGCCGCAAATGGGCATAGGCGGCTCGGGCATGGCTACCAGCATTTCCGAAACTATAGCCATAGGGGTTATGTTTTTAGGCACCCTTTACAAAGGCCGCAAAAACGAGTTCGCCGAAACCGCGGCGTGCGTAATCCGCAAGCTTTAGATCC
>CAZLXD010000153.1:333-3295 GCA_964563185.1 uncultured Chitinophaga sp.
TTGTAAAGTTCGATACAGCATTATTGCAGCAAATGGTGCGCATATCCTTCCCGCTTATGTTACAGGCACTGGTGGCGGTAGGCGGCTGGCTTATCTTTTTTGCCCGTATTGAAACCACTTTGGGTAAAGATGCCCTGGCGGTATCGTCTATT
Source organism: uncultured Chitinophaga sp. (assembly GCA_964563185.1). Taxonomy (GTDB): domain Bacteria; phylum Bacteroidota; class Bacteroidia; order Chitinophagales; family LD1; genus Bog-950. Next base: position 486 of record CAZLXD010000153.1, read on the forward strand.
TACCGGCAGTTGATTCTGTTTTTTACCATCCCCACCTGGTCGTTAGGCTCTACGGCCAATACCATTATTAGTAACCTGGTAGGGCAAAAAAACAGCAGCGAAATAGGCGTGGCAGTGCGCAAGATAAGTTTTGTCAGTTTGGGCTTTGCGGTGGTTTCATGCCTGCTTATTTACCTTTTCCCCGATTTCTGCATCGGCATATTTATCAATAAGTTCGATAGTGCTTCCCTTATGCCCATGGCCAAAGCTTCGCTGCCGGTGGTATTCGTCATTTTCATTGTTATGAGTTTCAGCAACATTGTGTTTAACGGGGTTATCAGCGTAGGCGATATTTTTATTGCGCTGGGAATTGAGGTGGTGGTGGTAATAGTTTACATAGGCTACTTTATGGTGGTTCTTAACCAACCCTGGGCCAATATATGGTGGGTATGGACAGCTGAATGGGTTTACTGGCTGGCCATGTTTGCCGGCTCCATGCTCTTTTTCCGCCACAAGCACCTCGAAATTGTATAGCATCCCGTAAGGCATTGTGCATTTGTTGAAGCTATCGTTGCTTCTTTCCCTACCTTTGATTTTATGGAAACCGAAAAAGTAATCAGCTATTCGCATGTAAATATTTATCAGAGCGATGCCCTGGTGCTGAGCGATGTAAGTATTGAAGTAAACCTGGGCGAGTTTATTTACCTGATAGGCAAAACCGGTGCAGGAAAAAGTAGTTTTCTGAAAACACTGTATGGCGAGTTAACCATTACACAGGGCGAGGCCACGGTTTGCGGTTACAATCTTTTAAAACTGAAGAAATCGGAAGTGCCTTACCTGCGCAGAAAAATAGGCGTGGTGTTTCAGGATTTTCAGTTACTGAACGACCGCAATGTGTACGAAAACCTCGACTTTGTATTGCGCGCCACGGGCTGGACGGTAAAAGAAAAACGCAACGAGCGTATTGATGAAGTGCTTACCGAGGTGGACTTACTTTCCTTAACCACCAAAATGCCTTACCAAATTTCGGGTGGCGAACAGCAGCGGGTGGTTATTGCGCGGTCTTTACTCAACAATCCTCCGTTGATTATTGCCGATGAACCTACCGGCAACCTCGACCCCGAAACATCGGACGAAATTCTGAAACTGCTTATTAAAATAAACCGCGAGCACAACACGGCAGTGCTTATGAGCACGCACAACTACGGCTTAATTGATAAATACCCCAGCACTATTTACAGTGTTATAAATAACTCCATTACACAGGAGAAGGGCATTTATGTAAAGGGGTAATTCTTTGTTTCGTCAAATCTGTATCTTGGCACCCTGAACACACACACTATGACCAGGCATTTTGTATCGAATAAAGACGAATCGGTACCGATGTTTAACAACCGGTTTCTCGACTTCTTTAGCAGGGTTGACTACAAAATTCCGCTGCTCATTTACGTGCCGGTTATTCTGTATTTTCTCTATCGTTCGGTGTTTGTGTTGCACATTAGTGTGCTGTATATCATTCCGCTTATCATTCTTGGCTTAGCTGTATGGACCTTTGCCGAATACAACCTGCACCGCTTTGTATTCCACTGGATGCCACCGGGCGAGTTTGGCAAAAAAGTCCACTTTATGTTTCATGGCGTACACCACGATTACCCGCGCGATAGTAAGCGCCTGGTAATGGTTCCCCCCGTTAGCCTGCCGCTGGCCCTGTTGTTTTACTTTACCTTCCAACTTATACTTGGCGAAGTATTAGTAGCGCCTTTTTTTGTGGGCTTTGTAATAGGATACCTTATTTACGATATGACCCACTACGCGCTTCATCATGCCAACTTCAAAAGCAAATTCTGGCTCGATTTAAAGCAACACCACATGATACACCACTATCAGGACCCTGAAAACGGTTTTGGGGTAAGCACCAAACTGTGGGATATGGTGTACCGCACCACTTTTAAAAAAGAAAAGCACGGGGCCGTAGTAGTGGGCGATTAACACTTGTTTAAAATCCCCCTTCAATTTTCTTATGTCTGAATCGTTTTATTTGCCAAACAATACAACCCAATAAAAAACTATGAGAAGTAACCACGAAATTGATTACCGCATATTCGGAGAAGAAATGCAATGTGTAGAGGTAGAACTGGACCCCCAGGAAACCGTTATTGCCGAGGCGGGGGCTTTTATGTACAAAGACCAACCGGTTCAAATGCAAACCATTTTTGGCGATGGCAGCAACAGTGGGGGAGGAGGCATTATGGGCAAACTGCTATCGGCCGGTAAGCGGGTGCTTACAGGCGAAAGCCTTTTTATGACCGCCTTTACCCATGGCGGCTCCGGCAAAGCGCGCGTGGCTTTTGCTTCACCCTATCCCGGTAAAATTATCCCTATGGATCTGCACCAGTTAGGCGGCAAAGTAGTTTGCCAGAAAGATGCCTTTTTGTGTGCGGCAAAGGGCGTTTCGGTAGGTATTGATTTTCAAAAGCGATTAGGCACCGGCCTGTTTGGTGGCGAGGGCTTTATTATGCAAAAGGTAGAAGGCGATGGTTTGGCTTTTGTACATGCCGGTGGCCACATTATGGAGCGCGAACTGGCTCCCGGTGAAGTGTTGCATATTGATACAGGCTGCGTGGTAGCCTACACTAAGGATGTTGATTTTGATATACAAATGGTAGGCGGTATACGCAACACGCTGTTTGGTGGCGAAGGCTTTTTCTTTGCTGTGTTGCGCGGCCCCGGAAAGGTTTGGCTGCAAACATTACCTATTTCCCGTTTAGCATCAAGAATTATACAATACGCCCCGCAAACCGGAGGCCGTAAAGAAGAAGGTGGATTACTGG
>CAZLXD010000153.1:3305-7819 GCA_964563185.1 uncultured Chitinophaga sp.
ACCTGTTGGATGGTGACGGATACTAATCACGCACTGTTTACAACGTCCTTACTCCCGTATTTTATTCTTAATTCGCACATCAAGCCCGTTTTATAATTTATGTGCGGAATAGCCGGTTTAATAGTTCACAAAAGTGGCCGCGAGGAAAGGCTGGAGCAGGTACACCAAATGCTTCGCACCATTACCCACCGCGGGCCTGAGGCATCGCAGGCTGTGGCTGACGGCCCTTATGCTCTCGGGCACAACCGCCTTAAGATTATTGACCTTTCCGATGAAGCTAACCAGCCTTTCGAATATCAGGATGTGGCGATTGCCTTTAACGGAGAGGTATACAACTACATTGAACTTCGGGAGCAACTCATTAAAGAAGGCTACCAATTCCGCACACAGGGCGATACGGAGGTTATTTGTGCCGCGTATAAGCTTTGGGGCGATGACTGCGTAAAGCACTTTGTGGGCATGTGGGCGTTTGCCCTTTGGGATAACACTAAACGCAGGCTTTTCTGCTCGCGCGACCGCTTCGGTATAAAGCCGTTCTACTACATCAGCAAAGATGCCGATGTTTACTTCGCTTCGGAGTATAAGGCATTAAAGGTGCTTCCTGTTTTTAACGGCAGAATTAACCCCGAGCAGGTGAACCGCGGTATTCAAATGGTTTGGAGTGGTTTCCACAATGAAACTTATTTCGAGCAGATTAAATCATTACCCGCGGCACACAATCTTATTTGGGAAAATTCCCAAACGGTTATTGCCCGTTACTGGGATATTGACTTCAATGCTTCGGCCTCACAGTTCAGTTGGGAGGAAAAGAAACATAAGTTCTATACTCTGTTTGAGGATTCAATAAAACTCCACTCGCGCAGCGATGTGCAGAATGGAACCTGCCTCAGTGGCGGACTCGACTCGTCAGCCATTGCATCTGTATACAGCAAGTTGTTGCCTGATGTGCCTATTAAATCATTTTCGGTATACTACGAAAACGATGTAGATGAGCGCCCTTTTGTGCAGGAGGTGGTAAACAAATACCGCAACATACAGGCGTATTATTTTTCACCTACTAATGAGCAGATTGCCGCCAACTTTCACCGTATGGCTTACCATGCCGATGTTCCGGTGCTGGGCTCTTCGTTTGTTTCGCAGTATTTTCTGATGCAACTGGCAAAAGATAACGGGGTTACCGTGGTAATTGACGGTCAGGGGGCTGATGAATATCTGGGTGGTTATCTGCATTCTTTTTACCGGGTAATAGGGCAGCTGTTTTCGCGCGGGCGTTTTATGAAAGGCTACAGTGTGCTGAATGCCCTTTCGGAGCGGGAGAATTTTTCCGGCAGCAAGCAAAGTGACTTTCTGAAGAAAAGCCTGGTGAGCATGTTTACCAATGAGAAGGCTATTTACAATTTGGAGTATTCCCGCTTTAAACCCTATTTAAAAAATAGGCGGAGTGACTTACTATTTGCCGATAAAACCCCTGACAAATTCAATAACTTCCTCTATCATATTTTAATGACCAGCACACTGCAAACGCTGCTGCATTTTGAAGATCGCAACTCTATGGCTTTTTCACTTGAATCGCGAGTGCCATTTTTAGACCACCGTTTGGTAGAGTTTGCCTTCACCCTTACACGCGAGGATAGGATAAATGATAAAGCGGAGACCAAATACATCCTTCGCGAATCGCTTAAAAATGTATTGCCCCAAAAGGTTTATGCCCGCAAGGACAAGAAAGGTTTTGTAACTCCGGGCGAAGTAAAATGGCTCAACGGCCCGCTTCAGTTTCTGTTGGATGTTGATTACAGCCGATTTGACTGGCTTAATCAGGCGGCATTACAAAAAGCTGTGGAGAGTTATAAAGCGGGCAATACTTCCAATGCGGCTCTTGTTTGGCGGATTGCCTGCACGCACTACTGGCTGAAAAACTTCGCATAATATGCCGAAAAACAGTAACTGTTAAGAAGTTTTAATGGTAGTTAAAAGGGCTGTGAAACCTTATTGTAGCTTTTTACTTTTGCCTTACCTACAGCGCTATTTGGTGGGCCTGTAGATAGGGTAGTCAGGCACCCGGAGGGCGGAACCTCTCAGGTTTCCGCCTTTTTCTTTAGCTCCGCTCAGTCCAGGGAAATAATAACAGTTGATTCTTCTTTAAGCCCCAGGAGGTGAACGGCTTTTCCCTTATTGATAGCTATTTCCAATAGCCCCGAGGAGTTTATGAGGCAGAGTATTTCACCCTCCTCTACATCGCTGTACGTTTTAGAGATATTTCTTACGCTGCCCACATTTACCAGCACTGTAAACTTACGGCCCTGGGTAAAATCATAAAACATTTGCTCTGTTATGTTGCTGATAGCATTGCCGTAGTTATCAATGTAGGTAATAGTACCCCGTATGGAGTTCGACCCAACTATTGGCTGTATAGAGCGGAATGAAACAACCTCGGTGTTTAAATGCCCAAAGTCACTTGGTTTGTATTCCTGCAACACCAGGTTAATTATCTTGCCTATTGCTTCTTCATGAAGCAATGTGCTTCCCTCTGTCAACTCTTCGTTAATCTGGTAAGTTTCATGGGGTGTTTTTCCAAAGGCCAGAGAAAGTATACCATTGTCAAAAGTCAGGATATAGTGGCCTTCGTGCTTAGCCAGTAAAAGCTTGCCCCGGGCATCGCTACTGTTTACGTGAACTATGTGAATGGTGCCCTTCGGAAAATACCTGTAGCTGTTTCTCAGAGCAAAAGCAGCTTCACGTATATCAAAAGGTTTCACCAAATGCGTTACATCAACTACCGGAACCACCTGCTCGCAGTGAGTAATAATGGCGCCTTTTACGGCCGCTGAATAGTAATCCTTCAGCCCAAGGTCGGATATAAATGTGACTAACGCCATTCTGTATGTTGCGCTTCAAAGGTGTTTTAATTAGCGTAGGCATAAAACTCTGTTACGTGGAAAAAGATGTGGATAGATATATTTTCCTATACAGTATCTGCTTTTCGTAATTAGTAAATTTGAACACACAAAACAGCGTTGCTTTGACAGAAATAACACTAAACATAGAGGGCGTAGATCCCATTGATTTTTTTGGAGTAAACAATTCACGATTCAATTTTATAAAACGAAACTTCCCTACCCTGCGCATGGTTTCGCGCGGTAACAGCATAAAGGCAGAAGGTAACGAAGAAGATCTGGCTGTTTTTAAGAAAAAGGTGGAAAGGATGGTAGACCACATTGAGCGCTATGGCAAACTCAATGAGGATAATATTGAAGCTATTGTGCTGACAGAAGAAGGTAAAAGCGGCTCTGAGAAGCAGGAGAAGGACAAGCAACATGGTAACATTATAGTATATGGTAACAACGGACTGGTGGTGCGTGCCCGTACCGATAACCAGTTGCTGATGGTAAAGGAAAGTGAGAAGAATGATATTGTGTTTGCCATTGGCCCTGCCGGAACAGGAAAGACATACACTGCGGTAGCATTAGCTGTAAGAGCGTTGAAAGAGAAGAATGTAAAGAAGATAATCCTCACCCGTCCGGCAGTAGAAGCCGGTGAAAGCCTCGGTTTTCTCCCCGGTGATTTAAAAGAAAAAATTGACCCGTACTTACGCCCGCTTTACGATGCACTGGATGATATGATTCCTGCCGATAAGCTGACTTATTACATGGAGAACCGTGTAATTGAAGTAGCTCCGCTGGCCTTTATGCGCGGAAGAACACTGGACCACGCCTATATCATTTTAGATGAAGCGCAAAACTGTAGCGACATGCAGTTGAAAATGTTTTTAACCAGGATTGGCGCCAACTCAAAAGTGATTATTACAGGCGACCCTACTCAAATAGATTTACCGCCTAAAGTAAAGTCAGGATTAGGTACAGCCATTCGCATACTTCGTCCGGTAGAAGGGATTTCTACCATTTTGTTGGACGAAAGTGATGTGGTGCGCCACCGCCTGGTAAAAGAAATTATCAAGGCCTACAACAAGCTTTCCGAAAGCCAGAAGCGCGAAGACGAATAATAGTTTTTTAATTCGCGTTCGGTTTGAATCAATATACTGCAAATGAATACCATCAGAGAAACGAATTTTAATTTCCCCGGACAAACGGCCGTATACCACGGCAAGGTGCGCGATGTTTATACTATTGGCGATAAGTTGGTAGTGGTTGTCAGCGACCGCATTTCGGCCTTCGATCATATACTGCCTAAGCCTATTCCACATAAAGGAGCTGTGCTGAACCAGATTGCGGCACACTTTTTAAAAGCCACTGCCCATATAGTTCCCAACTGGCTGTTGGCTACCCCTCACCCCAATGTTGCAATTGGCAAGCGTTGCGAGCCGGTGCGCATTGAAATGGTAATACGCGGCTACCTTGCAGGCCATGCCGCGCGCGAGTACAAAGCAGGGAAGCGAGTGCTTTGCGGGGTAACTTTGGCTGAAGGGTTGAAGGAAAATGATAAACTTCCGTCACCTATTATTACTCCTTCCACAAAAGCAGTAGAAGGTCACGATGAAGATATTTCGAGAGAAGATA
>CAZLXD010000154.1:0-6421 GCA_964563185.1 uncultured Chitinophaga sp.
AATTTCCCAGGTACCATTCTTGGGCAGGTATTGTGTAGCACCTGTGTGCATATAATAAAATCCATCGGCAGCCGAATCAACCGGCACTATCTGGTTAACATCGTACAGGTTTACCACAATGGTTGGTGAATAGGTTTGGCTGTTGCCGCCTGAGCAGGTTATTTGCAGCTTTTGTGCATTACTGCCAAAGTAGTTAGCACTTACGGCATCCTCACCACAGTTGTATTCCGTACCGTTTACTTTGAAGCGTGCTTCGTGTTTTTTTGTAAATTCTTTAGTGCACGAACCGGTAATAAGCGCGGCAACAAGGCTGGTCATTAAAATCTTTCTCATTCTTTATATGCTTATTTTTTTTAGCGCGGCAAGGATGGGTAAAAGGGAAAAGAATAAAAAGCCAACGGTAAGAATCAGCTAAAAGACGTACACCTGTGGGCTTACCGGGTTTTCAATGGTGCAGGAATCTTTTTTTAAAACCTGCCGGCAAAGTGCCTCATTGCCAAACCGGCACTTTCTCGAATTATCACATTACTTTCGCGCCTTCATGTATTACAACCGCAAAATAGCGCTGCATACCCTGGGTTGCAAACTCAACTTCTCTGAAACTTCTGCCATAGGCAGAACACTGATAGAGCAGGGTTTTCAGAAAGTAGAGTTTAGCGACCGTGCCGACTATTACATCATCAATACCTGCTCGGTAACCGAAAATGCCGATAAGGAAACCAAGCAGGTAGTAAAAACAGCCCTGCGCACCAACCCCGAAGCCAAGGTGATTGTGGTAGGTTGCTATGCGCAGCTAAAACCCGAAGAGATATCGAACATTAAAGGCGTAAACCTGGTGCTGGGAGCCAGCGAAAAGTTTAAGATACACGAATACATTGAGCAGTTAGAAGAACAGGAGGCGCCTTTAGTTATAAGCGGAAACATCGAAGATGTTTCTTTTTATGCCGATGCCTATTCGCATGGCGAGCGCACCCGCAGTTTTTTAAAAGTGCAGGATGGCTGCGATTACTTTTGTTCCTTTTGCACCATACCTATGGCACGCGGCAAAAGCCGTAGTAACTCCATTGCTCAAACGCTTGAAGTGGCAAAAAAAGTAGCCGCTACCGGTGTAAAAGAAGTAGTGCTAACCGGTGTAAATATTGGCGACTACGGAAAAAGTACCGATGGCAATGAAGATACCGGAGAGAACCTTTTGGCCCTGATTCAGGAACTGGAAAAGATAGAAGGAATTGAGCGCTGGCGCATTTCCTCCATAGAGCCTAACCTGCTTACCAACGCTATTATTGATTTTGTAACGCACAGCAAAAAATTTGTGCCCCATTTTCACATCCCCTTACAGTCGGGCTCCGATAAAATATTGAAACTGATGCGCAGGAAATACCTGAGCAAACTTTACCGCGAGCGGGTGCTTAAAATAAAGGAAGTTATGCCGCACGCCTGTATAGGAGTAGATGTTATTGTGGGTTTTCCGGGCGAAACCAAAGAACAGTTTCTGGAAACCTACAACTTTATTAATGAGTTGGATGTTTCGTACCTGCATGTGTTTACCTACAGCGAGCGCGCCAATACCCGTGCCCTTAAAATAGCCGAAGTGGTTCCCATGGCCGAGCGCAAAGAGCGCAACAAAATGCTGCGCATACTTTCTGAAAAAAAGAAAAGAAAATTTTACTCCGAACATCTGAATACCGTCCGCGATGTGCTTTTTGAAGCAGAAAACGATGGCGGTATAATGTATGGCTTTACCGATAACTACATTAAGGTAGCTGTTACTTACAATGAACAGTTAATAAATACCCTTCAACCGGTGGCTATCAACAGCATTTCCGATTTTGGTTATGCTAAAGGATTGATACAGAAAGAATATGCTCCGGCATAGTCTGCTATTTCTTATCATATCATTAACACATAAACCCTTAACCTTGCACATGCTTCTACTTCGCTGTTATCCTAAAGTAACCGATTGGATTTTCGAACTCTTTAACCACGCCCCCGCAGCCGATTATCGTTTTCTGCCCGTGTTCAGCTACGGCTTTTGGGTAGCGGTAGGTTTTTTTGCAGCCGCTACCTTATCCACTATGGAAATGCGCAGGCGCGAAAAACTCGGCCTGCTGCGCGGTGAAGACAGCGAGGTAACCGTAGGCGATGCCCCCAACAACAGCGAACTGGCTTTCTATGCGGTGTTGGGCTTCTTTCTGTTTTTTAAACTGGTGGGCATGGTAGTATACCAGCCGTTGTTAAGCACCTACCAAATTTCCTTAGGCGACTTTATGCTTTCGCTTACACACGGAAGTTGGATAGCCGGAATTTTAGGTAGTGCAGGCATGGCTTACTATTACTACTGGTCGAAGAAGAGATTACAACTACCTAAGCCGGAGCAGAAGAAAATAAAGATTTACCCCTCCGATAACGTAGGCGATTTAGTGGTAATTGCCGCTGTATTGGGAGTGTTGGGGGCCGTGCTTTTCAACTTTTTGGAAAGCAGCGAAGGTTACGACCGCTTTTGGGAAGACCCCGTTGGGTTTCTTACCAGCGGGCTTTCGGTGTATGGAGGTTTAATTTGTGCCGGTGCCGGTTTTGCAGCCTATGCCTGGAAGAAGAAGATACATGTAGGCCATTTCTTTGATTCTATTGCGCCCGGCTTTATGCTGGCCAATGGTATAGGGCGTTTGGGTTGCCAAACAGCAGGCGATGGCGACTGGGGTATTGTAAACCTTTCACCGGCTCCTTCGTGGCTGCCCCATTGGTTTTGGAGCAGTTACTATGACCACAACATTATTAATGAGGGCGTGCCTATTCCCGGCTGTGTAGAGGAACACTGCTTCCGTTTGGCACAACCCGTGTACCCAACTCCTTATTACGAGTTTCTGATGTGCTCGGCTGTATTCCTCATACTTTGGAATTTGCGCAAAAAACTCACCGCTGCTCCGGGAATGATATTATCTCTCTTCATGGTCTTAATCGGCATTCAGCGCTTTGCTATCGAACAATGGCGGGATGTATCCGACCGCGAACTGTATCATTTGTTTGGTATGCAGTTAAAGCAAAGCGAACTTATATCCGTCATACTCTTTATTATAGGAACAGGGCTAACCGCCTACCTTTACAAGCATTACAAAACAAGCAAAGCTATATGAGCACCGGGGCAGAAGTAATTACTCCGAAAAAAAGTATTCCCCCTGAGCCTGAGTATAAGCATTGGTTGTTTGGCAGCGGTTATGCTTTACGCAACAATGCGCACCACGAAGTAGTCCGGCTGGTAAAAGAATGCGGAGAAATTTTTTCGCTCACGCTTCCTTTTACACATATTGTAGTAGCTGCTAAACCCGAATATGCCCGCCATGTGTTGGTAGAAAACAACCGCAACTACCATAAAAGCCTGGCGTACGATATGCTGAAGATTTTGCTCGGCAACGGGCTTCTTACCAGCGAAGGCGACTTTTGGCGCAAGCAGCGCAGGCTCATTCAGCCGGCCTTTAGCAAGCAAAAGTTAGCCGACCTTACCGCCATGATGGTAAAGCGCTCAGAACAGGAAGCGGAAAGAATGGCGCAGAAGGCCAAAACCGGTGAATACTTTGATGTAGCTAATGATATGACCGCCCTTACGCTGGATATTATTTCTGAGGCCATATTCAGCAGTGGTATTGACAGCAAGCAGGATTTTGTGGCAAGGCAAATTACATTATTGAACCAAATAGCCACCGAAAAACTAAATTCCCCTATACGTTTACCTGCTAATTTCCCCACTCCGTTTAATGTTCGCGAGCGCAAAGCAGTGGAGTCTTTAGATAAAGTGATTTACGACATCATTAACCAGCGTAGGAGAGAAGGAGTTTCAAAAAACGACCTGCTTTCCATGTTGCTTGATGTAAAAGATGAAGATACCGGAGAAGTAATGAGCGACCGCCAGTTGCGCGATGAGGTGATGACCATTTTTATTGCAGGCAACGAAACCACCGCCAACGCCATGGCCTGGACACTTTATCTCCTTTCGCAAAACCCCGAATAGGAAGCGAAAATGATAAAGGAGATAGATGAAAAATTAAATGCTGGCATAGAACTCACCTACGAAAACATTATGCAGTTTCAGTATGTGCGCATGGTTATTGATGAGAGCCTGCGCATTTTCCCTCCTGCCTGGATGGTAGGCAGAAGAAATTATAAAGACGATGAAATTGGGGGCTATCGCATTCCCAAAGGAACCAACGTGCTAATGCCTATTTGGTGTTTCCACCGCAGCGAAAAGTTTTGGGAAGAACCTTTAAAGTTTAAACCTGAACGCTTTGCCCCCGAAAAACGTAATCAGATAGACCGCTTTGTATACTTCCCGTTTGGAGGTGGTCCCCGCCTGTGTATAGGTAACAATTTTGCCCTTCTCGAAATGCAGATAATACTGATAAACCTTTATCGTAAATTCAGGTTCAGTTTAAAGCCCGGCTTTGTAGTGGAACCTGAACCGCTTATCACCCTTCGCCCTAAATATGGAATGGTAATGAAAGCGGAAAAAAGAGAAGCCTGATTTCCCCTTGCGCGCAGAAAAAAAATCATATTCTCTGCAATTTTCTTTGTTGGTTCAAAACCTTTTGTAGATTTGAAACACAATAACTAACAAATCCCTGACACTATGAGTCTTTTTACCCGCTTTCAAAAGTTAACTTTTGTTGTAGCAATGTTCGCAGCATTTCAGGTAAATGCACAGGACCCGCACTTCTCCCAGTATTATACCCAATCATCTACCCTTAACCCTTCACTGGTAGGTAACTATGATGGTAGTTTCCGCTTAGCGGCCATTTATCGCCAACAGTGGATGAGCGCCTTGGGTAAGGCCGGCTATCAGACCGTTGGTGCCGATGTAGACTTCTGTTTACTGGAAGGATATCTCCGTAGCGATAAACTTGCTATCGGAGTAGGCTTCTTTAACGACCGTTCAGGAACTGCCGGTTTATCATACCTTAATGCTAACTTGAGTGTGGCTTACCACAAAGGTTTCGGAAAGAAAAACGAGCACCGTTTATCGATTGGTGCACAGGGAGCATTTATTCAAAAGAGAATAGAAGACCCATTGTTTGGCGACCAGTTTCAGGGTCACAATCAAACACCGGCTTTAGCATCAGCTGAAGACTTTAACCGTGGCTTCTACAAATTCGATTTTAATGCCGGCCTTTACTGGCGTTCTAATATTAAGGACAAAGTAAAAATAGGAGTAGGCTTTGCCGCTTACCATTTAATAGAGCCTAAGCAGTCTATAGTAACCAGCCAGGTTACTCAGGAAACCGACAAAAACAGCGTGTTGCCTCGCAAGTATGTAGCCGACCTGAACGTAGAAGCATTCTTAGACAAAAAGAAGAAGTGGTCTATTTCTCCTGAATTCTTGTTTCTCTATCAGCAGCCATTTGCTGAAATGCTTCCGGGTTTATCGGCCACTTATTACTTCAACACCGGTTTCCGCAACAACAATAGTGTAAGTTTAGGTGCGCGCTATCGTTACGCTGGTCTTGGAGGAGGAACTTCCGATGCTGTTATCGCTATGGCAAATGTTCAATTCCGCAATGTAAGTCTGGGCTTTGCATACGATGTAAACGTATCGAGCCTGAAAACTTCAACCACTAACCGAGGAGGTTTTGAAATTTCATTGTCATATATTGGTGAAACTGTGAAGTCATATAAGGCTAACAAATCACTGCCAAGCCGCAGGTTCTAATTTTTAATCTGTTTATAAAGCATTAATTAGAAGGAAACCTGCGCATCAACGGTGCAGGTTTTTTTAAATAAGTAATAAGGACACTTAAAATCCACCGGAATGAAGAAGATTTTTACCCTGACTCTGTTTGCACTGTTATTTAGCGTAACTAGCTATGCGCAGAAAGCCAAAACACATTCTAAGAATATCGGAACACAACTAAAGATTGCCGATAAATTTTATGCGGAATCGTATTTCTATACGGCTGCTGAATACTACCGTGATGCGGTAAGGCAGGATTCTACCAGCCGTTATGGTACTTTTTGGCTGGCTATGTCGCTTTTGCAGTCACGTGATTATGAAGGTGCTGAAGTTTTTTTTGAGAAATTCTACTCAATGCAGCCTGGTGAAAAGACTAATACTAAGAAATGGGAAAAGGAAAACCAGGTGTTGTTTAACAAGGGGGGCTTTTATTACGGCCAAGTGTTACACCGCAATGGGAAATACGATAAGGCAATCGAATATTTGAACAAATTCAAAAAAGAATACACTGCTAAAGATGAAAACGATTTGTTGCCTACGTTAGCTAAGCGGGAAATGGATGGCTGCGAATTTGCCCGCAACAACAAGCTAAAGGCAAAAGTAAAAATAGTAAATGCAGGTCCTGGAGTAAACCGTTCGTATAATGAAGGCGGGCCTTACGGTGTAGGAGAAGATGTGATGTATTATTCCGCTATGAAGGTA
>CAZLXD010000154.1:6431-7752 GCA_964563185.1 uncultured Chitinophaga sp.
CAGGCGATACCCTTGTATTTGTGAAGGGAGCCAAGTCAAAGAGAGTTTATCAGATATACAAAACCAATCTGGCCGGCAATGATTGGAGCAAAGGTAAGGCTATAGAGAATGAGGACATTAACAGTGATGGGTACATTGTAGGTAATGGAGCTTTTAACAGCGACCTGAGCCGCTTTTACTTTACCAAGTGCCTTGAACTGGATGATGACCGTTCGCTCTGCAATATTTTTGTAGCTGACCACAGCAACGGAACTTTCAGCAATGTAACACGCATTCCTGACCCAATTAATGAAAAGGAAAGATATACTGCTACACAGCCCACAGTACGCAGTGCGCGCGATGGTATGGAAATGATTTACTTTGTTACTGACCGCCCCGGTGGAAGCGGTGGTATGGATATTTGGTATTTCACCCGTGAACCCGGAGGGGCATTTGTAGGTCCTAAGCCGGTTATTGGTCCTATCAACACTGCAGGAGATGAATTGACTCCTTACTTCAATGATAGTACATCTACTCTTTATTTTAGTTCTGATGGTCACCCGGGCTATGGCGGATTGGATATTTTCAGTAGTGTGGAGAATGCTGATCTGACATGGAGTGCGGTTACCAATCTAGGTATTCCAGTTAACTCGGGTACTGATGACCTTTATTACTCACGTAGTACAGATCAAACGAGAGGCTTTTTGGTTTCGAACCGCGCAGGGGGTGTTCCTTTAAATGGCATTAAAACTGCTTCAGATGACATTTATACATGGAGTAATTTGAAGTATGCCGTTCAGGGTATTGCCTTTAAGGAAGGCAACGAAGGCGGTGGCGCCCTTGAAGGAGCAACTTTCAAACTTTACCGCAAAGCTCCGGATGGCTCTAAGATTTTGGTTTCAATTGACTCCAGTAGAAGAGATGGTTCTTACTTCTTTAAACTTCAGCCCGAAACAGATTACTTGGTTGAGGTAGAGCGTCCGGGCTTTACTACCAAAGTGGAGGCTGTTACCACAGTAGGCCTCGATACCGAGGATACCCTTAATAATAACATCAACATCCGTAAGGCTACATTTATTCTGAAAGGATTACTTACGGAGGAAAACAAGCCTGGTGTTGGTGTAAACGATGCCAGTGTAACATTGGTGGAAGTTTATCCGAACGGTATGGAGAAGACAGTTTACTACATGAACAGTAATCCAAACTTCTATTTTGAAGTAGAGAAGAATAAGAAGTATAAGATTGTTACCCGTAAGAATGAATACTTTGCTAAAACCAACGAATTCAGCACTGTGGGTATTGATAATATAGATACCTTAACTAAGGAGTACAGTATTGCCAA
>CAZLXD010000155.1:0-7740 GCA_964563185.1 uncultured Chitinophaga sp.
GAGTCGGATAACACGAAAATACAGGCCCCCAAGAGTGTTAGCAGAAAGCTTCGTTGGTTGGTTCTTCCGAGCCTCGTCATAGCTATTGCTGTCATTGAAATGAGTATTGTAGCATATAGTATTACAGGAATTACAGCAGCGCTTTTTTCTTCATTTACACTTAGCGGAGGCAGCACAATTCCCAACATTAAAACCCAGTAAGCAAAAAAGGGTAAAAACCATAGAGGTTTCACTTTGCTTGTGGCTGATGACACACATCTTCTGTAAGAGAAGATAAAAAGTAGCTGTGCTACCAGAAAAGAACCTAAACCGGCCAAAAAGAAATATTTGCTTTTAGGTATGCCCATCAGTTCGGTATCGGTAGGGGCTTCGGGTGTAAGCATTAGTGAAACATCTCCGAACCAGGAAAACATGAATGCACCCAACATCAATTTCAAAACTTTGCTGTCCGGCTTGTGGTTACCGGTTGAAAAATAAACAGCTATTAGCGGAAGGATAAGAGGCTTTGTAAAAAACATCACCTCTTTTAAATGGCAATACTCACTGTATAGCTCAATGGCAGTGACCATTGTCAACAGCACTAATACTACTCTGTTTCCTGTGCTTTGCATTTCTATTTCGGTGGCTCTAAAACTGTTCCGCACTTCTTGCAAGTTCTCAACTCTTCGTCAGCGTAAAATTTCTCCATTACTCCCGGCAGGTCCTTCACAATATCATCTACGCGCATTTTTTCTTCATACAATTTGTTGCCGCAGCTTTCGCAGTACCATTGAAAACCATCCTGCACATCTTTAGGGCGGGTAACCTCAACTACTAAACCAACCGTATTTTCAAATCTGCGTGGTGAATGTGGAGTTCCCGCAGGCAGTAAAAAAATTTCTCCTTCTTTAATTGGTACGTCCACCACCTTTCCATCCTCCACAATTTTTAAAAGCATATCGCCCTCTAACTGATAAAAAAACTCTTCCGTTTCGTTGTAATGAAAATCCTTGCGCTTGTTAGGCCCGCCTACTACCATAATAATAAAGTCATCGTTGCCTTTGTACACCACTTGGTTCATTACCGGTGGCTTAAGCAGGTGACGGTGTTCATCAATCCATTGTTTGAAATTGAATGGTCGGGTTATAGCCATAATTCAGAGATTAGTTGATTGAGTAAATGAGTTGATTGGTTTAGTAAGTTTACACGGTAAATGTAAATTTGAAAATCAACTAACACAATCAACCTAATTAACCATTCACTAAATCAAGTATAAAAAGATGAATCTCGACCTGACCGGCAAGAATGCCTTTGTAGGCGGAAGCAGCAAAGGAATTGGAAAAGCAGTGGCTATTGAATTGGCAAAGTTGGGGGCAAATGTAACGCTTGTAGGGCGCGATGAAGCAGCTTTGGTACAGGGGATGATTGACCTTAGTTTTATAGGCAATGGAGAGCAGAAGCACGATTTTTTAGCGGTAGATTTTTCCAATACGGAAAAGGTAAAAGCGGCAGTAAGCAAACATTTAAAAAAGACCAACAAAACCTATCACATATTGGTGAACAACACAGGGGGTCCGGCTTCGGGAAAAATTAGTGATGCGGAAGAAAAAGATTTTGTGGCTGCTTTTGAGGCTCACCTGCTTAATAATCATGCGCTCACTAAAATGTTTGCAGAAGGAATGAAGAAGGATGGTTACGGAAGAATCGTGAATATTATTTCTACTTCCGTAAAGCAACCATTGCCCAACTTGGGGGTAAGCAACACTATTCGCGCAGCGGTGGCTAATTGGAGCAAAACAATGGCGAATGAGCTAGGTGCATTTGGCATTACGGTAAACAACGTGTTGCCGGGCGCTACCGAAACCGAGCGACTACAAAGCATTATTAAAAACAAGGCCGATAAAACCGGTTGGGAAACCGAAATGGTAAAAGGCGAAATGCTGAATGAAATTCCTATGAAACGTTTTGGCAAGCCCGAAGAAGTGGCGGCAGCGGTAGCTTTTCTGGCTTCGCCTGCAGCAGCTTACATCAATGGAATAAATGTTCCCGTAGATGGCGGACGAACCGGTAGTTTATAACCCAAACTAATTCCTTGAACTTTCTAAATCCATACTGGGCGCGCAAGCGAATAGCTGCACTGGAGGCGGAGAGAGATTTTCAGGAAATCAATCATCTGGCGTTTGAAGTGCGCTATGCCACACCCATTTTTACCCACTCGCTTTTTTCGGTGGCGTTTGCACGGCATGCGGCAGTGCCTTCCATAGCGGAAGTATTGTATCGCGGAGGGAAAGGCGGAATAGTTACAAATGCCCGCAAGCGAAATAACGATACACTATTGTTCTTCGGTGAATTTTTCCGACATGGAAATAATGAAGAAGGAAGAAAAGTAGCTGAGCAGTTGAATAGGATTCACTCTCACTTTGCAATTACCAATGAGCAGAATCTTTACACGCTGGCTACCTTGATGTGCGAACCTTTGCGTATGAGTAGGTTCCTGACCGGCAAAACCATATTCAGTAAAAAGGAAACTCGAGCCTTGTTTTTGTTTTGGAGCATGGTGGGCGACATGTTGCTGATAAAAGATTTCCCTACCGATGAAAATGCTGCCATGATTTTCTACGAAAATTTTGAGCAACAAAATTTTGCTTACACCGATGCGGGCAAAGCAGTTGTTGAATCTTTAGCCGATGAGTTTGCTTCGCGCTGGTATCCTACATGGATGAAGCCAATGGGCCGCATGGTTTACTTCGCCTTGTTTGATGATTTGCTGCTGAATACGTTTCACTTACCCAAACCACCGGCTTATATTACTGCCTCTGTTCGTTGGTATTTGTGGTTTTACCTAATGGTATGGGTGCGCCTGCTCCCTGACCCCAGCGATAGAAGTATTATTGATACATTTAAAGAAGATTACAAGGATTATCACATTAGCAAAGTTGGCCCGCATACAGCTAACCAACAATCCACAATCCACTAAGCGAAACTTTGGTAATAGTTTTTGATAAAATATTCTGCCGGATAATAGCTTTACCCTAAACTGCACTAATGCAAAACAAAAACACAGCACTGATAGCCACCGTTATCCTCGGTATTTTCTTTTTCATTTTCGGATTTGTAACATGGCTTAATTCTACGCTTATCCCGTACTTAAAAATTGCCTGTGAACTTAGTACCGCTCAATCGCAATTAGTGGCTTTTGCGTTCTACATATCCTACTTTGTTATGGCGCTGCCATCTTCTTTCATTCTCGAAAAAACAGGGTTTAAGAAGGGAATGATGTTGGGATTACTGGTGATGGCAGGTGGTGCTTTTATTTTTATACCCGCTGCGCAGAGCAGAGAATATTCCCTGTTTCTGGCCGGACTTTTTGTTATAGGAACCGGGCTTTCATTACTGCAAACTGCTTCAAATCCCTATATCACCATTGCCGGCCCAATAGAAAGTGCTGCCCGAAGAATAAGCATTATGGGTATTTGTAACAAGGTGGCCGGTGTGCTGGCACCTATTGTTATGGGTGCCATAATTCTTGCCGATGCATCAACCCTTGAGGCAGATTTAAAAGTTTTAGACGATGCCGCCCGTGCAGTAAAGCTAAATGAACTGGCAGGCCGGGTTATTACCCCCTACTCACTAATGGGGGCAGCTTTAGTACTGCTGGCATTGCTTGTTCAGTTTTCACCTTTGCCAGAAATTGAAAAGCAAGAGGAAAGTATAGACGAAAAAGCAGGAGAAGGGAAAACCAGCGTGTTTCAGTTTCCTAATCTGGTGTTCGGGGTAATTGCCCTGTTTCTTTATGTAGGAGTTGAAGTAATGGCCGGTGATACTATTGGCCTGTACGGGCAATCGCAGGGAATTAACCTGGAGCAGGCAAAAGTTTTTGGCTCATATACATTAAGTGCTATGGTGGTGGGGTATGTTTTAGGTATTGTTTTTATTCCCCGGGTTATTTCGCAATCAAATGCACTGGCGGTTTCATCTGTAACAGGTATTGTTTTTTCAGTGGCAGCCATTTTTACATCGGGTTTTACATCGGTGTTGTTTATTGCGCTGCTTGGTTTGGCCAATGCACTTATGTGGCCGGCTATTTGGCCGTTAGCTATAAGCGGTCTGGGAAAATTTACCAAAACAGGTTCAGCATTGCTTATTATGGCCATAGCAGGTGGGGCTGTTTTACCGCTCGTATGGGGTAAGTTTTCTGATATGCCGGGCATAGGCCATCAGCAGGCATACTGGTTGATGGTGCCCTGTTATGTTTTTATTCTGTGGTATAGTATTAAGGGGCACAAAAAATGATTCAACTTCTCAACTATATAAATGGTGAACTCACCCCAAACACCTTCTTAGTGCTGAATTGTTTTAATGACACTTGTTTTTGAAGGTTTTTACGTAGTTATCAATTACGTCTTCTATGTTATCATGTTGAAGTGTTATTTTTCCGAGATGGAGATTTGCCAAAAAGGTTAACACTATGTTTTCCAAAAGTCTTACTGATTTGTAAGATTGGTTGGCGAATGCACAAATTGCTCTGACTTGTGTTTCTTCTGTAGTAAAGTGCTCTTTCCAGTAGTTATTATTTGAATTGAATAGCCTATTTATAATGTTATAAACAGCAAGTGGCGGGGGAAATCCAGAAGTAATAACATGGTAATTCGAAAAATCTTTAGTCAACTGCTTGGCGCTTCCTTTTCGTGCCGATAGAATAATCTTTACCCCTCGTTTGATTGAGGATCTCAAAAGCCCGACAAAGAAATCGTGATAAATGGGGTTTGCCTTGCAGTATTGACAGCCATCTATCAGAAGAAACTCTGTACTTACTTGTATTCTTGCGTTATGGACAAACCTGCCTTTTGCCGTACAGTAAAATTCGTGTGCATGAAGTAGTTTTTCGGAATACACAAAGGTTGCATGTCGACCTTGCGTTTCAATTTCTTTGAGTGCGGCATGAAGCAGATGCGTTGAACCATTGCCTGCCTCGCTTTGCACTATAACAATGTCGCAAGGCCATTTGTCGGTTTTGTTAATGAGTTTGAGTAACTCCGATTTTGCATTTGGGACATCATCGGTTTCGTACGTATCGAAAGTGCCTACCAAATAGAGTTTTGAATTTTTCATAGGGTTGCCGTGCTAATTCTCTCTAAACCGTAACTATCTGTTTGTATTCTCAGAAAAAAAAAGCAGAAACTCTATCCCTGAAACTGTCATCCAAAAGTTTACCTGTTTAAACTTCAGGTGAATTGCAGAATGGAGGCTTTCTTTTCTCTGTTACGTTTTTATGCAAACGTAAGGGGAATGAACGCCAAAGTGTGGCGGAGAACCTCGTAATCTTACTTACTGGTTCTCTTTAAGTTTATAAACGATAGTATCAAGCCATTTGCGTTTTAAATCTTGAACTGGTGGACTTGGATATTGAAAGTAATCACCTTGTTTAACCTCAAAAATATTTGCACGTAGTTTTTCCACCGCTTTATAAGCATCACATGCAAAGTCCTTCGTACCATTTCCTAGTTTCCCCCAAGCAATTACTACAGTAGTATTTTCCGAGATATAGCTCTGTAATTCTTGTTCTCTTTCTTTTGAGAATATAGATACTCGTTTGTCAATCGTACCTTTATTCACTTTATTACTTTTTGTTTCTCTAACATCATATAAATTGATAACAGAAGCCTCAGTAAAATTTAATTCTTCCATTATCCTCATTATCTGATACTGTGCAATATCAGGTCGTGTTGGAACAAGTGCTATATTTTTTAAGGTTGACATTTCTGCATACGAAATTGTCTTCTCCGTAAAATCCAACCCCAGTGGTATAGAGCCACCAGGATTCAACATTACAACCGATAGCTTTTTATCTGTTTCCGGGTTAATCTTTTTAATCATCAATAAACTACGAAAACTTAAATCACGTTGCTCCTTTAATTTATAGAAGCGTCCTTCAATGCTATATTTTTTCTTTAAATCCTTAGCATAAATAAATGGCACTTTGTAATCACCCTTACTCATAATTTTTAAGCGTTTTAGTTAAATGATTTTTCACCTCCTCTCTCAACCATTTTGGGTCAAGCACTTTCGCATATTCAACGTGAACCAAAATTTTCTGAATCAATTCAAAGTTGGGTATAACAAACAAACTGAAAACAACTTCATTTTCGGTTTCGCTTTCAATTTCCTGCGATGGATGAAACGGCAGCGTTTTAATGTAACTTGCCTGGGGGTATTTTACGGCAATTTTCACAGTTTCTCTTTTGCCACCGGAAAAATTTAAGCCCACTACCTGCCCCAAAAGTTCCTGTATATTTTTCTGTTTGTCTTCAGCAAACTTCTCTTTTAATACTTCAAGTTCTTCAATACGGTCTATACCGAAAGTGCGCCATTCATTTTGCCCTTTTAACTTACCTATTACATACCACCGGTTATCATACTGTTTTAGCAAATGCGGTTCAAGAGCATATTTTTTGGTTTTCCTTGTTTGAAAGTTAAAATGTCTGAACGCGATTCTGTTTTTATCTCTTACTGCAATCAAAAGCTGTTTTAAATGCTCAACACCCTTTAAACTCCCTTCGGCATCAAACGAAATGTATTTCAGGGCTTCTTTGCTCTCTTTTAGATTTTGCATCAACAAATCGCCTGTATTCACTATTTCCAAAAACCTGACAAACGACTCAAAGTTTATGGTGTTTTCATGGTTAACAAAGTATCCATTCCGCGCTTTATCGTATTGTATATCTATGCCAAACTCATTTCGTATGGCGGTAATATCACGAACCAAACTTCTTTCAGAGACTTTCAAGCCTTCTTCATGTAGCGTATATAAAATTACCTGTGCTGACGGAAATGTTTTCCGCTGTAGTTTTTCAATGATAATAGTGTATCGCTTAATGGTGGCTTGTAAAGACATTGGATAAAAATAAACCTGCTAAAGGCTTTTGAAAACAAATTACGTAGAATTGTGTAACTGAATTTTTGTGGAATTAAGAAATTACATCAACGGTGAACTAACCGTTCCCGTTTCCGGAACATACATAGATAATATTGAACCCGCCACCGGCCAAGTGTATTCGCTTTGCCCCGACAGCGATGAACGCGATGTTCAGTTAGCTTTTGAAGCAGCAAGAAACGCATTTGGAAGTTGGAGCAAAACTCCGTTGGAAGAACGCATGTTAATCCTTATGCGCGTTGCCGATGGTATTGAAAAACGAATGGATGAATTTGTAGCGGCTGAAAGCAGAGATAATGGTAAGCCGGTAAAGCTTGCCCGTGCCGTGGATATTCCAAGAGCTGTTTCCAACTTTCGTTTTTATGCTTCGGCTGTTCAACACTTCGCCTCAGAGAGTCATCAGATGCCGGGTGTTGGAGTTAACTATACACTTCGCCAACCGATTGGTGTGGTGGGTTGCATTTCTCCCTGGAACCTACCCATCTATCTTTTCAGTTGGAAGATTGCGCCTGCTCTCGCCACAGGAAATTGTGTGGTAGCAAAGCCAAGTGAGATTACTCCTTACTCTGCCTATCTTCTCTCGCAGGTTTGTATAGAAGCCGGTTTGCCAAAGGGAGTTTTGAATATTGTTCATGGTTTGGGAAGTAAAGTAGGCCAGGCCATTGTGGAGCACGAAGGAATTAAAGCTATTTCGTTTACCGGAGGAACCGAAACCGGAAAACGTATTGCTGCTACTGCTGCTCCAATGTTTAAAAAGCTTTCATTAGAGCTGGGTGGGAAAAATCCGACCATCATTTTTGCCGATTGCGATTTTGATGAAACCGTAA
>CAZLXD010000156.1:0-4264 GCA_964563185.1 uncultured Chitinophaga sp.
GTAAGTAGTGGCACCGGCAAGGCCGTTCAACTGGCTGTTTCCGGGGGCTAAATTATCTAAGCCCTGCGAGCCCAAATTGTTAGGGCCAGCCACCAATTGCGCATCACCGGTGGTAAGCACAATACCGTTGCTCATCCCCACATTGCAATTAGTACAGGAAAATGTTCCTGCCGAAAGTGCGGGACAATTCATTTGCACATTTGAAATGGTAACCCCTGTGCCTGCAAGGGTTTGCGCCAGTTGATTTCCGTTGTTGTTGGTGGTAACAGCTATTTGCGATATAGTGCGGGAGGAACAGCACAGCAGAAAGACAGATAAGGCAATTGGTAATATTCTTCCCATAGTTAGCTTGTTCAATGGCAGTCTAAGATATAACCTAAAATCAATTCAGTTATAATTTTCTTTTAATGTAGATGTAGAAAAACAAAAAGCGGGTTGCACCGCAACCCGCTTTTTATAAAACAAGAGGTATTTATTACCGCAGTATGGTAATGCTTCCGGTTCTTTCCTTAGTACGGTTATCCAGGAAGGTAATTTTTACATTGTAAACATATACTCCGGGGTTTTGCAATGCTCCTTTGTAGGTTCCGTCCCAGCCGGCAAACTGGCTGTTGCTTTCGTAAATCTTTTCTCCCCAGCGGTTAAAAATATCCAGTTCAACCGCTTTAATTCCCTGCCCGTAAATGGTAAACACATCGTTGTTACCGTCACCGTTAGGCGAGAAGGAATTAGGTATAAACACTTCCAGATTGTTATCTACAATAACCGTAAGCGAAGAGCTGACTACGCAGTGGTCGTTGTAGGTAATGGTTAAAGTGTATTCTGTTAACCGGTTGTAAGGATTTACCAACGGGTTAGGGCAATCAATACAACTTAACCCGGTAGACGGAGTCCACAAGTACGATTCAATGGTAGAGGTAGGATATGGCCCGAAGGTAGAAGACAGTTGAATAGTTTCTCCCAACTCAATAGTGGTATCACCGGGGAATACTTCGGCAGTGGCCGGGGCAGGCTCAGGCACTACGGCATTCAGTGTAGTGGTGCAGCCAAAGTTGTTAGTGGCTACTACTACATGCGGTCCTGCGCTCACAAAGTAAAAGTCGCCCGAAAACTGATTAGGCCCACCATCCAGCGAGTATTGGTAAGGCATATTTACCACGGTTAATCCGGTTACATGTATTTCCCCATCGGCATAGGCAGGGCCATAGCACGAAGTGGAATCGGTAGTAAGGGTAAAGTTGTCGTAAATGGCATCCGGCACAAAGGCAGTATCTACTTTGGTGCAACCGTTATTGTCTGAAACTATCACGGCATAGTAACCCGGGGCAAGGTTTTCTATTACTCCGTTCGTGGCAAATACAAAGTTCGCTCCATCCTGCGTAGCCGAATAGTTGTAAGGCGGAGTAGCTCCTGTCGCGGTTACAGTTATTGTTCCGTCAGCATCGCCTGGGCAACTTACCTGTGTAGTCTGTAGGTTAAACAATAAATCGCTGGGTTCATTTACCAAAGCAGGAGCGCTGGCGCTACAGCCGGTGTTATCTGTAACTGTTACCAAGTAAGTTCCTGCAAAAAGAGCTACCGCTACCTGAGTGGTTTGGTTCTGGTTGTCGTTCCATACAAAAGTGTACGGAGTGTTTCCGCCCGATGGGTTAGCATCAATACTTCCGGTTGGCGAACCATAGCAGGCAGCATCGGTAACCAGCGGACTAACCAAAAGCGCAGAAGGCTCACTGATGGTAACAGAGGTAGATGCCGTGCAACTGTTTCCATCTGTTACCACTACCATATATGCACCAGCGGCAAGGCCCGATTGCGGGTTAAGCCCCGGGGTGCCGTTCCATGCATAAGTATAACTGCCGGCACCGCCTGTTGGTGTTACTTCTGCAACTCCATCGGTATAACCAAAGCAACTTACATCGGTAACTATGGGATTACTAAAAGTAATAGCCGATGGCTGTGTAATGGTAGAAGTGGAAGTTAAAGTACAACTGTTGGCATCGGTAACCGTAACTGTATAGGTTCCGGCTAACAGCGATGAGGCAACGGAGTTGTTTAACTGATTGTTGTGGCTCCACGAGTATGTATATACTGTTGTTCCGCCAGTAACACTTACAGTTATAGAACCCGTAGCAGCACCGTTGCAAAGTACATCCACTACTATAGGCGTTCCAAAAGCCAAAGGAGCAACCGGCTCGGTTATCTGATAAGAATCGGTAACGGAACAACTGTTGGCATCGCTTAGCGTAATGTTGTAAGTTCCCGAAGTAAGCCCGTTAACAGTTTGTGTGTTGCCTGACGGGTTCCAGGTATAAGTGTAAGATCCTGTTCCTCCGGCAGGGTTGGCGGTAATTATACCATTGTTGCCACCATAGCACGAAACATTGGTAATGGTGGGTGCATTTAAAACAAGCAGAGGAGGTTCCGTAACTGTAAACGATGCACTCTGCGAGCAGGAAGTATTATCGGTTACCGTTATAGTGTATGTTCCCGCGGGAATGTTGATGATGTCCTCGCTGGTTTGCCCTGTAGGGTTCCACGCATAAGAAAGAGGTGCAACCCCATTAGTGGTAGTTACGTTAATGTTGGCATCGCTGTTGCCATTACAAAACACGTTGGTAACAACACCACTCACCTGAATCTGTGCAGGTGCATTAATAATAGCCGAGCCAATGGCGGTACACAAACTATCATCGGTAACGGTGTAGTCGTAGGTGCCCGCGGCAAGTGCGGTGGCTGTTTGTGTGGTTTGGTTGTTGGCGCTGGCGCTCCACAAATAAGTGTAAGGAGTTGCACCGCCTGCGGCATTAATAGTAGCTGAGCCATCGCTGTAACCAAAGCAAGTAGCATCGGTCACAGTAGCGGCACTCACAGTTAACCCGTTGGCAGGTTGCGTAAGGGTAAAGTTTTGGCTAATGGTGCAATTGTTGGTATCGGCAACCACTACGGTATAGTTACCCGCAGTAAGGTTGGTAGCGTTAGGCTGGTTCAGCGTAAGGTTATGGCTCCAGGCGTAGTTGTAAGGCGATGCTCCCCCTGTTGCTGAAACAATGATAAACCCATCGTTCCCGTTAAAGCAACGAATGTCTTTTGTTTGTGCAGGGTTAAATGCAAGGGCAGCAGGTTGAGTTACGTTAAAGGTACCCGTGGCACTACAACTGTTAGCGTCACTTACGGTTACCTGATAGTTTCCGGCAGTAAGGTTGTAAGCAGTATCATTACTTGGTGCCCCGTTACTCCACACAAAACTGTAGGAACCATTTCCGCCTGAAGGCGCTACCGCAATTAAACCGTTATTGCCACCATTGCACAAAACAGTGGTAACCGATGAAGTAAAGGTAACTGCCGATGGTTCAGTAATAATGATAGTATCTCTTCCCACGCAGTTTTGACCGTCAGTAACTGTTACATAATAAGTGCCGGGAGCCAGGTTTATGGCAGAATCAATATTGCCTGTTGAAGCATTGGTACTCCACTGAAAACTGTAAGGAGCAGTGCCGCTGGCTGTAAGTTTTATTTTGCCATCGTTAGCTCCGTTGCAACTAATGTTGGTAGCGGTATGTGTTATTCCAAGGGCACCAATAAAAACGCTGATGGTGTCGTAAATGGGGCACGGGCCACCGGTCATGGTTACTACGTAAGTAGTGGGTGCGCTTGGGTTTACTGTAACAGTTTGTGTAATACCTACCACTGTTCCTGCCGGAATAACTTTCCATTGGTAAGAAAAGTTTTGCCCCGGCAGCGGGCTGCCCGAAGGAGTCCCTGTTAACTGAACAGGCTGTCCGGTACAGAAAGACTTATCGGGACCTGTATTCACTTTTACGCTGGTATCAACATTTACAGTTACAAAACCGCTTCCGCTACAACCGCCCTGCGACACGGTTACCTGATAAGTTTGAGTAGTAAGCGGGTTGGCTGTAGGGTTCTTTATAGCCGGGTTAGAAACCGCATTTGGCCCTGTGCTGGGTGTCCAGGCTATGGTGAAGTTGGAATAAACCGGCTGGCATAGGCGCATTCTCAATTTAGGACGTTGGTTGGAACTGGTAATGGTGCCGGTTATGCCGCATTGGTCGGTGTTGGCACGCGAGTAAATAACACTGTTTGGAACAGTGCTGTACACCATCATGTTATTAAAGTTGCTGAACGTATTCGGGTTGTAGAAACAGATTTCCATCACTATGTTTGATACGCCATCCCAATCGTAAAGCGAGTCAAGGTTGTGATTGTTCCAACTGGCAATAGGGGTGTAGAGTTTAGGGCCGAATAC
>CAZLXD010000156.1:4364-7712 GCA_964563185.1 uncultured Chitinophaga sp.
CAAGGTTGTGATTGTTCCAACTGGCAATAGGGGTGTAGAGTTTAGGGCCGAATACGGTTTTCATTCCGCTTTCCCAGGTAGAAAGTGTGGTTTGCGCAGGTGATACACACTTCAGTTTAATGGTAAAAGCTTCCAGCGTGGCGTTGCTGTTAAAGGTTCCCACTTGCCATGCCAGCGATTTTATGGTTCCGCCACCGCCAAACACTGCGTTAAGCTCGGCAGCAGAATAAATCAACTGCATCCGGGTACTCTTATAATAATTGCCGTACACGGTTACGTTGGTGGTGGGGCTGCCTGTTTGAGTTAAAAAAGGTGCACCCACCGAATCCATTTTATCAACCCCGCCACAGCCCACATAGTTTACCGAGCACGAAGTAGGAGAGGAGGTGAAATCTAATTGCACCTGATCTCCCGCACAAATAACAGAGGGTGTAACACTGGCAATAACCGGTGGTCCGGCACCTGAAACAGTAATGGTAACACTATCTGTTAAAGTGCATCCATTGGCGCTAGAAACAGTAAGCTTATAAGTAGTGGTTTGCAGCGGAGTTACTACAGGGTTTTGCTGTGTGGCACCACCTGCAGCCATGTAAGTAGTAGGCGACCACTGGTAAGTGTAAGGGGCACCTCCCTGCGTAATAACCGGCTGCAATTGCACACTTTGATTGGCGCAAATAGTTTGGTTTGGGCCGGCATCAACCGTAAAGTTGGGGTTGCTTACGTGTATGGTTAATGTATCGCGGCCTATGCAACCTCCAATAGAGGCTGTCATGCTGTAAGTGGTGGTTACGGTGGGGGTGGCTACCGTAGTTTGGGCGGTAGTGCTGGATAATCCGGTGGCGGGGGCCCACTGGTAAGTTAATCCTCCTTGGCCAATAAGCACGGCACTTTCTCCGGCACATATAAAGTAGCGGTCAGCGGTAGCATCGGCATATATAGAGTCCTGAATGATAAGCGTAGCGCTGTCGTATGGCAGGTTATTGCAGGGGTTTAGCAGATAAAGTTTAATGGTTTCGTTGCCTTCCATCAGTACATCGCTTAACGCGTTGATATTTACAGTGCCCACTGTATCGCCTGCTGGAATAGTAACAGAGTTGGTAATAGCGGTATAGTCCACCCCGTTAGTAGCGGTGCCTCCGATGGTATAATTAATAGTGTAGTTGTTTTGCAGGGGAGGGTTTATAACAAAACGGAACTCTCCATTTACACATCCTTCTACCGCGTTCTGAAAACCGGTGCCGTAGGCTGTTTGAGGTTTTACGGTAACATTGGTAGAGGTAATAGAGCCTGCTTCCAAAAATACCCCTGAGTCGAAAGCCTGGTCCGATACATCGGCTATGGCCAGCTTTAAGTGATACGTTTGGCAAGGAGTTACAGCAATTTTTGCGGTAAGAATAGTTGTGAAGGCATCGAAAACAAGCGATGTGCTGGTTGAATTATCCACGTATAGTGAAGAGTATGCCAATGACTGGCAACCACTTGGTGGATACAATCCACCGGGGGTGCCACTGTTAATGGTATTAATAGATACCGGAAGTGTAGTGCCCGGAACTACAGCAATATTTTGATTGGTATAATTACCACCACCGGGGTTAGGGCCTGTTACAAAAAAACCAAACACATCTGAAAAACTGGAACAAACATATTCCGGGTATTCTTCCGAGGCAAAAACGTACTTAAACCGAAGAGTGTCTCCAAGTGGAATAACATCGAACTCCAATATGCAGCGGTCGCGCGATGGAAAAAAACTTGGCGAAAGAGCGTCTAACTGGGCATCACTTAAATTGTTACCGGTTACGCTACTCAGTTCCAGCGAATTGGTGTCTATAGCGGTAACATCTCCCGTCATCAACACTACTCCCTGGTTAATTCCCAGATTAGAACCGGTTCCTCCGTTAAAAGTTCCGGAACCGATAAAAGTTCCCTGAGTACAGTTAATTACCGGATTACTGATGGTAACTCCCGAGCCAACCAATAGGTTTGATAGCTGGGTACCATTTAAACTGGAGTTTACGGTTATTTGGGCTGTGAGCGCTGTAAATGAAGCAAATACGGGAAAAGTTAACGGAAGTAAGAGTTTCTTCATTGAAGAATGAGTGTCAAGGGTTAATCAAAATAGCGTGTGAAAATAAGGTAAAAAGCTGAACCTTGTGTTCAACGAAATTACCCTAATCAGATGAAAATAAGCCCGCAGGTGTTGCATGGGTGTTAGAGTAAATAGAACTGTGCATATTCGGTAAATCAGGTGTTATTTGTTGGGTCTTCTATCTTCGGTGTAAATTTAACTGCTTGAAATTGCGTTTTCTGCTTCTTTGGGTGTTTGTTGCAATCCTGTATCCGGCATGGTCGCAGCACGTTTTCAACGCGCAGGTTTTTGATAAAGAAGAGGGGAATCCGCTGGAGGGAGTTACCATAACACTGGCCGATTCTAATTTAGTGGCTTATTCCGATTCACTGGGCAATATTCAGCTAGCGGACATTCCTACGGGTGAGCAGACGTTGATAGTTTCTGCCGTAGGATATTTCAGGAAAAAGTTAAAGTTCCGTTTTCCAGAGGCTTCCTCCACGGTTCACAAAGTTTATCTTGATGCACAACTGGAAGAGTTGGAGGAAGTAGTAATAGTAACCACCCGCAATTACCAAACAGCCGAAAACCTGCCGGTGCGAGTAGATGTGGTAGCCAACGAAGAAATGAATGAGCGAAGCATTGATAAGCCTTCGAGTATTTCGCATGCCGTAAAAGAGCAACCGGGGGTGCAGGTGCAGCGCACTTCTGCTTCTTCGGGTTTGTTCAATATACGTTTGCAGGGGATGAATGGTAAGTATACCCAGCTAATGAAGGACGGCCTGCCGTTTTTTGGCGGGCTTTCCAATGCACTGGGCATTGCGCAAATACCACCCATGGACTTAAAGCAGATTGAAATTATTAAAGGGCCTGCCTCGGTGTTATACGGGGGCGATGCCATAGCGGGAGTCATAAATTTAGTTTCGCGCGAGCCGGATGAAACACCGGTGTACGATGTGCTGTTTAACATGGAAAGCACCCTGAGTGTGGATGCAGGCGCTTACCTTTCGCAACGGTTTAAAAAAGTAGGGTTCAGTGTTATGGGGTTGTACCGTAACCAGCGTGCGGTGGATTGGAATGGTGATAAGTTTTCTGATTATGCCAAACTGCAACGCTATTCTGTTTCGCCCCAGTTGTACTTTTATATAAATGACCACGCGCGGTTGAATGTGGGCGTAATGTATGCCGGTGAGCAGCGCCTTGGCGGTGCCATGCCTTACATACTTGCGCAGCAGGATTCCATTTACACTTATTTTGAAGATAACCAATCGGAACATGTGGGC
>CAZLXD010000157.1:0-7650 GCA_964563185.1 uncultured Chitinophaga sp.
TGCTGGGCATTTACAGTAACTCCTGCAAAAAGAAGGAGAACTGCTGCAAAAGATAGTAAACGTTTTTTCATAATGTGTTTTAGCTTAGTTAATGGTACGGTGAAAATAGTTATCGCGCCCGAAAAGTAAGAAATATAATCCGCTCTCATCCGCCCGGTAAAATAAGAAGAGAAAACATACTTTTGGGCACCACACAAGCTATGGCCATTTCCTTTCATACTGCCGATGTTAAGTTTACACTCAAGGATAAAGCCGCGCTCAAAAAATTTATTTCGCAGCGAATTACTTCCGCTCATCGCCACCCCGGCACGCTCACCTTTGTTTTCTGCTCCGATGAATACCTGCTCAACATCAACCGGCAGTTCCTTAACCACAACCACTATACCGATATTATCACCTTTCCGCTGGGCGAGGATGAAAACAAACTCTCGGGTGAAATTTACATTTCCATAGAGCGGGTAGAGGAAAATGCCGAGAAATACAGCTCCCAAGCATCGGGCATCAAACATCGGACATTGGATAAAAAAGAGGCGTATTTGGTTGAGTTACAAAGAGTTATGTTCCATGGGGTGTTACACCTGCTAGGCTATAAAGATAAATCTAAAATGCAAAAAGAACAGATGCGAAAAATGGAAGACTTATGGCTAGGGCGCTTTAAAAAGTTCCGGAAGGCAAGCTAGGCTCTATTCGCCCACCCCTACCGCCTCCATTTCTCTGCACATCTGAACCCCCTGCGCGGCCTTTCCCCTCTATTCTCAAAATGTTCCATGTGGAACAAAGTAGCCCCACCTGTCCGTTTTTAGTTACTACCAACTTTTGCTTGTTCTACGTGGAACAGCCAAGGGCTATCAATAATCAATTATCATAGTAAGTTTGCAGCGTGTTTAAGGAATATGATGTAATAGTAGTAGGTGCGGGCCATGCCGGTTGCGAGGCTGCGGCTGCAGCGGCCAATATGGGTAGCTCGGTGTTGCTCATTACCATGAACATGCAGGTAATAGGCCAAATGAGCTGTAATCCTGCCATGGGCGGGATAGCCAAAGGCCAAATAGTAAGGGAAATAGACGCATTGGGTGGCTACTCCGGAATAGTAAGCGATAAGAGCATGGTGCAGTTCCGTATGCTTAACCGAAGCAAGGGCCCGGCCATGTGGAGCCCCCGAACACAGAACGACCGTATGATGTTCGCAAGTCTGTGGAGAAGCATGTTGGAGGGCACTAAAAATGTGGATTTCTGGCAGGATATGGTGAGTAGCCTGTTAATAAAGGGCGAAAAAGTGTGCGGTGTACGAACTTCCATGGGGATAAACATTGAGGCTAAATCGGTGGTGTTTACCAACGGAACCTTCCTGAATGGCCTTATTCATATAGGCGAAAAGAATTTTGGCGGGGGCAGGGCTGGCGAAAAGGCAGCCCATGGCATTACCGAGCAGCTGGTAGAGCTGGGGTTCGAATCGGGTCGTATGAAAACCGGAACCCCGCCCCGCATTGATGGCCGCAGCCTCAATTACTCTAAAATGGAAGTTCAGGAAGGGGATGAAGACGTGGTGGGGTTTTCCTACCTGCCCGATACCCTGCCGGAGGAGTTTAAAACTACTGCACACAGGCTAAACCCGCTCTCGGGGCAACCAATCAACCAGTCAACCAATCAACTCCCCTGCTACGTTACCTATACCAACCAAAAGGTGCACGATATCCTGCGCACGGGTTTCGATAAAAGCCCCATGTTTTCGGGTAGAATAAAAGGCCTGGGGCCGCGTTATTGCCCCAGCGTGGAAGACAAAATAGACCGCTTTGCCGATAAGGACCGCCATCAGATATTCGTAGAGCCGGAAGGTTGGAATACGGTGGAGATATATGTCAACGGTTTCTCCACCTCTCTGCCGGAGGATGTTCAATACAAAGCTTTAAAGGAAGTTCCCGGATTTGAAAACATGAAGATGTTCCGCCCGGGATACGCCATTGAATACGACTACTTTCCGCCAACCCAGCTGGAACATACTCTTGAAACCAAGTTGGTAAAGAACCTTTTCTTTGCCGGACAAATAAACGGCACCACAGGTTACGAGGAAGCCGCCTGTCAGGGCCTTATGGCGGGCATAAATGCGCACAAAGCAGCAAGGGAAGAAGAACCCTTTATTTTAAAACGCTCCGATGCCTATATAGGGGTTCTTATTGATGACCTGATTACCAAAGGAACCGAAGAACCCTATCGCATGTTTACCAGCCGTGCGGAGTATCGCATACTTCTGCGCCAGGACAATGCAGACCTCAGGCTAACAGAAATAGGGCATAAATTGGGCCTGGCGAGCGAAAGCAGGCTTACCCGTGTGAAGCAAAAAAGAGAGGCCATTAGCGTTGTTAGGAAGCATTTTGAGAACTACAGCGTGGAGCCTTCGGCTATTAATGCTACTTTGGAGCAAGCAGGAACCGGCATAGTCAGCCAACGGACTAAGCTGGATAAAATTCTCTCCCGCCCTCAGGTAGATATGAGGTTGCTCAGAAAGTCTCTGCCCGAGCTAAATGAATACCTCAATAGGTTTGACAGCGAGTTTGCCGAGAGTGCAGAAATAGAAATGAAGTATGAGCGGTATATTGAAAAGGAAGTAGAAATGGTAGAGAAGATGAACCGCCTGGAGGATATTCGTTTGGATGCCGGGTATGATTACAGCAAGCTAAAGTCGCTCTCAATAGAGGCGCGGCTTAAACTGGCAAAAATAAAACCTACCTCCCTTGGGCAGGCAAGCCGTATAAGCGGGGTGTCTCCGGCCGATATTTCCGTATTGCTGGTGCATATGGGGCGTTAAAAACAAGCTTTGAAGGCGATAAACCAACTGCGCTTACTTTCATTACTTGCTGCCGCTGTAATTCTTTATGGCTGCGCCACCGAAAGCGTACCCCTTGGAGGTCCTGAGGACAAAACCCCGCCCGAGCTTAAAGCGGCCAATCCGCCCGATAAAACCATTAACTTTAAAGGCAATACAATCCGGTTGGAGTTTAACGAGTTTATACAGGGCAACAGCAGTTTCAACCAAACAATTATTTCGCCATCTACAAAAGAGAAACCTGATATTAAGGCTAACCGAAAGGCGCTAACCATTAAATTAAAAGAGGAACTTCAGCCCAACACCACTTACACCATCAACTTTGGCGATGACATTAAGGATATAAACCAGGGAAACTTGCTCTCCAACTTCACGTATGTGTTTTCAACCGGTAGCTATATCGACTCTCAATCCATTAGCGGTAAAATAATTGCTGCAGAAGATGGAAATGCCGCAGATGGTTACACCGTTTCGCTTTATCATGAAGATTCAATAAATGGCGTACTTAACAGTAAGCCATTATACTTCACCAAAACAAATTCTTCGGGGGCCTATAAAATACAAAACCTTAAAGCGGCAAAGTATCGAGTGTTCGTTTTAAAAGACCAAAACTTCAACTACGTCTATGACCAGCCTAATGAGAGAGTGGGCTTCGCAAATGATGTTTTGGATTTAACAGATTCTCTTCCTAAGCAACTTAATCTTATTTCGTTTGCTGAAAAGAAAAAGAAAGTAAATCTGTTAAGTGTTAAAAGTGTTGAGCCTGGCAAAGCTATCATTATCTATTCTGCACCTATTAAATCGCTGAAATTGAATGGCGCATTGGTGGAGAATGGGTATAAAATAGTTGAATACAACACAAAAGATACTATAATTGCTTGGTTTTCAAATCCTTACATTAAGCAAGCGGAACTATTTCTAACTGCAAACGATACACTTGTTGATACCATGAGGTTAGAGTGGAAATTCCTGAACAAAGATTCTGCACTTTCAGGAAAATTAAAGTCATTATCAATTGTAAATCAATCACTTATTTTAGACAAAGGAAGAGATTTATCTTCTTTAGCCGTTGCACAAGCGCTTTATGGCTCGCTTAAAATAAATCTGTCACGACCTGTTATCGAATTAAACAATTCTAAAAGGCCTCAAATTATAGACTCTATTACCCTTCAATTGCAGAATATTGATTTCGGTATTGATGAAAAAACTTCGCAAGTATTGAACGTTAACTTTGACCGCAAGGAGAAAACCACATACACGCTTATTGTTCCCGACTCCTGCTTCCTGGACATATTTGGTTTTTGGAACAAAGAAATTCGTTGGAACTTCAGAACTAATTCCAAAGAAGAATATGGCAACATCCACCTAAAAATTAGTGCGGCCGATGTATCGAAAAATTACGTAGTGAAACTGCTCAACTCATCTGACGAAGTCATTAAAACAATTACCGTACACAACACATCAGCAGTAGAAGAAAATCTTGTAAACCTTCCGGCTGGTAATTACCGCATCAGCGTATTGGAAGATACCAACTCAAATGGAGTATGGGACACCGGAGATTTGGAGCAGAAAATACAGCCCGAAAAATATATTCCCTTTAAAGACATACATACCCTGAAAGGTGGTTGGGATTTAGATGTGGAAGTAAAATTTTAATCTTGCACTTAATGGCCCTTGTTCTCCCTGTTAACGGAATAGCACCGCAATTTGGAAAAGACTGTTACTTGGCCGATAACTGCACCGTGGTAGGCGATGTGCAAATGGGCGATAATTGCAGCGTGTGGTTTACCGCAGTTGTTCGTGGCGATGTTCACTATATAAGAATGGGAAACAAAGTGAACGTGCAGGATGGTGCAATCATTCACTGCACGTATCAAAAGGCCCCAACAAACATCGGCAATAATGTGTCTATAGGGCATCGCGCTATAGTACATGGATGCACCGTTCAGGATAATGTACTAATAGGCATGGGCGCTATTGTAATGGACAATGCGGTAATAGGTGAAAATTCCATTATCGCAGCCGGTGCAATTGTTCTTGAAAATACAATTGTAGAGCCCGGCAGCATATTTGCCGGTGTACCTGCCAAAAAAGTGAAAGAAGTTGACAAGGAAAACTTCCGAAACCTTATAGAGCGTATAGGCAATAATTATGTAATGTATTCGGAGTGGTTTAAAAAATAAGTAATGGAAGATTTGAATAAAGAGGAAACGGTAGTACTGGTAGATGAGCAAAATGAGGTGCTCGGCTACATGGGCAAATTAGAAGCCCATAAAAAGGGATTACTCCACAGAGCAATTAGTGTAATTATCTTTAATAGCAAAGGTGAAATGTTGGTGCAACAAAGAGCCCTCTCAAAATATCACTGGGCGGGAATCTGGAGCAACACCTGCTGTTCGCACCCGCGCAAAGATGAAAGCTTTCAGGCTGCTGCTGAGCGTAGATTGTTTGAAGAGCTTGGTTTCAGAACGGAACTAAAAGAAGCCTTTCATTTTATTTATAAGGCCTATGATGAAAAAAGCGACCTTACCGAATGGGAATATGATACTGTATTTACCGGCAACTATAACGATGCGTTCGAGTTTAATAAAGAAGAAATAAATGCTGTGCGCTGGATGAGTACAGAAGATTTACTCACAGACATAAGCCAAAACCCGGAAGAGTATTCGTTCTGGTTTAAAATAATTTTGGAAGAAATGCGCAAGCGCAACCTTATATGAATTTGCTCACCGAAAAATTAGAAAACTACATTGCACAGCATTCTTCTCCCGAGGAAGACCTTCTTCAAAAGTTATCACGCGAAACCCACCTTAAAGTTCAAATGCCGCAAATGCTTTCGGGGCATGTGCAGGGCCAGTTGTTATCACTCCTTTCGCAAATGATTCAGCCCAAAAGAGTTTTGGAAATAGGAACATTTACCGGTTACTCGGCCATTTGTCTGGCGCAAGGACTAACCGATGACGGCTTGCTTTATACCATTGACATAAACGAAGAATTGAGCCCAATGGTGAGCAACTATTTTGCTGAAGCCGGACTTACCACAAAAACAAAGCTGCTTACAGGAAATGCGCTTGAGTTAATTCCTACTTTAAACGAAACGTGGGATCTGGTATTTATTGATGCCGACAAAATCAATTACGCAAACTACTACGATCTGGTGTTTAATCAAGTGAGAAAAGGTGGCTACATAATTGCCGACAATGTTTTGTGGAGCGGGAAAGTGGTAGACGAAAAAAAAGATAAGGATACACTTGCTATAGATGCCTACAACAAAAAAGTACAAGCAGATGTGCGTGTTAAAAATGTCATTCTCTCGGTGCGCGATGGCTTAAATATTGCACAAAAGCTCGTTTAAGAACAACATTCCGTAAGAAAATTGCGTTCAACTACTGTAGGTCAGGCAATATTTTAGTGCTTGGAAAATTCTGCTGTATGCACAAAGGATTAGTTGCCCTTTTTTCTGTTTTTTCATTAGCCGGTTATGCTCAGCAAAAGCCGGAGATTTTGGAGTATATAACCAAGTATAAGGATGTTGCCATTGAGGAAATGGTACGGACAAACATTCCGGCTTCTATAACATTAGCTCAGGGCATTCTGGAATCGGGATGCGGAAAATCGGAACTGGCCACAAAAGCAAATAACCACTTTGGAATAAAGTGCAAAGATGAGTGGACTGGAAAGCGTTTTCATCAGGATGACGATGCACCCAATGAATGTTTTCGGGTATATGAAACGGCCAGAGAATCGTATGCTGATCACTCTGACTTTCTTTTAACCCGCTCTCGCTATTCAAATCTTTTCAAACTTCCTGCCGGTGATTATAAAGCATGGGCGTTGGGTTTAAAAGAAGCCGGGTATGCCACTAACCCCAAATACGCATCCATTTTAATTGGTAATATTGAAACCTACAACTTACACGACTATGATAATGTGGGATATGCAATTATCAAAGCCAATGGAAGTCCGACAGTTCAGGCCAACAATAAAGAAACAACCCCGGCAACTCTCATCCAAAATAACCAACCGAATATAGCTGCAAAACCGACTGAGCGGGAAGCCTACTTAGTGAATGGCGTGCGCGCAGTAAAAGCAAAAGCAGGCGAAGACCCTTTTGCGTTTGCCTTTGAATATAACATAGACTATTTGCACGTACTGGCTTTTAATGATTTGTCGTCCGGAGAAAAATTCAAGGAAGGTGAATTTGTTTTCCTTCAGCCTAAAAAGAGCAAAGGCGAAGAAAAGTTGTACGTTGTAAAAGGCGAAGAAAGTATGCGCGACATAGCTCAGAAGCTGGGAATACGCCTGAAGGATTTATATTACAAAAACCTGATGAGCGGTAACGACCAGCCCGTGGCAGGTGAAGAACTTTATTTACAGGATAAGCGCGCAACTGCCCCAAAAACTATGAGCTATACTGATTACCTAAAATCGTTGTCCTCTATATACGGTCCGTCTAAATTAGCCCCTATAACCAATTCTAATGCCGCTTACCAGGTTCAGCAAAAGGATACTTTGTATTCCATTGCTCAAAAGTTTAATACAACCG
Source organism: uncultured Chitinophaga sp. (assembly GCA_964563185.1). Lineage (GTDB taxonomy): Bacteria > Bacteroidota > Bacteroidia > Chitinophagales > LD1 > Bog-950. The sequence continues at coordinate 7,371 of CAZLXD010000157.1, forward strand.
TTGAGAAAATACGCGAACTGAATGATATGGAGGCAGACAGTATTAAAGCCGGACAAACTTTGGTTGTAACCGAGTAAACTTTGTAAGGGCCGGTTTGTTTATTCGTCTCTACCAGGTATGAATTCAACCTCTTTTCGCAGTATGACCTGCGCCTTAGCCCTTATTACTTTTACCTCTTGCGGGCAAAAGCCAACTTTGCCTGCCCATAACAATAAAACTAAATCAACTATTGTAAGTATCCCCAAAATTCAGACAGTCTATAATTAGACTTTTCAAACGA